>JAGQYJ010000009.1:15376-39924 GCA_020436145.1 Cyclobacteriaceae bacterium | reverse complement strand
TAGATGAACGTGTTTGTGAGCATTTAATTACCCGTGAGATTAGCATTGGCAACTACGTACTTACCGGTGGTGAGCTGGCAGCTGCTGTAATTGCGGATAGTATTATCCGACTTTTACCTGGAGTGCTTTCAGATGAAACTTCAGCTTTAACCGATTCCTTTCAGGATGGGTTGGTTGCTCCACCCGTCTACACCCGTCCGGCAGATTATAAAGGCTTGCAGGTACCTGATGTATTGCTTTCAGGCCATGCAAAAAACATTGAGGAGTGGCGCCACAAGCAGGCTGTTGAGCGCACAAAGAAGCGGAGACCAGGAAAGGCTTAAATGCTAATTGGCCAAATTTGAACCAGTACATTCTTTTTACTGATTACCATACCCTTATGATTCAATCCAGGATCAATTTACTAAAGCTTACTCCAACAGGTGAAAAAATGATTTCATCTTCCCAACCACCAAAAGGGACTTGAGCAAATACCCGAAAGTATGCTTTCCTTGGATTTTTGAATTGCAATCTGTACCCAACCATTGGATAAAAAAGGTATTTCCGGGATGGGTTACCACTTATATATGTTCCACCAAGCCCTACTTCCAATAAATGTCTGCCATCCCCATAGTTGGAAGTGATATAATGAGGAATGGTCAAATAGTTATCAGGAGGACCACAATGTCCTGACAAGCAAATTTGAAACTCTAGGTTATAACCGATTCCGAGCCCACCGGCAATAAATAGATTTCTATTCACAGGAATTGATCGCTCATATTCAAGCGAAACGAGAGAAGCGTTTCCTAATAGGTTAAAATGTACTTTGTTCAATGGCCGAATAATCTCAGGGTTTTGTGCAAGAACATACTTAATATCATACACAAATAAAAAAATACATAGTACGAGTAGATGGCGATAGGTTTGATGAGTGGCTTTCATAACACAACATTTCATGGCCAAACTATATATCAAACACCAATTAGGGTTGTATCTTTTGCAAATAGGAAATCTATCTTTTGCATTTTTTGCAAATAATGGCTAAACATTATTGTAGTTGGGCTCGAGAATTCCTAATTTTAGCTAACAATTGTTAGGCTTGTGGAACCGTTTGAAATCCAAAATCGAATCTTTGAGCGTATTAAGCAGCAACTTCCATCCTCAACTTCTTTTGTTGACGAGCTTGCCTTTCAACTAGATATTAGCAACGACAGTGCCTACCGTAGAATACGAGGCGAAAAAATGCTTACGCTGGAAGAGCTCATCAAATTGGGTGAGGCATATCACATTTCCTTCGACTCAATGGTTCAAAACCAGTTGAACAATATTACGTTCAACTATCGATCTATTAATAGCAATGTAAGCTTCGAAGAATACTTCGACTCAATATTGGCTAATCTGAGGCTTATTTCCGGGTTTGAGAAAAAGGACCTTTTTTATATAGCCAAAGATTTGCCATTGTTTAAGTACTTTGATTACCGAAACATTGCGGCCTTTAAACTTTTCTTTTGGCAAAAAACCATTTTAAATAAGCCAGAGTTGCAGCACTGCAAATTTGATCCTTCGCTTATTCCTAATGCTGTTTTTGAAACAGGGAAAAAAATAATTGGTGTTTATACCAAGATACCCTCGACAGAAGTTTGGAATAAAGAAACAATCAACAGCACGCTTAACCAACTGGAGTTTTATTATGATAATGGTTTTCTTGATGACCATGAATTGCTTCAGATCATTTTTGATGAGTTGAAGGAATTGGTTTTACAGGTTAAAATTGATGCTGAGAATGGATACAAAACTTCTCGAACGTACCCATCAACTGAAGATAAGGACAACTTCAAACTCTATTATAATGAAGTCACCATAGGAGACAATACCATTTTTTTTGATATGGGTGATCGGAAAATGGCTTTTATTACACATAACGTGCTAAACCTCCTTACTACAAGTAATCCCGAATTTTGCAATGAAACACATAATGTACTTCGGAACATCATAAAAAAATCAAATCTTATAAGTTTAGTTTCCCAAAAGCAAAGAAACAACTTCTTCAACTGTATACTCCAAAAAATTGAAGTGCTGGAGAAAAAATTACTTACTCTATAGAGTCTTCATTCTCTTCCGGGACCAGTGAATCAATCTCTCCATTTTGAGAGAGAAATATTGCCAAACGCCTTGTACCACGAAACTGGCTGAAGACAATCATTAGTGAAGCCATGATAGGCACAGAGAGTAGCATCCCCATAACTCCCCAGATAAAGCCCCAAAAAACCAGGCCGATAATTACAACCAACGGGCTAAGGTTCAACTTATTACCCATAAGCTTAGGTTCCAATACGTTTCCAACCAATACCTGAATGGCAAGAATGCCAATAAAAACACTTACCGTCTGCTTAATATCGGCATATTGCACATAAGAAAACAGAACAGGGAAAGCAGTTGCTATGATGGAGCCAATACTAGGTATAAAATTCAAGATAAAAATAATAAACGCCCATAATGCAGGTAATTCAATTCCCAGGAACAGCAATACAAAGAAACTGAGCAAACCTGTTATAAAACTTGTCAGCATTTTTATTGACATGTAGTCATGCATAAGCGCATGAATACTTTTCCATGTCCTTTGAAGATTATTGCCTTCACTCAAATGATACATTTTCTCAATCTTCTTTTTAAAATTAGCCTCTTCCAGGAGGATAAAAATTACATAAAAAAGAACCATTAGCATGCTTCCTATAAAAGAAGCAAGTGAGGCGGCCGCATTGGCAGCAGATTTTACTATTGCTTGTTTCTGTTCCTGAATATTATCTCCCAGGTTCTCAATACCCAGTAATCCTTTTAGTTGTTCCAGCGAGGCAATTATGTTTTTGCTATAATGATCAAAATTGGCAGCGAGCTTTTCAATATTGGTTACAACAATGTCAATGGATAAGTAAAAAATAAAAAAAACAATTAAGGTACTTACTAAAGTGAGGATAAATTTTGGAAGGGATCTCCCTTTCACTTTGAGTCTTGATAAAAAAGAACGAACTTCTATGATAATAAACCAAAGGAGGAGGGCAACAATTAATGGCTGAAGAAAACTCTTAAAAAACAATAACAGCGTGACTATACCGGCCAGCGATATAAAAACCGCAGCTGTTTTCAGCGTCATATTCAGTGGTTCTTTTTTCTCCATATTTCTAAAGTAATGAAAATTAAGAATTAACACACTTTGTATTCATTTTTGCTATCCATAAAAAATATTGATATTTATAACCTGTCGAGGTAATTTCAGATAAATTATTTTATATTTGCAGTCCGATTTTCGGATCGGAATAAATCTGTAATAAAAATGACTGATTTAATAAAACTAGTAGAGGAAGAGAACGCAGCAGTTAGAGGTGACCGTCCTGAATTTAGGTCAGGGGATACCATTAATGTTCACTACAAAATCAAAGAAGGAGATAAGGAGCGAATCCAGCAATTCCAGGGAACTGTAATTCAACGTAAAAACGTTGGAACCAATGGTGAAACCTTCACTGTTCGTAAAGTTTCAAATGGCATTGGAATTGAAAGAATATTCCCAATTCTTTCACCAAATATCGATAAGATAGAGGTGATGAGAAAAGGTAAAGTAAGAAGAGCCCGTTTATATTACCTGCGCGGACGTCAGGGTAAGGCAGCTCGTATCAAAGAAAGAAAATAGATTTTCACTGAGATTTTTTAGAAGGCCAATTGATTGTTTCAATTGGTCTTTTTTGTTTTACCTTTACACACCCTGAGGCTGTTGGAAACCAATTGGTATCCGACCCAAATAGAATATTATGGCCTGGTTTACTAGAAAAGACAAGGGTATTCAAACCCCAACCGAATCAAAGAAAGAAGCACCTGACGGGTTATGGTATAAAACTCCTAAAGGCAAAATTATTCATACCCGCGAGCTTAAAAATAATGCGTATGTAAGCCCGGAAGACGGATATCATGTGCGTATAGGTTCTAAAGAGTATTTCGAGATTCTCTTCGACAACAATAAGTTTACAGAAACCAACGAAGATATGGTTTCGGCCGATCCTCTTGAATTTGTTGATTCCAAGCCCTATCCCCAAAGATTAGCGGAAAGCACCAAAAAAACAGAGCTAAAGGATGCTGTGCGGACCGCTTACGGAAAAATGAATGGAATCGATATCAATATTGCTTGTATGGATTTCGCATTTATCGGTGGTTCTATGGGATCTGTAGTGGGTGAAAAAATAGCCAGAGCTATTGACTACTCCCTGAAAAACGATGTGCCGTTTTTAATGATTTCAAAATCGGGAGGTGCACGAATGATGGAAGCCAGTCTGTCGCTGATGCAATTGGCAAAAACTTCGGCTAAGCTTGCCCAACTTTCTGAAACAAAAACACCCTACATTTCATTATTAACAGACCCCACTACCGGAGGTGTTACTGCTTCCTACGCCATGCTGGGTGATTTTAATATTGCCGAACCAGGAGCACTTATCGGTTTTGCCGGCCCAAGGGTAATTCGGGAAACTATTGGTAAAGACCTTCCCAAAGGTTTCCAGAGTTCTGAGTTTGTGCTTGAGCACGGTTTTTTGGATTTTATTGTTGATAGAAGAGATTTGAAAGCAAGGCTCACCAAGCTTTTGAAAATGCTGGGCAAATAAACCGACCATGCCATGAGGTTGGTCAACCATCCGGTTTTATGCAATTACTATCTTACCTACAGATGTAATGCCTCCTGTGGTTTTTGCGATATCTGGGAAAGGCCAAGTAGCTATGTTTCGCTTGATCAGGTAAGAACCAATCTAAAAGATTTAAAAAAACTGGGTGTACGCGTTATCGATTTTACGGGAGGGGAGCCGCTTCTTCATCCCAACTTGCCGGATATTTTAGCCGAAGCAAAAAAGCTGAAGTTTATTACAACCGTTACTACCAACTGTCTTCTTTATCCTAAGAAAGCAAGGGAGCTGGCAGGTAAAATTGATATGCTTCATTTCTCCCTTGACTCCTCCTTACCTGAGCAACACAATAAAATGCGGGGTGTACCATGTTTTGACCATGTAATTCGGTCTATAGAAATTGCAAAAGAGCTTGAAGAAAGGCCCGATATTTTGTTTACTGTTTTTGAAGGCAATTTTGATCAGATACAACCGGTTTATGAACAAGTGGTTTTGCCTAACAATCTTCTAATGATTCTTAACCCGGCCTTTGAATACAACAATCTGGGTGTAGATGAGTCTTTAACCAAACACCAATTGGGCGAGTTGAAAACATGGGCGAGAAAACCTAAGGTATATCTAAACGAAGCCTTTATTGAACTTCGAAAAAATGGTGGTAACTCCACTAAGGTACCAGTCTGCAAAGCGGCAAGCTCTACTATTGTAATTTCTCCTGAAAATGAACTTGTCCTGCCTTGCTATCATTTAGGAAAAGAAAACTTGCCAATCAATGGTAAACTCGTTGAGCTTTACCAATCGGACTCTGTACAAGAAGCAATAAAAATGGAAGGCAAATGGCCTGAATGCGAAGGCTGTACTATTAATTGTTATATGCAACCCTCGTTTGCGGTAGAAATAAATTCCTATTGGTGGAAGGCTCTACCAAGCACTTTAAAATATAATTACTATAAACAAACCTGGAAGCAATTGTTTTAGCATAAAATACCACGTAAGTAATGACTAGGTAAGTAGGCAATTTGCTGTTAGAATGAATATATTTGTGCCACTTGAAAAAATCTTAAGTACCCATGATAATCATATCTTCAATAGTAGCTTTTTCGGTAATTATTATTTTACTGGTACTTGTTTTATTGTTTGCCCAATCTAAACTTGTTCAGCAAGGTGATGTTAAAATTATGATCAATGGCGATGCAGACAATGCTATTGTTACTCCCGCTGGTGGAACATTGTTAACTACTCTTTCCTCAAATAAAATTTTCTTGCCCTCAGCATGTGGTGGGGGTGGTACCTGTGGAATGTGCAAATGCACAGTTGAAAGTGGCGGAGGCGATGTGCTTCCAACTGAGGTGGGACACCTTAGCCGTGATGAGCAAAAGAGCAACGTGCGCCTGTCGTGCCAGGTAAAAGTTAAGCAAGACCTTGACATTAAAGTGCCAGAAGAGATATTTGGTATTAAAAAATGGGAGTGTGAAGTTATTTCAAATTATAACGTTGCAACCTTTATCAAGGCTTTTACTGTTAAGTTGCCGGAAGGGGAAACGTTGGATTTTCAGGCAGGAGGATACATCCAGATAGATGTACCACCCATAGTGGTGGATTACAAAGATATTAACATAGAACCCGATCCTAGTGATCCGGCCGGTCCTGATAAGTTTAAAGAAGACTGGGATAAATTTGGTTTGTGGAATTTGAAAATGAAGAATGGAGAGGAAATCTTCAGAGCTTATTCTATGGCCAATCACCCTGCGGAAGGTAACATTATTATGCTTACCATTCGTATTGCTACTCCTCCCTGGGACAGAGCTAAAAACAAATGGATGGATGTTAACCCTGGTATTTGTTCTTCTTTTGTATTCTCTAGAAAGGTTGGTGACAAAGTGACCATCTCAGGCCCTTACGGAGAATTCTTCATAAAAGACACGGGTGCCGAAATGATTTATATTGGTGGTGGTGCAGGTATGGCACCCATGCGTTCGCATTTGTTCCACCTTTTCCATACGCTTAAAACCAATCGAAAGGTAACCTATTGGTATGGTGGCCGATCTAAGCGTGAGCTTTTTTATATTGAAGACTTTAAGAAGATCGAGAAGCAATTCCCCAACTTCAAATTTTTTGTGGTACTTTCTGACCCATTGCCGGAAGACAATTGGGTAGAGAAAAAATCAATGGATGACCCTGAAGGGGATGGTTTTCTGGGCTTTGTTCACAATGCTGTTATTGAGCAACAATTGGCTAAACACGATGCGCCCGAAGATATTGAGTTCTATTTCTGTGGACCTCCAATGATGAACGCTGCCGTATTAAAAATGTGTGATGATTGGGGAGTTCCATCTGAGAACGTTTCATTTGACGATTTTGGTGGCTAATCATTACTAAAAGAATAAAAACAAAAAACCCACTATTTATCATAGTGGGTTTTTTTATCCTTCGTGTTTAAGCTTTTTGTCTTCGAGATTTCGATTCAAAAACTCGTTAACCTTGTCAATATCAAAGTTTCCTTTAATCTCACCAAATTTGTCAATCTCAACCCTAAAGCCATTGAGTTCCCTGTGAACTTTCGGCTCCTTGTTTTTCTCTTTGCCCATTTCATTAAACTTTTAAGCGGTCAATAGCCAATTCAATACGTTTCTTTGTTTCCTCCACTCCAAGCACCTCAACTATCCCCATTAGATCGGGTCCACCACCCTGGCCGGTAAGCGCGACCCGCAATGCAGGCATTACCCTTCCTAATCCAGTGTCTAATTCCGTGGCAGCCTTTTCAAGCGTTTCTTTTATTGCTTCTGATTTTGGGGTATTGAGTTTTACGATCAACGAAGAAAACAACTTAAGTACGTTAACAGCTTCAGCTGTCCATTTCTTTCGAACAGTCTTGTCATCGTACTCATTGGGTACAACAAAAAAGTACCAGCCATTGTTCCACAAATCCTGAATAAAAGTGCAACGCTCAATTATTAATGGTACAATTGAAGATGCTTTTTCCATTGAGCAAGAATATCCTTCCTGCTTGGCAAGAGCCATAAAGCTTTCAGCCAGCTTACTGGTTGGCATGCTTCTTAAATAGTGCTCATTGAGCCAGTTGGCTTTTTGAATATCAAATTTGGCGCCTGCCTTGCTGATGCGATCCAGGTTAAAAATCTTTGTGAGTTCATCCAATGAAAATATTTCCTGTTCATTTCCGGGGTTCCATCCAAGCAGCGCAAGAAAGTTGACCATAGTTTCAGGTAAATATCCCTTTTCCTTAAACCCTTCAGAAACTTCATTGGACTTAGGGTCTGTCCAGCTTAATGGGAAAATTGGAAAGCCTAGCCTGTCCGCATCGCGCTTGCTCAGTTTCCCATTACCTTCTGGTTTTAACAACAGAGGAAGGTGCGCAAACTGTGGAGCTTGCCAACCAAACGATCTGTACAAAAACACATGCAAAGGAGCAGAAGGTAACCATTCCTCACCTCTTATTACATGGGTGATTTTCATCAAATGGTCATCCACAATATTCGCCAGGTGATATGTAGGAAAGCCATCTGATTTCATCAGGACTTTATCGTCCATGGTATTGGTTTGTACGCTCACTTTGCCACGTATCAAATCGTTTACCTCGATGATTTCGTCTGAGGGAAGCTTTATTCGGACCACATACGGACTACCAGCGGCTATTAATTTCTCTACATCTTCTGAAGGCATAGTCAGAGAATTTCGCATTTGCATGCGGTTGGCAGCGGAGTATTGTTGGTTAGATGCCTTAGCCTCCTGAAGTTCCCTGCGCATTTCTTCCAGCTCCTCGGGGGTATCGAATGCATAGTACGCTAAACCGTTATCCAAAAGCTGCTGCACGTATTCCTTGTATATATTCAACCTCTCAGATTGTCTGTATGGCCCAAAGTGTCCTTGCCTCTGCGGACTTTCATCAGCACTAATACCCAGCCATTCCAGCGCCTTCATAATGTAATCTTCCGCTCCTTCCACATACCGGTTTTGGTCCGTATCTTCAATACGCAAAATGAACTGGCCGTTGTTTTTTCTTGCAAACAAATAATTATATAGGGCCGTGCGGACACCGCCAATATGAAGCCCTCCTGTCGGACTGGGTGCAAATCGAACTCTAACCATTAAACTATACGTTTATTATCTAAGCGTAGCAATACATGAAATTTCAACATTTACATTTTTAGGCAACGTACTAACCTCTACGGTTTCACGTGCCGGAGGATTTTCGCCAAAATAACTTCCATATACCTCATTTATTGCTGCAAAATCTCCCATATCAGCCACAAAAATGCTTGTCTTTACCACATGGTTGAAACTCACACTTGCTTCTTCAAGAATTGCTTTCAGGTTTTTCATTACCTGGTGGGTCTCATCCTGAATGCCTGAAGAAATTAACTCACCGGAAGAAGGGTCTATAGGAATTTGACCTGATATATATAGGGTTCCGTTAGATGCAACCGCCTGGCTGTAAGGGCCAATCGGAGCTGGCGCATTTGGCGTATTTATGATTCTCTTATCCATTGTGTTTATTGTACTTTTGGCAAAATTAGTCAATGCAATGAACATACTTGTAGTAGGCTCCAAAGAACAAGCGAACATCATTAAGGAAAAAGTGAAAGGTGACCATGAGGTACGTTTTGCAGGATTTTTATCAGAAGCACTATTAGAAAAAGCACATGTTGTTTTTGACTTTAATGTTGATGCCAGCCCCGATAATCTTGAGCAGTATGTGAATTATCCGGGTATGTCAGTTTTTTTAAATGCTGTTAATTTCAGCCTTGCTGAACAAGCTATTTACCAGGATGCAGTACAATGTGATTTATTTGGTTTCAATGGTCACCCAACTTTTATCGAAAGGGATTTAATGGAAGTTTCTATGTACCGTCCGGAAGACAAAATGGACCTTGAAAAGGCTCTGAAAGGAATGGGCTTGGAATATCAATTGGTAGATGACAGAGTGGGTATGGTTACCCCCCGGATAATAGCCATGATTATTAATGAGGCCTATTACACAGTTATGGAAGGCACAGCCAACCGAGATGATATTGACCTCGGCATGAAATTAGGAACCAACTACCCTATGGGGCCATTTGAGTGGGCTGAAAAATGGGGAATCATTAATGTGTATGAAGTGTTGGAAGCGCTCTTTGAAGATATTAAGGATGAACGCTATAAAATATGCCCACTTTTGAAGAAGGAATATCTGTATTTCATGGAAGGTTAAGAGATATAAACTTCCATAAGTTTAGATTTTTGTTCTGGGTTAATATCTATTTCACCTAACTGATTCGGTACAAGGAGTGTATCACCTAGCGTGTAAGAAATTTTACCTCTTCCAAAATCAATAGTGCCACTTCCAGCTAAACACATAAGCACAATAAATGAGTCTATTGATTGATAGTCGCGTTTGACCTCTTTCTCTACAATCAACTTATTAGTCGTAAAATAATTGCATGAAACCAAATTGGTTTCTGATGCGCTTTTATCATAAGCCGTTTTGTATTCTTTATAAAACCCGAAATCAATCGCACCCAGGGCTTGTTCAACATGCAATTCGCGCTTATTACCCTGTGCATCAGTTCTATCAAAATCGTAGATGCGATACGTAATATCCGAAGTTTGCTGAATTTCAGCTATCAGCAAGCCTTTGCCAATGGTATGTACACGACCAGCAGGCAAATAGAAAACATCATCGTTTTCTACATTCTCTTTGTTGAGCAGGTCTGTTAACTTTCCTGAATTAAAATACTCCAGGTATTCCTCTTTGCTTGTCGGTTTGTTGAAACCAGAAATAAGTGTTGCACCAGGTTCTGCATCAACCACATACCACATCTCCGTTTTACCAAATGAATTATGGCGTTCTTTGGCCATCGCATCATTGGGGTGCACCTGGATAGAAAGATCCTGATTGGCATCAATAAATTTAATAAGCAATGGGAAATTGTTGCCAAACCTGGAATACACCTTTTTACCCAACAAATCACCTGTATAGGTACCAATTAGCTCAGTTAAAGACTTGCCTTTTAACTCCCCTTCTGAAACTATAGATACATCTCCTGCCACGCCCGACAACTCCCACGACTCTCCACACTCTTTGCTATCCGTAGGTTTATCAAGTACTTTTTTTAATTTCTCTCCTCCCCAAATTTTGTCCTTCAATATTGGCTCAAATTTGAGAGGGTATAGAGGTGTTTTATGCATTTCTGAATTCTTTGAATTTATTTATCAGGCCATTGGTAGAAGAATCATGTGTTGTCACAGCTTCGTCACCACGAAGCTCTGGAAGAATATTACCAGCTAATTGTTTTCCTAGTTCTACCCCCCATTGATCAAAACTATTGACATTCCAAATAACACCTTGTACAAATATTTTATGCTCGTACATGGCAATCAACGAACCGAGCGTATACGGTGTTATTTCTTTAACCAAAATTGAATTGGTTGGCCTGTTTCCCTCAAATATCTTATATGGGAATAGCTTTCTTACCTCTTCTTCAGAAAGCCCTTTACCCCTTAACTCAGTCAGCACTTCTTCCCCCGATTTACCATTCATTAAGGCTTCGGTTTGTGCAAAGAAGTTAGCCATCAATTTAATATGATGGTCGCCAATGGGGTTATGACTAATGGCAGGAGCAATAAAATCACAAGGTATAATCTTCGTGCCTTGATGAATTAGTTGGTAGAAGGCGTGCTGTCCGTTGGTTCCAGGTTCACCCCAAATAATTGGACCCGTTTGATAGCTTACATTCGATCCATTATTGTCCACATACTTGCCGTTACTCTCCATATTGCCTTGCTGAAAATAGGCTGCAAACCGGTGCATGTACTGATCATAAGGCAATATTGCCTCAGATTCAAAACCCCAAAAGTTGTTATACCAAATGCCAATTAAGGCCAGGATAACCGGGATGTTTTCATTAAATGAAGCACTTGAAAAGTGCTTATCCATGGTATATGCTCCTTCCAGTAAACGTTCGAAATTGTTAAATCCAATTGTTAAAGCAATAGAAAGCCCAATAGCTGACCACAAGGAGTAGCGGCCACCTACCCAGTCCCAAAACTCGAACATGTTATTCGTGTCGATCCCGAAATCTTCTACGGCACTATTGTTGGTGGAAAGTGCCACAAAATGACTGGCTATGGCCTTTTCATTGTTATAAAAACTCAATAACCATTCCCTTGCCGTATGTGCATTGGTCATGGTTTCTTGTGTGGTAAACGTTTTAGAAGCCACCAAAAACAATGTTGTTTCAGGGTCTACCTTTTTCAGTGTTTCTGCAATATGTGTTCCATCCACATTAGAAACAAAATAAGTTTCAATGCCTTCGACCCAATAAGGTTTGAGCGCTTCCGTAACCATTACCGGCCCAAGGTCGGAACCTCCAATTCCAATATTGACAATATGCCTGATTTTTTTACCTGAAAAACCACTCCATTCACCTGAATGTACTCTTTCGGAAAAGGCTTTCATTTGTTCCAAAACCCGGTTTATTTTCGGCATAACATCTTCTCCATCGACATACACTGGTTTATTTGATCGCTTCCGTAATGCCGTATGCAAAACCGCTCTGTTTTCAGTATGGTTAATCTTCTCGCCATTAAACATTGCATTGATAGCCTCTTCCAGTTCGCATTCTTTGGCTAACTCAAAAAGTAAAGGAAGTGTTTCTTCACTGATCCGGTTCTTTGAGTAATCCACCAAAAGGTTTTCAAACTGAATAGAAAATTTTTCAAATCGTTGGAGGTCTTCAGTAAAATAAGAAGGTATATCTGTGTCTTCGATGTCAATAAAATGAGTTGAAAGCTTACTCCATGCTTCCGTTTGAGTTGGGTTTTGACGTTTCATAGCGCAAAAAAAACCGATATGTAGGTGAATATAAAGGAAGTATCTACTAATTTGTATCGCAAACGATTTCTAAATGGCTGTACAACAGGAAAGAGGACTGGCAGGAGAAAATTTAGCAGTAAACCACCTGGTAAAAAATGGTTACGAAATACTTGAAAGGAACTACCGAATTGGTAAATCAGAAATAGATATAATCGTAAAAAAGGAAAATACATTGGTTTTTGTAGAAGTCAAGACCCGTAGTTCTTCAAAATTCGGGAACCCTGAAGACTTTGTAGATGAAAAGAAAACTGCAATGATAATTAACGGAGCTGAGAATTACATATTAAACAAACAGTGGACAGGGCCCATTCGCTTTGACATTATTTCTGTTTTGCATACTAACAAACCAGAAATCACCCATTTCAAAGATGCCTTTTACTGAGGTATCTTTTTATCCTTTGTGTAATCGTAAATTTGCTGACCCTTACTGTTCCATTCACGTAATATGTACGGCTTAAAATTATCGTCAAAAGGGTCTGTTCTGTACTGTATCTCTCTTTGTTTTCTTCCTCTTCTATTGGCATAGAACAACGACCATTTCCCAACCTTATGATCGTACTCATACTCGCCAGATACAGCTATACTTCCATTGGGGAAAAAATAAAAATAATAGCCTTCCTTTTGGCCGTACTCAACAGGTATTATTTCCTTTATTTTTGTTCTTTCAGGGTCATAAAAGCTAACCAGCGATTCTTTTGGCCATCCTTTATAGTACTTCTCCTTATCTAAAAGAATATCGTTCTTGTCGTAACGGGTCCATCGGCCATGTTTGGTTCCACGGTAAAAAATACCTTCTTCAACCACCACCTCACCTACTTTTTTGGAATAGGGCCCGTGCAGCAATACGCCCTTTTGCGGGTCATAATCCCGGGTTTTCCGTATCTGCTTCCTCTCAAAATCGTAATAGTAAATGTCACGTACGTACGGGTCAGGCTTAACAGGTGTCTTTAAGTAGTTGAAAAGCTCCAATGTTGAATTACTGCCTGCTCCCTTTCTGGTAAAACCCTTTTTGGTTTTTAAGCCATAGTAAACATTTTTCTTGGGCTTTTTCTCCTTTCTTTCATGCTCCTCTTCCTCCTTTTCTCCCAAGTCAATTGTTATTGGGGTAGAGATTGTAAACATTTCTTCTTTGTCTTTCTCAGGGTCATCCTGAGCATATGAAATGAAAGGAAAAAATAAGAGTAAGAAAAGCAGTTTTCGCATTGTACCCGGAAACGAAAAAATAACGAAAATATTGCCAGCTCCCAAACCTATGGATTCTACTCAACAGTAACTGACTTCGCAAGATTTCGAGGTTGGTCAACATTACAACCTCTCATAATTGCAATATGGTAGGCAAGCAACTGAAGGGGTATAACAGAAATAAGTGGCATTAGTGCTTCATGCGTATCAGGTACTTCTATGGTATAGTCTGCTATTTTACTTACCTCTTCATCTCCCTCCGTAACTATGGCAATTACCTGGCCTTTTCTTGCTTTTACTTCCTGAATGTTACTTATGATTTTTTCATAACCCCTATCTTTTGTGGCTATAAACACCACAGGCATGTCCTCGTCAATTAATGCAATGGGGCCGTGCTTCATTTCTGCAGCAGGGTATCCTTCTGCATGTATATAGGAGATTTCTTTAAGTTTAAGCGCACCTTCTAAAGCTACAGGAAAGTTGTACCCTCTGCCCAGGTAGAGAAAATTACCTGAATCTTTAAATTTTTTGGCTATTTCTATTATCTGTTCATTAAGCTCAAGAGTTCTCTCTACTTTTTGAGGTATTCTTTCCATTTCAAAAAGCATACTTCTAAATGCACTCTCTCCAATTGTTCCCTTCCTATACGCCAGCTTAAGGGCAATCATAAACATAACGGTGAGCTGTGCCGTAAAAGCCTTAGTACTTGCCACTCCTATTTCAGGTCCAGCATGCGTATAGGCTCCTTCATGCGTAGCTCTTGCAATGGATGAACCTACAACATTACAAATTCCAAAAATGATAGCTCCCTTGGATTTGGCTAACTCAATTGCTGCCAACGTATCGGCTGTTTCTCCGGATTGAGAAATAGCAAATACAATATCTCCTTCATTAATTATAGGGTTACGATACCTGAATTCAGAAGCGTATTCAACTTCTACAGGAATTCTACAGAATTCTTCTATAAAGTACTCTGATACCAAACCTGCATGCCAGGAGGTTCCGCAAGCATTAATTACAATCTTATCAGCTTCAATCAGTCTGTTCGCATATTCTCTAATGCCTCCCAAAACGAGTCTACCCTCATCCGCATTTAGCCTACCACGCATGCAGTCTTTAATCGATTTGGGCTGCTCATATATTTCTTTCAGCATGAAATGTTCAAACCCGCCTTTCTCAATCGCCTCAAGCTCCATTTCAATGGTTTCTATATATGGCGTTTTTTCAACGTTCTTCACATCTCTGATCGAAAATTCTCCATTTTCTATTACAGCAACCTCATAGTCTTTCAAATAAACCACTTCATTGGTATATTCAATTAAAGGAGTTGCATCTGAGGCAAAGAAGAATTCATCTTTACCAATGCCAACCACCAATGGGCTCCCCTTTCTTGCGGCTACCAGGAGATTGGGGTCTTCTTTCGTCATAACCACTATCGCATATGCACCCACTACCGCATTTAATGCCAATCTGACCGCTTTTGGTAATGAACATTGACGCTCTTCTTTTATGCTTTCAATAAAATTGACCAATACTTCTGTATCCGTTTCACTATTGAAAGTGTACCCTTTGTTTATGAGATCTTGTTTAATGCTGGCATAGTTCTCAATGATCCCATTGTGAATAATTGATATATTCCCTGATCTTGAGACATGTGGGTGCGCATTAATATCGTTGGGCTCACCATGTGTTGCCCATCGGGTATGACCTGTACCGATGGTGCTATCCAGGTTTTTACCATCTATCAAGTTTTCAAGATCGGCCACTTTACCCATTTTCTTATAGATATTGAGCCCCCCGTTGAGAAGACTAATACCGGCACTATCGTATCCCCTGTATTCTAACCGCTTTAGACCTTTAATAATAATCGGGGCTGCCTGCCTGTGTCCAATATATGCTACTATTCCACACATAGGTTATTGATTAGTTATGATTGATTCAATTTGGTACTGTATAGTAAACCCTTAATCTAATACTGTCTTTGTGAACTTTAAAGTGATTGGTTAATACATGACTGATTGTTGATTGATGTTCATCCATACTTGTTGGTGGAAACAGGAGTAACTCTCCCCTTCTTTCATAAGGCGTGTCTTCCGAATCGTACCCTCCTGAATATAAATCCTGCACAAACGTTGACATTTGGGCTATATACGTAGTTGTATCCGTCAAGCTAAATCCAATATCCTGGGTATTAAAATACAAACCGGGAGGGGTCAAATCCTGTTGTAACTGAACAAAAAAATCAACCGTATCCGTTGAAGTAGTATAATCTGTTGTTATGGGCCACAAGTTATTATCGTCTGTAAAATAACCTCTGAGTGTTACCGGGCTTTCTGAGCCCTCAAGATTTTCTTCAATTGCACCTACTCTCAACCTGGCTCTCTGAATAACCATGTTTTTGTTTGAATCTGCCAATACAAAATCAAATAAGTCACTATAATCTACTTTAAGGGCAATCAATGTCCCTGCCTGCATATATCTAAAATCAGTTGCAGGGTCGAAATTTTGATTGTTGGGCTGTATACCTGATAGAGGAGTGCCGCTTAGATCTGAATTGATATAATAATACTTGAAGTCACCAAGTCCATATGAATAATTTCTTTCAAGTGGTTCTCCTAAAGAATTGAATTCATGATAGTACATTACTATTGCAAATGAGCTTTGTGTAAGCTGTATAACTTTGTTGTTTGTACCGTTGGGAACTAATGCTATTCCTTTAAAGTATTCATTAAAGGTGGTATCATTTTCATAGGTCCCATCATTTGCCTTTAATTTATCGAACAATTCCTGACCAAATACATCGCTTAGCTTAAAAGTAAATGTAGAATCTGTCTGAAGCGTGTCCATATCTTGCAGATATAAGTCCAAAGAGCCAATTTTTTGACCAAGGGGTCTTTCATCAATTCTTGTGTATTCTATATCTGTATTCATTGCATCTCCAAGTTGGTAAAGATCCAATATTTCAATTTCACCATCTAAAGCTTCCGAACCGTATATGGTTGAAAACCTTACCTGAACTTTCAAGCTGTCATATTCAGCGGTTTCGTTTACAATTGGGTTAGAAGATTGAATACCCAACCATGAATAAGACCGTGTGGTCACAATTCCAAAATCCGGGTCTGAATAAGAGCCAGCCTGAAATGAAGAAGAATTGACTGTTGATCTGGGGTCAAATTGTACTTCCGTACTAGGTAGAACAAACTCCTGGTACTTACTTAAAATGGTCCCTTGTTTAGGGTCAACATTTAACCCAATTTCACCTGGGTCTTCGCACGAAACAAAAAATAAGGGTAGCAATATTGCTATTGCTACACCCAGTTTCTTAACCAATAAGTTCATTATAAAGCTCGAAGTATGATTCTGTAAAATTTTCTCCCTTTTCTATCGTATTAACCCGTTTATCTTTCTCATCAATGTCTTTAAACAATCGAGTCAATTCCTCATTCAAATCATCACTTGCTTTTATTACAGCATCAGAATACTCCATACCTATTTTCATTAATCCTTCAAAGTCACCCGTTTTAAGATTTGCGATCATCTCATCTTCTATATCCATCATCTTGGCCTTCTCCATTAAACCACCTCCAAAACTGTGGTTGAACTTGTTATCATAAACCGTAAACACGGTTTTTGCATTTTGGAAAATAGGATCGTTCTTATAAGTAGTCTTAATGTATAAAGGTATCAGGCTTGTCATCCAGTCATTGCAATGTACAATGTCTGGTGCCCAACCTAATTTCTTAACGGTTTCCAGAGCACCTTTGCAGAAGAAAACAATTCTTTCATCATTATCCTCAAAAAATTTATCTTCCTTGTCATGAAAAATTGATTTCCTGTGGAAATAATCTTCATTGTCTATAAAATAAACCTGCAATTTGGCCGTGGGTATAGAAGCTACCTTAATAACCAAAGGCTTTTCTTCCTCTCCTACAGAAATGTTAATACCTGAAAGCCTTACAACTTCGTGTAACCTGTTCTTTCTTTCATTAATTAATCCAAATCTTGGTACAAGTATTCGGATCTCCATGCCCTTTTCCTGCATTGCCTGTGGTAACTTTCTAACGAAATCAGCTACCTCGGAAGTCTGTAAAAAAGGATCAATCTCACTTGCCACGTAAAGTATTCGAAGTTTCGACATATTTGTTGATTTTTAAAATGACCATAAAATGGGTGCACAAAGATACTGGTTTTTGAGGGGGATATCAATATTTATTTAGGTGAAAAACGTAGTTTTGACGCCCAATATTGTTCATTTAACTAGGTATGCTCAAGGTTATTAGAAGAAAATCTATTCTTAAAGAAGCAGTTGATGAGTTTAGGAAAAGCAACCTAAGTATTGGTTTGGTGCCTACCATGGGTGCATTGCATAAGGGGCACATTTCCCTGATTGAAATGTCGAATATGCACTATGATGTAACTATAGCAACGATTTTTGTAAACCCAACACAGTTTAATAATACAGAAGACCTTGCGAAGTATCCCCGAAATGAAGAGACGGATATTGCACTTCTATCAAAAACCGGTTGCCGGGTTGTGTTTATACCTTCTGTTGATGAAATTTATGCGAATCCGCCTCTGATAACTTTGAATTTTGGTTATCTGGAGCATATTATGGAAGGCAAACACAGGTCTGGCCACTTCAATGGGGTTGGACTTGTGGTGGCAAAACTTCTTGGTATTGCTCGACCTGATGGTGCCTATTTTGGTCAAAAAGACTTACAGCAGTTTAGGATTATCTCACGTTTAGTTTCAGATCTTGATATACCTGTACAGCTTCATCTTGCACCTATTGTAAGGGAAGAAAATGGCCTTGCGATGTCTTCACGCAACGAACGACTTACAGCAGAGCAAAGACAGCTGGCAGGCAATCTTTATAAGTCATTGTCTCTTTCTTCTGATTTACTTTTCTCAGGTGTTCCTCAGCAAGAAGTTAAACTCGCTGTATATGATTTTTTCAAAGCCTTAGATGGTGTCGATTTGGAGTATTTTGAAATAGTTGATTTTGAAACTCTGGAAAATATTCCCTCGCTTAATGAAGGAGATCAACTAGCTTTGTGCCTTGCTGCATATGTGGCAGGTGTAAGATTAATTGATAACCTTGTAATTGAACTGTAGAGCATGTTGATTGAAGTAATGAAATCTAAAATCCACCGGGTAAAAATTACCCAGGCTGAACTACATTATGTAGGCAGTATTACAGTGGATGAAGATTTGATGGATGCTGCTGATATTGTAGAAAATGAAAAAGTTCAGGTTGTAAATATTAACAATGGCGAGCGCTTAGAAACTTATGTGATTAAAGGTAAAAGGGGATCGGGTGAAGTTTGCCTTAACGGCCCGGCTGCGAGGTTAGCCCAGGTTGGAGATGTTGTTATCCTTATTTCATATGCCTTGATAGATAAGACCGAAGGGAAAACACACAAGCCAACCGTAATTTTCCCAGACGCCAGTAACAAACTACTCAAGTAGGTTGAAGTCCAGGTTATTTTCTGCACTTAAATACCTTGTTGGTCTTTCCATTGCAGGAGGACTCTTATGGTATGTTTTTAAAGATTGGGATCTTCAGGATCTTTTGTCCCGGTTTGCATTGGTTAATTACTCATGGGTACTACTTTCTGTAGTTTTATCCATTATCAGCCATGTGATACGGGCCTACCGATGGAACTTGCTGCTACACCCGCTGGGCTACAGTTCAATTACTACCTATAGAACATTCCTTGCTGTAATGGTGGGGTATCTGGCCAACTTAATTGCCCCTCGTGCTGGCGAAATCACCCGATGCGGAGTTCTTAAACGGACTGATGGTGTCAACATGTCAGCATCATTAGGTAGCGTTGTGGCAGAAAGGATTATAGATTTTTTGGGTTTACTGGTTATCATTTTTTTTGGATTACTCTTGCAATTTGACCGCTTAAGTGGCTTTTTGACCGATTTTTTCTACGAAAAGACAAAAGCAATTCAGGTAAGTGAAAGCACCATTCAGTTACTTGCTGTATTTGGTTTGGTAATTGTTATTGCCCTGACAATGCTTTGGATATTAAGAGCTCGCATTAAGAGATTACCTTTATATTACAAGCTACGTTCTTTTGCTAATGAAATGGCCGATGGCTTTACCAGTGTATTAAAACTGAAAAACAAAAGTGGTTTTTGGATTTCAACTGTTCTTATCTGGGTGCTTTACTATGCAATGGCTTATGTAATAGTATTTGCAATGCCAAGTACTTCGAATTTAGGTTTGTTGGCAGGGCTTTCAATACTTATAATGGGAGGCCTTGGAATGTCTGCCCCGGTTCAGGGAGGATTTGGAACTTACCATATATTAGTAGGTTCGGTTTTAGGACTATATGGAATTGCCCCAAAGGATGGATATTTTTTCGCAACGCTAATCCATACCTCCCAAACACTTACAGTGTTAATTGTTGGCAGCTTAAGTTTTATCCTTAGCATGAGATTAAAAAAGAAAGAATTAAATTAGAAAACTAAATCTTTAATAGGATGTTGATACTCATTTTCATTGTTTTTGCTATAGCAAGTTTTGCCGTTAGCAATACCTTAAAAAGGAAGTTTAAAAAGTACTCACAAGTACCATTGCAGTCAGGTATGAGTGGAAAAGAGGTGGCTGAGAAAATGCTGCATGATAATCGTATATATGATGTTCAGGTTATTAGTGTTCAAGGTAGACTGACCGATCACTATAACCCCGTTAATAAAACGGTTAACCTTAGCGAAGCTGTTTATCATGGCCGGTCTGCTGCCTCTGCAGCAATTGCCGCTCATGAGTGTGGTCATGCGGTACAGCATGCCACGGCCTACAATATGTTGTCCTTAAGAACAGCACTTGTGCCTATACAAAATGCCAGTGCCCGCATTATGAACATCTTATTTCTTGGGCTTCTTTTCGGGGGCTTCTTCCTAACAAATGCCTTCCCGATTCAAAGCATTTTGTTAATAGTTATTGCAGCAAATATTGTTTTTACCCTATTTGCTTTTATCACACTCCCTGTTGAGTTTGATGCCAGTAAGAGAGCGTTGCAATGGATTGATGCCAACAGGGTTGTAACCTCCCAGGAATACGCCATGTCTAAAGACGCGCTAAAATGGGCTGCCATGACTTATGTAGTAGCTGCTTTGGGAGCGTTAACTACCTTACTATACTATGTGATGGTATTTATGGGGGCAAGGGATTAGGCACGCCCTCTTTTCTATTAGTTACAAAAACCTAGTACAATGAATTTCGAATTTACCGAGGAACAATTAGCCGTTAGAGATGCGGCAAGAGATTTTGCACAAAATGAACTTCTGCCTGGCGTTATAGAACGAGACGAAAAAGCGCAGTTTCCTACAGAACAAATAAGGAAAATGGGAGAGCTTGGCTTTTTGGGAATGATGGTAGATCCCAAATATGGTGGAGGAGGAATGGACACGGTTTCATATGTGTTGGCAATGGAAGAAATTTCTAAGGTGGATGCCTCTAGTTCGGTAGTAATGTCGGTAAATAATTCGTTGGTATGCTGGGGGCTCGAAAAATTTGGAACCGAAGATCAAAAGCAAAAATATCTAACCCAACTGGCTACGGGCCAGAAAATAGGAGCCTTTTGTCTGAGTGAACCGGAAGCCGGGTCTGATGCTACTTCCCAAAGAACCACAGCTGAAGACAAAGGAGATTATTACCTCCTGAATGGAACCAAAAACTGGATTACCAATGGTAATTCGGCTGAATATTATATTGTGATAGCACAAACCCACCCTGAAAAAGGTCATCATGGTATTAATGCTTTGATTGTTGAAAAAGGAATGGAGGGGTTTGTTGTAGGTAAAAAGGAACAAAAAATGGGAATCAGAGCATCTGATACCCATTCTCTTATGTTTACCGATGTGAAAGTTCCCAAGGAAAACAGAATTGGAGAAGATGGCTTTGGGTTTAAATTTGCAATGAGTGTTCTCAACGGTGGGCGAATAGGAATTGCCTCGCAAGCCTTAGGTATAGCCTCTGGAGCATTAGAGCTTTCCTTGAAATATTCAAAAGAGCGTAAGGCGTTTGGAGTTGAGATATCCAAACATCAGGCGATCCAATTCAAGCTTTCTGAAATGGCAACAAATATTGAAGCTGCAAGGCTTTTGTGTTTGCAGGCAGCTTTCTTAAAGGATCAAAAAAAGAATTTTACAAAGGAAAGTGCCATGGCCAAAGTATTTGCCTCTAAGGTAGCTATGGATGCTGCCGTTGAAGCAGTGCAGATTCATGGCGGATATGGATACGTGAGGGAATTCCACGTTGAAAGACTGATGCGTGATGCTAAAATTACGCAGATATATGAAGGCACTTCAGAAATTCAAAATATTGTTATTTCAAGAGAATTACTTAAATAGTAAAGAGCTATTTCTTACTATAGTACAAAATTTGTCCAAAATTAGTTTCCATTTTTAGAAATCTATCTTTAGATTTGTCCAAGATTTTTTTGTACAATTATTTCTGTCATTAACCGTCAAAACCATGGAAGACTATAATAAAATTATAGAGTCTTTAGGCGTTAGGTATATCAAAGCCAAAAGCATAAATGTTAAGCAAGCTGTAACTGTAACCAACTTTTATGATGTTGAAAACACAGCTGTTTTTGTTAAATCAGGAAAAATAAGTTTTGAAGACTCTACCGGGATCATTGATGTAGAGGAAGGTGAAGTGCTCTTTATACCTGGCGGCAGAAAAACAACGCTTACATATGGAACTAATGCGAAGATCAAACTTTCCAATGAAGAGTTTGTTACTAAAAAAGAACTATATCTTCAATCGCATGTTCAGGATTTAACGAGTGATCCCTCTGTCAAGGATTCTATGATTGTTATAACCTTCGAAGCCAAGGTATTTAACTCTGTTAACTTTTTTGCATCCCTGGACATTGAGCCTTTTGTAGTAAAAAGTGATGATATTAACTTCACTATTAAGCAACTCTTTCTGGAATCAAAGTCCGAAGAAGCAGGTAGTAATAGAATAGTGAAACTTAAAACAGAGCAACTGGTAGTAGAAATTATCAGGTATATTATTAAACACAGACTTTTTGTTGAGCAACTTGCAACCAACAGTACCTACTTCAAAGATCCACGCCTTATTGACATCTTCAATTACATTAAGGAAAACATAAATGGCGATCTGTCTAATAAAGTTTTAGCCGGTGTAGCCAACGTTTCTGAAGATTACGTGGGCCAATATTTCAAAATGCTTACAGGAATTAATCCTCAGGATTACATTGAATACCAGCGAATGGAGGAAGCTGTAAATCTTTTAAGGACAACCAAAAACAGTATTCGGGATATTGGAAAACAGGTTGGTTATAAAGACACCGCTTATTTCTGTCGCAGATTTAAAATGATGTTTGGTATTCCGGCAGGTAAAATGAGGAGGCGGGAATCGTTAATGAACCTCTAATTGACGATTTACATCAGCCACTGCGCTGGCAATTTCATATAGTGTTTGCGCGTCTTTTTCGGCTGCATTGCCAATAACAATAACTTGAGCTCCGGAATCGAGAGCTCTTTTTGCATCTTCATAGGTTTTTATACCTCCTCCTACAATCAATGGAACATTTATGGCATTTGATACTTCTGCAATTATATTCCCTGGAATAGGTTGCTTCGATCCACTTCCTCCATCAAGATAAATAACTGAATGCCCAAGCATTTCTCCGGCCAATGCTGTGGCAGCAGCTAAATCTGGTTTATTGGCAGGCAAAGGAGTAGTGTTACTCACATACGAGGTGCTTGATGGTTCACCAATCAACATATAACCCGTAGAAATGCTTTCCATTCCAAGTTTTTTAATAATTGGGGCTCCAACCACATGCTGGCCAATTAAATACTCCGGGTTACGACCGGAAATAAGGCTCAGAAACAAGATTGCGTCAGCATAACAAATTTGATTGATATTACCAGGAAATAATATGACGGGCTTATCTGTATTGGCACTTAAAAGGTTGATCAGTTCTGAAGTGCTATTATGCGCTACCAGGCTTCCACCTACCAAAAAGCAACTTATTTCTTCAATCTGATTTGCCCCCTTAAGCAAGGATAGAGCTTGCTTAGAACCTGTTTTATCCGGGTCAATAAGAACCGCAAATGACCTTTTACTTTTTAAGAATACCTCTTTGTAAACGCTCATTTTTTTCCCTTTTTAGATTCAAGGTAGTCGATCCATTTTTTCTGGCCGGATGAAAACAAGGTTGAAGCACCCTGCTGAAGCAGTATTGAGAAAATTGGTAACAATAATTTATTAATTGAAGACTTTGTCTCTGAAATGGGTCTATCCTCTTTCTTAGCGTTTGATCTAAACTTTACTTCCAGATAACGGTCTAAAACGGTATATAATAAGAGTACTCCCGTACCAATAACAATCATTCCTTTCCCCCATTCAATCGCTTTATTAGCCCCTTCATCAAAGTGTAGTTGCAGCTCCTTTTTCTTTTGTTCAAGAGTTGCTATGAGCTCCTTTCTTTTCTTTGCTTTTATTTCCTCAAGGTTGCTCATCTGAATCACTGGTTTCTGTGTCCTCCTCTTCAAAATTACTCAATGACATTTCTATCCTTTTCTCCAACTTTTCGCCTACTCTAAAAAGCTTAAAAGCAACAAGAAGTAATAAGTAAAATGCAGTAACAATGGCAAAGCCCCAAAATCTGCTCTCCAGAAAATGGTTGAGTAAAGTAGCAATGGTTATACTTACAAAAATCAGGATTAAAAACAGTAGCAATGCCAAAACGACCGCACTTATAATTTTTGTAACCGCCTTGGCAGCCTCTTCTTTCAGTTCAATTTTGAGCAGCTCAATCTTAGCTTCCACAATGGCTACAAGATCTTCCACTATAGAATCT
>JAGQYJ010000009.1:10317-15278 GCA_020436145.1 Cyclobacteriaceae bacterium | reverse complement strand
AGCCTCTTCTTTCAGTTCAATTTTGAGCAGCTCAATCTTAGCTTCCACAATGGCTACAAGATCTTCCACTATAGAATCCACTTTAAGAAATCCTAATATTTTTTTATAGTCTGCCATCTCTTAATTCATAACTAACACTAAAATACGTTACATAGGTTTAAAAAAGAATTTGAGAGCGGCTTGGGCATGCGCTCCTCAATTCCCACTTACGGGGATTCGTATTGGTACCAATATGGCTTTAGGAAACCTTTCCTGAACTGAACGAAATATGGGATAGGCTTCCAATTGAGTGTAAAAGCTTCCCATCCGTACTTTATAGTTCGGTTGATCAAAAATTATTTTGGGATTACTTTCAGGAAAATATCTGAAAGCTTTCATCTGAATTTCCTTAGCTTCGGAACGGTCGTTCCCGGCATATAATTGTAGCGAAAGCCCTTCTATGAATGTTTTGTTCTCATTATTGAAACTATCTACAACAAATAATGCAGAATCTAACCGTGGTGTTATATCAAGCGTAGAATCTGCTGCAGTAATTTGCTCCTGTACGTCTCCTGCGGTTGTCAATGTGTCTGAAACATCTGAAGGCAAGTAGGATGTTAAATCTTCTGAATATGATTTTTCTTTAGGGCTTTTACTCGTATTCAACGAAGTACAGGCCATCCCTGTGAGCATAGTTATAAAGAGTAGACCACGTGAAAGGTTTTCCATTAATCCTCAACAATTACACATTTGCCATCCCGTACATCATCCTCCACTACTTTGAATTTAACATCTTTTTTCACACTTCCATCGGCATACTGTACAGACACGCGTGCATTGCGGCTTGCTATTTTTTGTGATTTAGCCGGTTCAATTTTCCTTGCTGCCTGACTAGGGTCATGTGCTTTTCGTCCATCACTCAAGGCTGATCTGGTTTCATCCTTTTGCTCATTTAGCTTTTGTCTGCGTTGAGCCCGTGCCTCCTGAACCTGATCAGGTTCCTGAACAGGAATCTCTGCTTTCATTAAGAATGAAATTGTGTCTTCGTTGAGCTTGGCTATAAACTGTTTAAATAAATTAAAGCCCTCAAACTTGTAAATAAGCAACGGATCCTTTTGCTCGTAAACCGCATTTTGAACGGATTGCTTAAGGTCGTCCATTTCGCGCAGGTGCTCTTTCCAGAGATTATCGATGATAGCAAGCGTTACCATCTTTTCCATGGATTTTATGAGTTCACCACCTTCTGTTTCTACTGATTTTTCCAGTCCGGCACTAACTCCTATTTGCCTCTTCCCATCGGTAAATGGAACCAACACATTCTTAACTGTTGCTCCACGCGTTTTTTGTATATCCCTTAAAATCGGTAAGGCCTTCTCTTTGATAAAGGCATTCTTGCGCTGATAATGCGCAAGTGAAAGCTCATATGCCTTCTCACTTAAATCTTGTTCATTTAACCCTGAAAACTCTTCTTTGCTTACAGGCATATCTACCTGTAAAGAACTCAACATAGAAAGTTTAAAACCATCAAAGTCGTCCGTACCCTTATGATTAAGTACAATATCTTCAGCGGTATCGTACATCATATTAAGAATATCCAGTTCCAGCCTGTCTCCGTATAGAGCATTTCTTCTACGTTTATAAATCACCTCACGTTGAGAGTTCATTACGTCATCGTATTCCAGCAATCGTTTACGGATACCAAAGTTGTTTTCCTCCACTTTTTTCTGTGCCCTTTCAATGGAGTTGGTAATCATAGAATGCTGAATAACTTCTCCTTCCTGAAGCCCAATACGGTCCATCAGTTTTGCAATTCTTTCCGGCATAAACAACCTCATCAGGTTATCTTCCAGCGATACAAAGAACTGCGATGAACCAACATCTCCCTGGCGGCCTGAACGTCCCCTCAGCTGCCTATCCACCCGCCTGGACTCGTGACGTTCGGTACCAATAATAGCTAAACCTCCTGCTTGTTTCGATTCAGGAGTCAATTTAATATCGGTACCTCTACCGGCCATATTGGTAGCAATAGTAACCGTACCGGGTTTGCCTGCATTGGCAACCACCTCAGCCTCGCGCTGGTGCTGCTTAGCATTTAATACCTGGTGGTTTATTTTTTGCAATTGTAGCATTCGGCTCAAAAGCTCAGAAATTTCAACTGAGGTAGTACCCACTAGTACCGGTCGTCCTTTGCCCGTAAGATCCACAATTTCATCCACCACCGCATTGAATTTCTCTCGTACGGTTTTGTACACCTTATCTTCTGCGTCATTACGAACTATGGGCCTGTTGGTTGGTATTACTACTACATCCAGCTTATAAATTTCCCAGAACTCACCAGCTTCTGTTTCAGCAGTACCCGTCATTCCTGAAAGCTTATGATACATACGGAAGTAGTTCTGGAGCGTAATTGTGGCGTACGTCTGTGTTGCGTCCTCCACTTTTACATTTTCTTTCGCCTCAATTGCCTGATGCAAACCATCGGAATACCTTCGCCCTTCCATCACACGGCCCGTCTGCTCATCCACAATTTTTATTTTGCCATCGTCAATGATATACTCCGTATCCTTCTCAAACAGCGTATACGCCTTAAGCAGCTGATTTACCGAATGGATTCGCTGTGCTTTTATTGAATAGTCCTGAATTACCTCATCTTTTTTCTTCACCTTGTCCGTATCTGAAAGGTTAGGATCTCTTTCGAGTTTAGCTACTTCCTCGCCAATGTCGGGCAATATAAAAAACTGTGGATCCTCACCCTCCCCTGTAATCAGGTCAATGCCGTTTTCTGTGAGCTCAATACTGTTATGCTTTTCATCAATAGTAAAGAAAAGAGGCTCATCAGCCTCAGGCATCATTTTAGAGTTATCCTGAAGGTAAAAATTCTCCGTTTTCTGAAGGATTTGCTTAATACCCGTTTCACTTAAATATTTAATAAGTGGCTTATGCTTAGGAAGCCCCCTATAAACCCTGAAAAGTGCAAGGCCTCCTTCTTTTTCCTGACCCTCACCAATAAGTTTTTTTGCATCAACCAAAAGTTGCTGAACCAATCTTTTCTGTGCTTCAACCAGTTTATTAATCCTTGGCTTTAAGTCATAGAATTCGTGCTCATCACCTTTGGGAATTGGGCCAGAAATAATCAATGGAGTCCGGGCTTCGTCAATAAGTACCGAATCAACCTCATCCACCATGGCAAAATGGTGCTTTCTCTGTACGAGTTCATCCGGCTCTTTGGCCATGTTGTCGCGTAGGTAGTCAAAGCCAAATTCATTATTCGTACCATAGGTAATGCCCGCATTATAGGCTTTTACCCTCCCGGGAGAGTGCGGTTCATGCTTATCTATGCAATCAACTGAAATGCCGTGGAATTCAAAAAGCGGACCCATCCATTCGGAGTCCCGTTTGGCCAGGTAGTCGTTTACGGTAACCAAGTGTACTCCACGATCTGAAAGTGCATTTAGAAAAGCAGGAAGTGTCGCAACAAGTGTCTTTCCTTCACCAGTTGCCATTTCAGCAATTTTACCCTCGTGAAGAACCACTCCGCCAATCAGCTGCACATCATAATGGACCATGTCCCATGTAACCTCATTCCCGGCTGCAATCCACTTGTTCTTCCAAATGGCCTTATCATAATTTATTTCTACATGGTCATGCAGAGCTGCGTATTGCTTGTCGTGCAAGGTTGCTGTAACCGCAATTTCTTCATTTTCCTTGAATCGCCTGGCTGTTTCCTTTACAATGGCAAAAGCTTCCGGAAGCACCTCAAGCAAAACCTTCTCCAATTCCTCATTCCGGGTTTCTTCCAATTTGTCTATCTGACTAAACAAATCCTCTTTTTGGTGCACATCCAAAGTAGTATCTTCGGTCACCTTCGTATGCAGGGCACCTATCTCATCATCTATGTGCTTAAGGTGAGCACTTATCCTCTCGCGAATACTAGTGGTTTTAGCTCTCAGCTCATCGTGAGTTAATGATTGGAATGTGGCAAAAATCTCGTTTGTTTTCTGCACAAAAGGCATAACTGCCTTTATATCCTTCTCTGACTTGGTGCCAAAAATCTTGGCAACTCCTTTACTAAATAAACCAGCCATTATACTTTTTTACAATGTTAAATAGTGGGCAAATGTACACCCTTTCATCGGCTCATAAATCAATTGTTCCTGAAAAAACATGCTCTGCAGGTCCTTCGAGCCATACCTTTTTGAACCCTTGTTTTTCTCTTTGAAACCTTACGGTTAAAGAACCTCCTTTGGTCTCAACTTTAAGTGGGGAATTGCACCCATAAGCAGAGGAAGCGAGTGCTGATGCCGTAACACCTGTTCCACAGGAAAGCGTCTCATTTTCAACTCCTCTTTCGTATGTACGGACGTATATCTTACTATTATCTTTTATTTCCACAAAATTTATATTGGCCCCGGCATCCCCGAACAAGCCAGAGTATCTCCATTTACGCCCAACTCCTACTACATCTACTTCTTCCGCATTCTTCACAAATAGTATGAAGTGTGGCGATCCTGTATCAAGAAAAATGCCACCTTCCATTTCTCTGCCATTTTGTACGTCTGCCATTTCAAGGTCTATGGTATGGCCTTTTATTACAGCCCTATGTATGCCATCATAGGCATTAAACTGGGTGGTTTCCAAAGCGATATCAAGAGATTCTGCAAAACGAATGGCAGCTCTGCACCCATTCCCGCATAGACTTTGAGTAGCATCCGGGTTATAATAAATCATTTCAAAAAGGCCAGTTTTCGAAGGTTCTATCAATATCAAGCCATCCGCGCCAACGCCAAATTTTCTATCACAAATACGTTGGATTATCTCAGGGGTTTTAGGAAACTGATTATTCCTGTTATCAATTATGACAAAATCATTACCCGCTGCCTGATACTTGTGAAACGTAGCTTTCATTTTGGGCGAAATTAGTGGATTTAGAAAGAATTATATCGTAAATTGGTTATCTTCTGTTAGCCAAACCATGATTATTT
>JAGQYJ010000009.1:0-10220 GCA_020436145.1 Cyclobacteriaceae bacterium | reverse complement strand
CCGTATTCACAAGCCGAAAAGAAGCTGAAACCTGGGTGGATAATTACCTTGACTCCCTGTAACTACTTCAATTTGATTGCAAGCTCCTCCAGTTGTTCGTTAGAAATGGGAGAAGGTGAATCAATCATTACATCTCTACCTGAGTTATTTTTTGGAAAGGCTATATAATCCCTGATGGAATCGGACCCTCCAAACAAGCTACAAAGTCTGTCGAAACCGAAAGCAATTCCTCCATGTGGAGGAGCACCATATTCAAATGCTTCCATTAAAAACCCGAATTGAGCTTTGGCTTCTTCTTCACTAAAACCTAAATGCCTGAACATTAATTGCTGGGTGGGTCTGTCATGAATTCGTATTGAACCTCCGCCTACCTCAACACCGTTGATAACCATATCATAGGCGTTTGCCCTTACTTTGCCAGGATCCGAATCGAGCAATGGAATATCTGACTTTTGAGGAGACGTGAACGGATGGTGCATGGCATGGTACCGTTTGGTATCTTCATCCCACTCAAGAAGCGGGAAGTTTAGAACCCAAAGCAGCTTAAATTCCTCCTTATTCCGCAAACCAAGCTCATCTCCCATATGCAAGCGTAGCACATTCATTGCAAACCTGGTTGCATCCATATCACCACTTAGCACCAATAACAAATCCCCTGATTCAGCATTCATTTTGCCCGCCCACTCTTTCAGGTCCTCCTGGGAGTAGAACTTGTCAACCGATGATTTGAATGTGCCATCTTCATTACATTTAACATATACCAGGCCTTTTGCTCCCACTTGAGGGCGCTTTACAAAATCAGTAAGAGCATCCAGTTGCTTACGTGTGTATTCACCTGCCCCTTTGGCATTGATGCCCACTACCAATTCGGCTGAGTCGAACACGTTAAACCCTTTGCCCTGGGTCACTTCATTCAATTCTACAAACTGCATATCAAATCGGATATCAGGTTTGTCAGACCCATACAAACGCATAGCATCGGCATAGTCCATTCTAGGTACATGCTTAATATCAATTCCTTTAACTTCTTTGAAAAGGTGCTTTACCAATCCTTCAAAGGTGTTCAAAATATCATCTTGCTCCACAAACGACATCTCGCAGTCTATTTGTGTGAACTCCGGTTGGCGGTCGGCTCGCAAGTCTTCATCTCTAAAGCATTTTACAATCTGGAAATACTTGTCGAACCCACTCACCATAAGTAACTGCTTAAAGGTTTGCGGAGATTGCGGAAGTGCATAGAACTCACCGGGATTCATTCGAGAAGGCACTACGAAATCACGTGCACCTTCCGGAGTAGATTTTATGAGCACTGGTGTTTCAACTTCCAGGAAAGACTGGCTGTCAAGGTACTGTCTTGTTTTTTGCAACATAACATGGCGCAATTGCAATGCGCTCCGAACAGGATTCCTGCGCAGGTCCAGATAGCGGTATTTCATCCGCAAATCGTCACCGCCATCAGTTTCATCTTCAATTAAAAAAGGAGGTACTTTGGAGGCATTCAGCACATTTAACTCTTCTGTCATAATTTCAATATCCCCTGTTGCCAGTTTATCGTTTTTCGCATAACGTTCCAGCACTTCTCCTTTTGCCTGAATTACAAATTCGCGACCCAGTTTTTTAACTGCATCCAATAATTCATCCTTTGTTTTTCCCTCTTCAAAAACCAGCTGGGTAATCCCGTACCGATCTCTCAAATCTACCCATACCATACCTCCTTTATCCCGTACACGTTGAACCCAACCACTCAGGATAACGGTTTTCCCGGCATCCGATAATCTTAACTCTCCACAGTTATGCGTTCTAAACATTTCTTCTTGATTTTAATCGACCGCAAAGTTAGTAATAATGCATTTGGAGTAACGTTATGAGGATTAAAATTCTGGTTAGTTTAGATTTGCCCTAATTGCAAATGTTTTTATGAAAAAATTAGTTTTCGGACTCCTTATTGTTTCATTGTTGGCTTTTACTGGTGAAAAGCTAATGAAGGTCAAATTAAACGATGAGGTCACCATTTATGTGCCTAAAAGCTTTAGTCCAATGACAAAAGAGGACATGGAGTTGAGGTACCAGTCGTATCGTTTACCTCTTGCACTATATTCTGACCCCAGCCGCTTGATTGATTTTGGTGTTAATCGTTCGTATTCCCGATGGCAGGAAAGCGATCTGGAAATGATGGCTGAGTTTTATAAGGCAAGCATTGCAGAATTGTATGATAAGGTGACTATCCTGTCCGAAGGTATAAAGGAGGTTAATGGGCATCGGTTCGTTTTCTTTGAATTTACATCCATTGTTTATCCTGAAAACGAGTACCAGGATTCTGTAAAGAAGTATACCTATATAATGTATGCCCTTACAAACGGAACCACTTATGTGTTTGATTTCAGCTGCCCACGCTCCATGCAGGACGAGTGGAGACCCACCGCACAACAGATGATGGAGGCCATTAAACTTAAATAGTATGGCTTATAGCTTTGGTTCGGACGAGTACTTTATGAACGAAGCCTTTAAGCAAGCCGAGATTGCTTTTGAAGAAGGTGAAGTTCCTGTTGGAGCAGTTGTGGTTTGTAACAACAAAATTGTGGCAAAGGCACATAATCAAACCGAACGGCTCAATGATTCTACCGCACACGCTGAAATTTTAGCACTCACCTCTGCATTTAATTATTTAGGAGCAAAGTACCTGCCTGATTGTACCCTCTTTGTGACACTTGAACCCTGCACCATGTGCGCAGGAGCACTCAATTGGTCGCAAATAGGGAAAGTTGTTTACGGAGCGACAGACCCTAAAAGGGGTTACAAGAGATTAGTGACTAAAAAAGAACAGGTTTTGCACCCAAAAACAGAAATTATTACAGGTGTATTGGAGAAGCAATGCGGTGATCTTGTTTCGGCATTTTTTAAGAAATTGAGATAGGAGCCTTATATAAGCATATAGAAAAATGAGATTGGTGCTTGCTCCCTCAATTATGTATCTTTGAAGTATATACTATGTTAAACCAATAAATAAAATATCATGGCTTTTGAATTACCAAGTTTGCCTTATGCCTATGATGCTCTTGAGCCTCATATAGATGCTCGCACAATGGAGATACATCACAGCAAGCACCATGCTGGATATACAAATAACTTAAATGCCGCTATAGATGGTACCCCATTGGCAAATATGTCAATAGAGGAAATTTTCCAAAATATGGGAGATAACGCAGCCGTTCGTAACAATGGAGGAGGGTTTTATAACCACAAATTGTTCTGGACAATTATGTCTCCAACAGGAGGAGGAACTCCTTCCGGGGATTTGGCTGCTGCTATCGATGCTGCATTTGGTTCGTTTGACGGCTTTAAAGATGCTTTTAGTAAAGCTGCTGCTACCCGATTCGGTTCAGGGTGGGCATGGCTTTGTGTTCACAAAGGAGGGAAAGTTGAAGTGTGCTCATCTGCTAATCAGGATAATCCGCTGATGCCAAATATTGGCTGTGGAGGTACACCTATACTTGGATTGGACGTGTGGGAACATGCCTATTATCTTAACTATCAAAACAGACGCCCGGATTATATTGCTGCGTTCTTCAATGTGATTAACTGGGATGAAGTGGCTCGAAGATTTGCTTTGGCCAAATAATGTTTAATCAGATATAACAGCCCAAAAAGGCCCCGCTCGCGAGCGGGCCTTTTTTATTTTAGTCTATGCTTAATAACTCTACTTCAAAAATTAATGTGGTATGTGGCCCGATAGCATTGCCTGCTCCCCTCTCGCCATAGGCTAATTCCGAAGGTATGAATAGTTTCCATTTAGAACCAACCGGCATTAGCTGAAGTGCTTCAGTCCAGCCTTTGATAACCCCACTTACCGGGAATGAGGCAGGTTGACCTCTTTGTACAGAGCTGTCAAACACATTACCATCAATGGTAGTTCCATGATAGTGCGTGGTTACATTACTACTCAAAGTTGGTTTTGCACCACTTCCTTCTTTCATTACCTGGTATTGCAGGCCACTAGGAAGTGTAACTACGCCTTCGTTGGTTTTATTTGATGTTAAAAATGCTTCACCTTCTTCCTTTGCACCGGCATGTTGTTTTTCCTGCAACTCAGCAAAAAATGCATTGAGCGTATTTACTACCTCCTGGTCTTCAATTTTGGTTTTCCTACTGCCAAAAACATCCTGTACGGCCGAAGTAAATTCTTCTACATTAATCTCATCAAGCCCTTGTGATTGTAGATTTCGTGCAATGCTCACTCCCAGGCTGTAGCTCACCTTTTCTATTTGATCCATTCTGTCTTTTCTTAATTATAAAATGCAAAGTTAGTTAATATAGAAATGCCAACTTATGTTTAAATTAACGGTTCCTTGCCAGACTTAAATCAAGAAAAATGAAAACCAGCGCCAAAAAACTCATATGGGTTGTCATACTAACTTTCTTAATCGCCCCTGTTTTTGTTATATTTATAGATATCCTTTCCGGGGCGCTCACTCCAGAGTTCAGCAATAAATTATTCAAACACTGGTCTTTATACACTTTTGTGACACCCTTCGTGATTTTCGGACCTATAATTATTTATTCCTTTGTTTCAGGAATTATAAAAGCGATTGAGAAAAAGAATTATAAGAAGGCTGTCGATAAATACCCGAAAATTATTTTCACATTCATTGTTATAGCCATTGCATATGGGCTTACATCTCCCATAATAGGAACATTAGCCGGCACAACTCCTGAAGAAACGAGGCTGGGAACAATAAATGCTGTTATTTATATACTTGTGGCGAATATCCCCTTCTTTTTAAAATTTCTGCAATATCTCGATGAAATTTATACAGATGTTCCTAAAAACGAAACAAAGATTTTTAGGCTAAAGACAAAATTTAGAATCACAACCCTTATTTCATCAATTGCCGGTGTTGGATTATTATGTAGCAGTGCTTATGCTCTTGCCTGGAGAATGGTCGAGTTCCCTGAAATGAATATAGATCCGAGAGGTTTTATACAGAGAATGATGATTATCGGATTAATTATTGTCCTTCTGCAGTCAGCTCCCAATTTTATTCTTGGCAATATTTTTACAAATTATATTTCTAAATTGAAGGAGGTAATGCTAAGTGTCAGTAAGAAAAACCTGACGCATCGTATAAACATCCCAAGCAGGGATGAATTTGGCCTGATGTCTGACTCACTTGAAACCCTGAGAGAAAATCTGAGGTCTGTTGTAGAAAAAATCAAGAGCTATTCATCACAACTAAGTGTTTCAGGCCAGTCGCTTTCAAAAATGTCAACATCGCTTTCAGATGACTCCAATTTGCAGGCTTCCAATGCAGAAGAAATAGCAGCCAGCGTTGAAGAAATTGCCTCTAACATTAACCTTTCGTATGAAAATGCTGAGAGCTCTTCAAAATTTAGCCTCGAAGCCAAAAATTTGATGGTTGACGGAAAAGCGTCAGTTGACCAAACTCTTCAGGATATTTCTAATATTTTCGAAAAGGTACAGTACATCGGTGAGATTGCCGACCAGACCAATCTGCTTGCGATCAATGCATATGTAGAGTCTTCAAATGCAGGCACTTATGGTAAGAGTTTTGGTATAATCGCCAGGGAGGTAAGAGACCTTGCCGACAGAACTAAATCATCTGCTACATCAATTATTGAGCTTGTGAGCAAAAGCCTGGAGAATTCAAAAATTTCGCAGGAAAAAATAACCGAAATTGTACCACATATAGAAAAGGTCTCAACCTTATCAGGGGAAATCGCCAATTCATCTAAAGAACAAAGAGCAGGAAGCGAACAGATTAATGAATCTATCCAGTCATTCAATGTTTCTTCCCAGCGGATTGCATCTTCTTCTGAGGCGTTGCAATTTGCTTCCACTGATCTACAAAATAAATCCAAAGAGCTGGACCAGACCGTTAGGGAATTTGTTGTTTAACCAAACTAGTTTTCCGTTCCTGCCAAACCATTAAATATGGATGTAACCAGGGACAGGATAATACTGAAAATTAAGGCCCACCAAAAGCCGTCTACATAAAACCTGGGCACCAGCCAGTCGGCCAGTAAAATAATAACGGCATTTATCACCAGCAAAAAGAGTCCAAGAGTAACTACTGTGGCAGGTAAAGTAAGAAAAACCAGTACTGGCTTTACCAGGGCATTTAGAAATGAAAGCACTAAAGCAAGTAAAACACTTGTCAAAAAACTCTCTACGGTAACTCCGGGCAAAATCCATTGTGCCACAATAATGGCTAAAGCTGAGATTAGAATTTGAACGAGGAATTTCATAAACACATGATTTGTGATTAAATATAAGTATTTAAGATAATAAAATACCTGGAAATTAAAGGCTCAATTTACGCTTTGCAAGTCAAAGCAATTTCACTTTTTTGAAAAAGCATTTCCAAAGCAGTACTTTATCCCGAGCTCCACATCCCAAAACTGGCCTTTGCTTTTAGCTACTGCTTCAATTGGAGTTCCATTGTTTATAGTATAGGTAATATCTAATTGGGTGGTTGTACTAAACCCACTATAGTAATTTGCAGCTAAAGAGAATAGCAGCTTTTTGTAGAGCAAAACTTCCAAACCTAATCCGGTTTGTAAAAGAGAGTAGTAACGGGAAATATTTGGATTTTCAGTATAAGAGTATTCCACCTCAATAGAAGGGGAAATATATTTTCCTGAGCCACTACCATAACCAAACGGAGGGTTTATCCCAAATGTATATCCTATAACAGGAACGAAATAAACTTTATTCCTATAAATGGAAGAATACATTCCAAACCGTAGAGGTATTAACCATGAGTTATCGCTACTTGAACTTCCAAAGGAGGGAATATTTTTAAAAGCAATCCCTTGCCAATAATATTTATATACAAATCCTGTTTCCAGAAAAATGGGACCTTTAAGGTCTTTTCGCAAATTGAAACCCCAGGTCACATTGTACAATGAAGCAGGCTCCAGGTTGTCTTCATTGTCTTCTATCTTATACTGATCGTTAGCCAAAGATGTCTCAAATCCCAGGTAAAAATTACCATTGCTTTCAATAGGACTCAGAGTTTCATTTTTCTTCAATTTGTCTTTTGAAACCTTGAACATAATAGTAGCACTGAGCTCGTTTTGATTTAAACTAATATCCCCTGATGAAGGGGTTTGAGTATGGTAAAATTCATAATTGCCAATAGGTATGGGATTAAAATGGTAGCTATAGCCTAGACCTAATACCAAAGATTGGGTAAGTTGAAGTGTGGTTGAGAGCGTGGCAAACCCCACCAATCCTTTATATTCACCATCTATTTCGGCTTTAAACAAATCTACACTTGAACCATTATTTAATACTGCTGAAACACCAATGCTGCTACTTCCAAAGGCGCTGTAATAATAGGTTCCGCCAACTCCACCAGCTATCGTAAGAACTTTTTCCTTAATCGGAATTTGTTTACCCACCTGCACATCAACTCCTCCATACAAAGTGGAGTAATCGAAAAATGAAACCGCATCATTTATATTGCTAAGGGTATCGTAAGGGACTATCCTGAGCTGATAACCCAAAACGCCTAAACGAACTGACGTTTGGGCAACCCAGTTGTTTCCAAAATTCTCCTGAGAGAGAAAAAATAAATTACCTGATACGGCAACAGGTCTCTTTAATCCTTCGGAGGTCGGGCTGAAACTTAATCGGTTACCAAAATTGGCAGATAGGCCAAGGTACTTTTGAGCATTTGCAGTAAAATGAAGCGGACTAGTCAAACAAAAGAATATGATTGTGAATTTCTTCATTTGACTACTGCACCTTATTGTGAACATTGTTAGAATCCTAAATAGTATGCTAAAACTAAATAAAGAAACAACAAAAAAGGAGCCAGAATTTAATCTAGCTCCTTTTATAATAAGGGTGGAAGATGGGGTTCGAACCCACGACCTCCTGAACCACAATCAGGCGTTCTAACCAGCTGAACTACAACCACCATTTGCTTTCAAACCATATGATTTGAAAGGGAGTGCAAATATATTGCTTAGCTTAAAAATTACAATTAGTTGACACCCTATATTTTTCTGTCGAAAACAAGACGATCGCCAACACCCGCTTCAATCAATTGATCATCTGCATATACCAGTTTCCCGTTTACAAACGTGTGTGTCACTTTGGATTTGAATTGGTGCCCCTCAAATGGCGACCATCCACATTTAGCTAGAATGTTTTCTTTCCTTACCTCCCAGGGGCTATTCAAATCAACCAGAACCAAATCTGCATGGTAGCCCTCCCTTATATACCCCCTTTCCTTAACCTTAAAAAGGATAGCAGGGTTATGGCTCATTTTCTCTGCTATTTTGGTCAGCTCAATTTTACCGGTATGATAAAAATCCAGAATGGCCACCAGGCTATGTTGCACCAACGGTCCGCCCGAAGGCGCCTTAAAATACATGTTTTGCTTTTCTTCCATTGTATGAGGCGCATGATCGGTGGCTATCACATCAATCTTATCGGAAAGCACTCCTTCTAAAATAGCTTTTTGGTCAGTTGCTGTTTTTACTGCAGGATTCCACTTTATCAATGTTCCTTTTTTCGCATAATCATTGTCGTTAAACCACATATGATGAATACAGGCCTCTGCTGTTATTTTCTTTTCAGCTAATGGAATAGTATTGTCGAACAGCTCTAGTTCTTTGGCTGTTGAAATGTGCAATACATGAAGTTGGGTGCCATACTTCCTGGCCAACCCAACAGCAAGGGAAGAAGAAAGATAGCATGCTTCCTCGCTTCGGATAACAGGATGCTGTTCAATGGGAACATTCTCCCCGAATTTTGTCCGGGCAATCTCGGTGTTTTTGCGAATGGTGGCCTCATCCTCGCAATGTGTAGCAATCAGCATATCTACTTTGGAGAATAGTCCGTCAAGCGTTTTTTCTTCATCCACCAACATATTGCCCGTTGAAGAACCCATAAATATCTTTACCCCGCATACATCCACAGGATTGGTTTTAAGCACTTCCTCCAGGTTATCATTGGAAGCCCCCATGAAAAACGAATAGTTCGCTAATGAGTCCTGCGCAGCAATGGCATACTTATCAGCCAATAGTTCCTGTGTAAGGGCATTAGGGACAGTATTTGGCATTTCCATAAATGAGGTAACACCACCGGCAACCGCAGCCCTTGATTCGGTGTAAATGTTGGCCTTATGCGTTAACCCTGGCTCCCTGAAATGCACCTGGTCATCAATAGCGCCAGGAAAAAGGTACAGTCCCGAAGCATCAATAATTTCTTCATTAGGCGCAATAATTGAGGAGTCAATGCGCTCAATACGCCCATTTTTGATAAGTATATCGGCTTCATACAATTTGCCTTCATTTACTATGGTTGCTGATTTTATTAACATTGAAAAGGAGTGTTTGTTACAAGCAAAGTTACGGCTAAAACCGGAGTCGTTATTCATGCTAACCCGATAACTATATGGTGGAATCCCTAATTATGAATAATGCACTTTATTTGTAAAAGATTAAATCTGTAAAATGCCTGAAAAATCTTTCGAGGAACTTAAACTAAACCGACAATTGTTGAATGCAATTGAAGAAGCAGGCTATAACAAGCCTACACCTATTCAACAAAAGGCGATTCCTTTAATACTAAATGGACATGATGTGTTGGGCATTGCCCAAACCGGAACCGGCAAAACAGCCGCCTTTGTCTTGCCTATTTTGATGAAAGTAAAATATGCACAGGAGAATGATCCAAGGGCCCTCATACTGGCACCCACAAAAGAACTGGTACTTCAAATTGCTGAAGTGGTGAAACAATTGGCCACATATACCGATCTGCGTTCAGTGGTTTTGTATGGTGGTGTGGGGCCAAAAGCTCAACAGGAAGAAATTGCTAAAGGAGTTGACATAATTGTTTCCACACCAGGTAGGTTTATGGAATTGTATCTTAAAGGAGGAATAACAACAAAACAACTAAAAACTCTAGTTCTTGATGAAGCAGATAAAATGATGGATATGGGATTTATGCCCCAAATACGGAAGATACTGGAGGTAATTCCGGTAAAACGGCAAAACCTGCTATTTTCCGCTACCATGCCGGATAAAGTGCTAAAACTCTCGGAAGAGTTTCTGGAATACCCTGAGCGAATAGAAATTGCTCCACAGGCAACTACTATTGATACCATTGGCCAGGTTTACTACAAGGTGTCCAATCTTAAAACTAAAATTAATTTTGTTGAGCATTTGCTAGGAGATGATACGTTTAA
>JAGQYJ010000098.1 GCA_020436145.1 Cyclobacteriaceae bacterium | reverse complement strand
CCTACAAAAGTTGATTTCTTTTTTGATCAGGGTCGTTCAAACCTTAAGTACTCTGAAAGGAGAAGCAAGAGAGGTAAAGAATTTGAAGCTTTCATTGCTGAAAAGAATGTAACAAGAACTGTTACCATTACAGGTACACACTCACCAGAAGGTACTGAAAGGATAAACTCTAAATTATCTGAAGACCGAGCTACTGTAATCGAAAAATATTACAGACAGCAAATGGATAAGTACGATTATAAAGGTGCTGCCGATTCAATAAAATTTATTCTTAAGCCAATTGTTGATGACTGGAATGGGTTAAAAACTGCTTTGGCAGATTATGATGGAGTATCAGCAGATCAAAAATCAGAAATTCTTAACATTGTTAATGGACCCGGTGAATTTGAAGCAAAAGAAAAAGCGCTTCAAAAGTTAGGTTCGTACAAAAAAATGTTCAAAGATCTTTACCCTGGTTTACGTTCAGCCAAAACTGAAATTTTAACTGTAAAAGATAAAAAGACAGATGCTGAAATCTCTGTATTGGCTAAAGAAATAGTTGCAGGAACAGCTTCAAAGGACACATTGTCTTCAGAAGAATTACTATATGCTGCAACTCTTACTCCTGATTTGAAAGAGAAAGAAGGTATTTACAAAGCTGCGGTTGCAAAAGATGATTCATGGAATGCTCATGCAAACCTTGGCGCTGTTTATGTTGCTATGGCTCAGGAAGATCCTTCGAAAGCTGCAGAATATGCTGGTATGGCAGAAACACAAATAGATATTGCTAATAATAAGCAGGAAAGTGCTGCTGCATATACTTCTGAAGCTTCTGTTTATGCTATACAAGGTAATTTAGCTAAAGCTAAAGATGCTGCTTCTAAAGCTGCCTCTTTATCACCAGACAACGATACAAATGAAGGCCTGAAAGGAGTTCAAGGTTACCTTGCTATAAGAACTGCTGACTATAGTTCTGCAGTTTCGGCTCTATCAGGCTCGAAACAAACTGCTGAAAATGCCTTCAACAAAGGATTAGCTTATCTTTTAAATAAAGATTATGACAATGCGCTAAGTTCATTTGGTGATGCAATCAGTATGAAAAAAGATTATGCGGATGCCTATTATGCATCTGCTGTGGCTGAAGCCAGAAAAGGTAATGCTGACAAAGTCATCGAAAACCTAAAAGAGGCCATTAATCTAAATGCAGATTTGAAATCTGAAGCTATTAACGACCTTGAGTTCCAAAGCTATGTGGCTAACGCAGGCTTTACGGCTCTATTAAAATAAAGCTTGATTAAGCTCATAAGAAAAGCCTCCTCTTTTGAGGGGGCTTTTTTATTTTAAATTAAATAAACTTTTAATACCTTCATTGATGTAAGCAAGATGAAGATTAGAAAGATTTTTAGTACCCGCTACCTTCGAGAGCAATTTGACTTTTTATTAGCAGGAAAATGGCTTATTTACGGCAGTGTCATTGGTGTGGTTAGTGGCTTGGGAGCTATTCTTTTTCAACTTCTATTATCGTTCGTTAGGCAACTTTCCCTTGGAAAATTTATGGGCCTCACCCCTCTTGCTCCTGGAGGAGAAACTGAAATTTTTCATTTGGGAACAGGAAACTTCACCCCTTTTCTGGTAGTTCTTATACCAACCATTGGGGGGCTTATTGCCGGTTGGATAGTGTACACTTTTGCCCCTGAGGCAGAAGGCCATGGAACGGATGAGGTAATTAAGGCATATCATAAAAAGAGGGGAATTATTCAAACCAAAGTGCCCTTGATAAAGCTTCTGGCTTCCGTAATTACTATTGGTACAGGTGGTAGTGGAGGTCGGGAGGGGCCAATAGCCCAGATAGGTGCAGGGTTTGGTAGCTTTTTAGGCAGGAAACTTGGGTTAAATACAAGGACCAGAAGGTGGCTGATGGCCTCAGGAATGGGGGCAGGTATTGGAAGCATTTTCCATGCTCCATTGGCGGGAGCTATTTTTGCTGCTGAGGTTTTGTACTCCGATCCTGAAATAGAAGCAGAAGTACTTCTTCCTTCTACTGTTTCTTCCATCATTGCCTATTCTGTTTATTCCATGGCTTTTGGCTGGCATAATATGTTTATTGAGTCGAACCTTGTCGGTTTTTCATCTCCTTTAGAACTTATACCCTATTTGATCCTTGGTATCTTATTAGCCCTGCTTTCACATCTTTTTATTCGAACCTTTTATGGAATTAACGATATTTTCAAAAGGCTCAAAATCAATAATATTTTCAAACCGGCTATTGGCGGCTTTCTTACAGGTACAATGGCGCTGATGATGATTTCACTCTTTAGTGATACCACATATATAGTAGATATTATGGGTGGTGGATACGGTATTTTGCAGGAGGTGTTTAACAATGGTGTAACTAATGTTGGACTTGTTTTGTTATTTAGCCTTAGTTTTTTAAAAATTCTTTCAACTTCATTTAGTATTGGTTCAGGTGGAAGTGCAGGTGTTTTCGGCCCATCTATGGTAATTGGAGGTACGTTTGGAACAGGAATCGGCTTTCTTTTTCAAAAGATCATCCCGGGAATTGTCCAAAACCCTGTTGCTTTTACTATTGTTGGGATGGCGGGCTTTTTTGCAGCTGCCGCCAATACGCCCCTTTCAACCATTATAATGGTGAGTGAACTTACTGGGAACTATAAATTATTACTCCCAACCATGTGGGTATGTGCTATCTCCTATTTCATTGCACGTAAATGGTCTATTTACCGTAACCAGGTACCTAATATGAATTATTCTCAAGCGCATTTCGGCCGTTATTCTCCACAAATTATAACAGGAACAATTGTAGCTGACTGTTATAAGAAAAACAGAAAATTTTCATTGGTAGAAGAAACATCTACCGTTCAGAACATTCTGGCACTAATAGATAATTCACGCCAGCGCGTGTTTCCTGTAGTTAATGAAAATGGTGGGTTACTTGGAGGCTTTAATATAGATGATGTAACACATATCCTGCATGAGCCTAACACAGAAATAGAAACTGCCAGGGACTTAATGTACACACAAATACCGGTAGTACAGCTTCAGGATAACCTTGAGACAGCTAACAAACTGATGAATGAAAGTTTTATGGATGAAGCACTAGTTATTGACGACTCTCCTGAAAAAAAAGTTATTGGTATTATCACTTCATCAGATATTGTGCTAACCTACAATAGAAGACTGTCTGAGATGAATTATGGTGATCAGGATAACAAACAACACACTCCCAGTGATAGCAGTGTGCTTAAAGCACTTGCACTCAAACATCTGGTAGAAAAGGACTTAATAACTGTACATCCCGAATCTACCCTGCGAACATTGGTAAATGCCATCATTCACTCAAAGAGAAATATATTCCCCGTGGTTGATGAAAAGCAGGCATTGCACGGCATTATTTTGCTAAACGATATACGAAGTATTATGTTTAAAAACGATAGCTACGATACTGTTAAAGCCAAAGACCTGATGACTCAACCTCCGAATATCGTAACATTAGAAGATACTATGCAAAAGGTTGTTTCTAAATTTGAGCAGTCGGGAGCCTGGAATCTACCTGTAGTGGATAAAAAACTACATTATGTAGGTCTTGTGTCCAAATCAAGCATTTTTTCACAATACAGGAAAGAGTTGATAAAACATGCAGTTTATTAATTTTGTAAGAACAACCTGTTTTTGTTAACCATATATCCACATCCATGTCGGTAATTGTATCTACAAACAAATTGGGAACCATGACATACAGTCATGAATCAAAAATAATGTTTGTTGAATTTCGGGGCATAGTTGAACCTGAACTGGCAATGGAACATTTCAATTCCATATTGGAATTTGCTTCATCCAATCAAATCATAGGTATACTGGCTGACCTTACCAGATTAAGGGGCTCCTATATTAAGTTTTTCGATTTCTTTCAGGAAAACGCCTATCCGCAGTTAATTAAAGGAGGTTTAAAAGCGCATTCCACTATTGTTTCTGATGATCTAATTATTGAAAATATATCATTGAAACTAAAAGATCTACATAAGGTGATGGGGATTGAAAGTAGAGTTTTTTTAGATGATGAAAAGGCCCAACGATGGCTTGAAGCCAAACTTAAAAGTTAGAAGTATTTTCTCTTTAAAATCTGACTTCGTAAAGGCGCAAAATCAAATCCTATCATTATCTCATGCGTACCCCATTGATTGGTTACCAATTTTGTACTTGGAATCTCAAATGAGTAACCTATTCGCAGTCGATCGCTAATCTGAAGCTGGCCCAAAACCCCATAACTATTAAAGTTGCGAATTAATACTCCGGCCCAGACAATCTCTTTAATCAGTAAGGTCGCGTTAATATCTACCGATATTTTGCTGTCTGCTACCTTTATAAGTGTTGAAGGTTTTATTTTAAGTATTTCTGATAGTGGGAGAACTATACCTCCACTGATGTAATAGTGCTTCCTGTATCGGGTGCTTTCCTTAACTCCATCATTTACTTCCACATTAAGGATTCGCGGAATGGAAATACCTGCATAATAGTACTCACTATAAAACATAATTCCCATTCCGAAGTTGGGCTTTACAAAATTTTCATCGGCAGGTATAAAACTAGGATCATTAACATATTCCATGTTAAGGTCGGCATAATTGTATCTATATTGAACAACACCTCCCTGTAAACCCGCTGCCAACCGATAGTCGCCAAAGTCGACTTTATATGAAAAAGCAATTAAAGCTTCAGTAGTATTGCTTACACCTAATCTATCATCAATTACCGATAGTCCTACCCCTCCCTTATTATCAAAAATGGAGGTATTGGCATTCAATGAATTTGTGATGGGTGCACCTTCAATGCCCAACCACTGGGCTCTTCCTAAGAAAGTGACTGACGCATTATCAAAAGCTCCATTATATGCAGGATTTATCAGTGCCTGATTAAACACATACTGATTATACAAAGGATCGTACTGAGCTTGTGCACCTAAGATCGATGACCACCCAATGAAAAGATATAATAATAGCCTTTTATTCATTCTAGTTCCTTAGTACAAAAAAGCCATTTAAATTACTTGAACCATCCCCCTTTTCAATTACATAATAATAAGTGCCTTCCGGAAGCTCCTTAGTGTTCCTTACATTTGAAAATCCCTTAAACACATTCTCATTATTATCATAACCTGCCATTTCAAAAACCTTATCCCCCCACCGTGTATAAATCGTAACGATATTATTGGGGAACAATGTTATATTTTGAATTTTAAGAATGTCGTTCAGACCATCATCATTTGGACTAACTGCATTAAAAACATTTAATTCTGTACTCGTTTCCTGCTGAATTGCCCCAATTGTCAAAAAGTTCATTGTGACCAATTCACTACTTGTAACAGAACCCGTAGTCAAGTCTCCGGTTGTTTCAAATCTTCCCAAACTTTGGAAAGGTACTTCAAGTGAGGCAGCTTCTGCGACTGCCGCCTGGTCAATAGATTCCATAAAGAACTCATCCCGAATTGGAAGAATCACCCCGGAACCTTCAAAAGTACCCTCCAAAACATCAACTTGCCAATACTCCTGGTCCGTCACTGCATCCAGGTTGCCCTGCACTTCCAGGTTAGGGTTTGGAGAAAACAATAAAACACCAATGGTAGGAGCATTACCCTGGATGTTTAAAAGCTGGACAGGAAGAAATACATCACCGGTTCCAAGGGGAAAGAATTTATCTCCATTACCAACATGATAAACCGGCCCGTCAACGTAAGATTCATCAGAACCTCCAATAATATCAGCCCCATCTTCAATAGTTATTTTAGAGTTATTGGAAGAGACAAGAATTCCATTGGTCAAAACAAGCTCATTTTCTATATATATGTCTGCTCCAAAAATTTTCTCACCACCTCCATCAATATTCAACCTGGTAAAAGACTGATCGTTATGATTAATTACCTGTGGCTGGCTGCTTGTAAGTGTTAATTGGCCACTGCCTGGCTCATATGTACCATTATTTTGCCAGATACCAGCCACCTGAATGTCCCCGTTGTTAATAATTGTACCATTGTTTACAATACTATCCGGAGCAGAAAGCACTGTATTTTCACCAATAAATAAAGTAGTTGAATTATTATAAAGGCTTTGTGCCTGAAGGTTTGTGAGCAGACAAAAAAGAGACAATATGGTAAGGCTATATCTTTTCATCATTAATAATCTTCTACCACCAAATGCCCGGTTATATAAGATCTGCTATCATCACCACCTATTAAGGTCTTGCTTGAGCTCTTTGGGTCAATACCAAACTCGATTACTTCGCCACCACTAAAATAGTTTTCAAAAGAAAATTCAATCGCAACAGGATTGGATGAACCTCCAACAGGACTTACAAATGCACACTCCTTCCTGAATTTCTCAGAGCCATCTACAAAAATAATTATATCAATTTCTTCAGCACCTGAACCATCCTGGTAGAGAGTTAATACGCCACTAATAACAAATACACCCCGTGCAGTAATTTTATACTGATAGTTAGTCTCATCATAAGATCCTCCTAAATCATATGTTTTCTTATCAGGTCTTAACTGGCTTTGCCCAGCAGAATACCCAATATTGGCTCCAAAATAAGCTTTAAAGGCATCTTTAGTTGGAGAATATGTGGGAATTGAAACTGTATTTCCACCAGATATGCTTAACGAAGAACCTACAATTGAAAGAGATTGGATTTCATTGGTTGTGCTTCCATCCACTTCTGAGGTCAAATACCCATTATTACTTACATAGGTATCCACCTCTGCTTCGGTAAGATGTGTGTCAGTATCATCCAGGTAAGGGCTTAAGTCTATAGTGGTGGCCGATCCATTATTGGTGATGGTCAGATTATTACCTGCCAGCTGCAAGTCCTGTATTTCATTGGTAATGCTTCCATCCACTTCTGAAGTTAAGTACCCATTATTACTTACGTAGGTATCCACCTCAGCTTCCGTAAGATGAGTATCAGTGTCATCCAGATAAGGGCTTAAGTCTATTGTGGTGGCCGATCCGTTATTGGTGATGGTCAGATTATTACCTGCCAACTGCAAGTCCTGTATTTCATTGGTGGTGCTTCCGTCCACTTCTGAAGTTAAATAACCATTATTACTTACATAGATATCCACCTCAGCTTCCGTAAGATGAGTATCAGTGTCATCCAGGTAAGGACTTAAGTCTATAGTAGTAGCAGAACCATTGTTGGTGATCGTCAGATTATTACCTGCCAGCTGCAAGTCCTGGATTTCATTGGTAATGCTTCCATCCACTTCTGAGGTCAAGTACCCATTATTACTTACATAGGTATCCACCTCAGCTTCCGTAAGATGAGTATCAGTGTCATCCAGGTAAGGGCTTAAATCTATTGTGGTAGCCGATCCATTATTGGTAATGGTCAGATTATTACCTACCAACTGCAAGTCCTGTATTTCATTGGTGATGCTTCCGTCCACTTCTGAGGTCAAGTACCCATTATTACTTACATATGTATCCACCTCAGCTTCGGTAAGATGAGTGTCATCATCTCCATCACTCAATCCGGATGGAACGCCTGTAAGATTTGAAAACGCCCCATTAAAATCATCAGACACATTCGAATCGTAATTGCTCAAATCAATCATTGTCATATCCGGGTCACCAGAGAGTGAAATTACGCCACTCGTAAAATCCAGGTCCTGGTTATCAGTGTTTGTACCCGCAAAGGGGGCTAGATCTATATTGGTTGCAGAGGCATTATTTGTAATAGAAAGTGTATTGCCAACCAGTTGTAAGTCCTGAATCTCGTTCAACGGGTCATTGTCAGCATCGTCCACACCATCCTGCAGTGGGCTCAAATCCACCGTATTGCCACCGGTAATAGAAAGATCAGTTCCAGCAAAGGACAATGTTTGCTCGTCTGTATTCGTACCCATAAGAGATGAAAGATCAATATCAGTGGCAGATGCGTTATTTGTAATCCTTAACGTATTTCCTACTAATTCCAAATCCTGAGTTACCGTTACAGAATTCCAGGATGATCCATTCCAAAAATAGAACCCATTCAAAGTGGAATCATACACCAAAAGTCCATTATCAGTAGAAGAAAGGGCTCCACTCATAGAGTTTCTTTCACTTGTTGTTAATCGCGGAACAAGAACTCCTTTGTTCCTGGCAGGTGCGACAATATCCAGAATAGCATTGGGGTTAGGATTACTCGTTCCAATTCCTACGCCCTGTTGCTGAGCCCATAACGGAAAAAACGAGAATAAAAAAAAGGCACTAATGGTAAAGCGTATGAGTATATTTCTCATAGTAGACGGTTTTGTTATATCATGTAAAAGTAAAGATTTTAATCTAAATAATACAAATTTGATTACCTCGTAAAGAAGTTAAAATTTTAATAATTAGATAGATACCACAACCGGATCAATTCTTGCGCTGATAGAAAAGAATAGTGATAATTATGAAGCCAATACCAGTCAATGCCGGTGGCAAAATAGAAAGCTTTACTCCTAGTACAATCATTGCAATAGCTACTACGAGTAATAGAACTAAAAGAATACCTTTCATAGTGTTGAATTTTGATTTAGAGGAATTTGTGCCATTACATGCATACCTTTACCCGGTGAACTATCAAGGGTAAGTTTGCCTTTTAGCCCTTCTACCCTTGCTTTCAGGTTCTTCATTCCCATACCTTTCATTGACACACTAGTAATCTCAAACCCAACCCCGTCATCTTCGTACAACACACTTAAAGAATTATCTTCATCATCTTTGGTCAGCTGTATAAAAAAGGAAGTGGCACTGGCATGCTTCAATGTATTATTAATTAGCTCAGAAATCATATAATAAAGAGGTCTTTCAATCTCTACGGAAAGTCTTTGGTCCAAATTAGTAGTTGTAAAATCTCCTTCTATCTTATTACTAGCATTTACAGTGCTGATCAGATCTTTTATTGCATTTGCCAGGCCAAAACGGGTAAGCATATCTGTTGAGAGGTTATGAGATATCTCCCTTGTTTCTTTAATCGATGCCTCCAGCATTTCGGATAGCTCCTTTCCGTTTCCACCTTGTTCTGCAAGTAGTTTTACGGCCGACAAGCGCGCCCCTAATCGATCATGCAAGTCTTCGGCAATCCGGTTTCGTTCTTCCTCCTGGCCTTGCATCATCGCATTCAATTCTTTGATTTCCTGCTCTTTTTGAAGCCGGTCAACCTCTTGATCCCGCAGCCTTTGCAACAATCTTTGCCGTTGAATAAAAAAAGTGATAATCACTATAGAAACAACCCCAATAGCCACAGCAATTCCAATGGACCAGTAACTCAGCCTGGTTTTTTCCCTCGTTTGCTGTATTTGGTCTTCCAGCTCTCTTCCCTTCTTCTCCGTTTCATACATCACCTCAAGCTCCTTTAGGCTTTTCATCTTTGCCTCATTATAAATCGAGTCATTCAAAGAATTATAGATAGCAAACAAACTGTCTGCTTCTTCCAAATCTCCAAGGCGGATTTTGCACTTAATAATATTGGTCACAAGGTCAAGGTAGTTGACATCATCCTCATATTCAACAGCCAGGTCTTCACCTTTAAGGTAATAATCCAGGGCAATACCATAATTTCCCTGTTCTTTGTAGACATTTCCTAAATTAAGATAAGTAACCATTAAGCCTTTATAATCATTCAATGACTTCTTAATGCTCAATGACCTATTATAATAATTTGCCGCAGAGTCCAACTTTTGCTGATGAAACAACAATGCACCTATATTATTATAGGCTAGGGCTATGTTTGTTGAATCATTATTGACAAAATATTGATCTATAGC
>JAGQYJ010000097.1 GCA_020436145.1 Cyclobacteriaceae bacterium | reverse complement strand
AGGCGCCACTTCATTGATACTTTTTCTAGCTTCTATGGCCTTATCCATATTGATTTCCATAGTGACATAGAAATGAGGGGAAGTGAATTTGCTTTCGGAGAGCCTTCTTCCAATTGTCTTACGCATTTGTGAAACAGGCACTTCTTCATAACTCTCCTCACCTACCACTTTAGGCAATGAAACAGGTGCAGAAGACTTCCCTTTATCAGTTACAGGTGTTGCTTGTGGTTGTGCTGAAGGCTGGAATGCTTCAACATCCCTCTTCACAATTCTTCCGTTATCCCCTGACCCTTTGATATGAGCAATATCGTATCCTAAATCTTTAGCCAATTTTTTAGCCAAAGGCGAGGCCTTTACCCTACCATTCGATTCAGAAGAAACCACAGTTTGCGTTTGAGCAGGTGCAGAAACTGCCTGTGCCACAGGAGCAGAAGGTACCGCAGGTTTCTCTACTTTAACAGGAGCAGGTTCGCCAGAAGCTGTACTTGCTGCAGGCTTAGAGCCTTCCGCTTTTAGCAAGGTCTCATAATCAGCACCCTTTTCACCAATAATGGCAATTACCCCTTCTACGGCTATAGATTCCCCGGCTTTAGGCCCTATGTAAAGCAGCGTTCCATCTTCATAGGATTCAAGCTCCATAGTAGCTTTATCCGTTTCTACTTCTGCAAGAATATCGCCTGATGAAACTGAATCTCCAACATTTTTCAACCACGATGCAATGACGCCTTCGGTCATAGTGTCGCTCATTTTAGGCATACGAACTACTGTTGCATGTATACCAGATGTGTCCACAGCCTCAACCGGTGCTACTTCTTTTGTTTTTTCAACCTCCGTATCTTCCTTCACAGTAACAGCTTGAGAATCCCCTTCAAGCAATGCTTTGTAATCTTCTCCTTTTTTTCCAATTATGGCAATAATTCCATCTACGGGAGCTGCTTCTTTTTCCTTAACTCCTATGTACAAAATTGTTCCATCTTCATACGACTCAAGCTCCATTGTTGCTTTGTCAGTTTCCACTTCTGCCAAAATATCTCCTGAAGACACCTGATCGCCCACTTTCTTCAACCAGGAGGCAATAACGCCTTCGGTCATCGTATCACTCATTTTGGGCATTCTAATAACTTCTGCCATAATTAGATTGTTAAGTGTGCAAAATTAGCAGGGATAAACCTACAAACAAATAAATCACACATTGATATGATATTTTTTAAAAACCCAGACTCCCAATCAAAAATTCAAATTGGGGTTGTTGGTCATCAATCAGATACACATAGCGAACACCTAATTCCAATTGAGGCAATGCCCGGAAAACATTCAGGTCAAATTTAAGGTCAATTCCTGTGGAGTTGTAGCTCTGTTGGGTGGGGATATAACCCTCTACATCAGTTTTACCAAAACCGTAATCATAAAATAAGGTAGCTTTTACCCTTTGAATATACAGGAAGGGTCCAATACTTAAATCAGGATAAATTAATGGTAAGTCGTAATTGGAGCGAGCTACATAAAAGTCTTCAAAAGTTCGTGCCGGATAACCCCTGGGGTACGGCATTCTATTATTGAAGAAGTGCTCATTTGAAGTATACGTAATTTTCTGATGCTGATAACCAAGAAAGAAATTAATGGAATGGTGTTTGAAAATGCCTGGAAAATATAATTGTGCCTTTAATGCAGTTAGCCCCCCGTTAAAATCACCTCCGAAAGGAGTTGAGTAATTTTCGAAGGTAAAGGTTTGTCCAAACCTGCTATAAATATCCTGCTTGCTCTGACTTAAAAGATTGTACCAACTAAATACAAATTCATTGTCTAAAAGAGTACCGTCACTGAGCAAATTAGTCAAAATCACATCTTCATTCTGAATTACACTGTTTAAATTGGAAATAGATGTTACACCTACATAATTATGAAATGTGACCCCTGAATGAAACTTTGAATGGGTGAGCAATAGGGGTATTCTAAGGCCCGCCTTAACTGTAGTTTCGTTCCACGATATATTTTCTTCGTATAAATTGAATAGTGTGTCGTTTTCTATATAATAAGTACTTCTATCAGCAACACGTTTACTATACGATGCAGTGACATCAATAATTGGGTATAGACTCTGATAGCTAACTCTAGCTACTCCCTTAATGTTACCCATATTATCGAACTCTGCACCTACAAATAAGTCAGACGTACTTAGTATATCGGTTGAGTAAATTCCTGCTTCTATCTCAGTTGTACTACCTGTAAACAATGGCCCCCAACTGTGAATTTTAAAAGGTTTTTTGTGGTATCGGCTTACCTGATATGTAGAATCAGGAACTGAATACAGAATATCTTCATTTGCCTCTGACTCTACCAAAGGCTGATATAATTTGATACCGGTTACATTAACATTGTCAACAGATTCCCATGTAGAACTGTCCAGCGGTACTTGTACAATGTCATCACCATTAACGGTATAGTTATTATAATAAATAATTTTCCCGTCTGCACTTATAGCCGGATTGGATGCTCCATACCTGGCTGATGTAACTCTAAACTGCTCATTTGTACCCGTGTTTAGTACATAGATATTATCAATTCCGCTAAGTCCTGAATTATAAAAAAGATAGTTTTTCCAAAGAACGGGCCTACCAATATGTTCATAAGAGTAAGGTAACAGTGTTCTTTGATTTCCTGTTTCAAAATCAATTTGAACCACTCCCTTCTTTTGATCAAACTGATTAAGAACCACTATTGATTTACCTTCATTGTCCCAGTTTGGCATTGAAAACAAGGCATCCGGTTTGTTTTCAATACGCTTAAGCACTTTCCCTGTATTGGCATCAAGTATTACCAGTACGGTTTCATAATCCGAAGTATTTTCAATTGTCACAATTTTAGAACGGTCCGGAGATATGGACGCCCCTGAATACCTTGATTTTGAAGTTATTTGTCTAAACTGTTTAGTCACCAGATTATAAGTATTTATAACCGAATAAGAGCGCGTCAGCCATCTGGGATCATACCTGAACTCAGTCCATACTACGGTATTACCGGCTGAAGAAATAAACCCGGTGTCATTAAACGGACCCAAAACATATTCTTTATGCTCATTGCCTGTAGAGAGATTAATACTCACAATCTGCCCAATATCACCAAGCCCCGATTTTATTGCCAGTACATAACCTCCATCTAATGGTTGAGGATATTCATAGTTTGTGTAGATATTGGTTTTTCGTTCCGTAACCTTTTTGTAATTTGTAAGTTGTTCCTTCTCAATCTGACTTTGCCAATCCTTTTTTAAGTCACCCATCATTTTCTGGTATAGAGCAGGCATTTTTAAACCAGTTTCCTTTTGCATCGAGAAAGAATACTCAAAAGGAATAAAGGGCAATCGCCAGGTTCTGTCAACAATGTTTTGCATAGCCCCGGCACCATATGTGTTTTTAATGTAAGTTGCAAAATGAAATCCGAACACATAATGGTTAGGTATAAAGTCTTTGTAAGACCTTAGGTACTGTTTATTGTAATTGAAAGCCCCTTTTTCCAGCAGGTTGGCCCGGAAAGCCATTGAAAAGTCAGGAATACGTCCTCTCCCGCTATGGGTAAGTGCGGTTTCCATACCTACGGCATCTCCCTCCCAATACCAGGAAGGCACCACTGCACTTGCAGTAGCATTTTGTGCATATTCTCCTAAGAGATAGTATATGAAATTGGTGAACCCTGTCCTGCTTTTATCATACTGCACTACATGCCTGAATTCATGCACTGCAAGCAAATCAAGCCAGTCAAGTGTACCAACAAAGTTGTAGTCCTGTGGGCTCGTAGTATAGAACTCTGAACGCCTTGGGCCTAATGTCACAAATCCATTTGAGACAGAGTTTTGGTTTTGGAGTATTATTGGAATTTTATGTGGGTCACTACCCAACGAGCGGGAAACGGGCTTGTACAGATGTTCCATGGTGTTGGCCATCCGCTGGCCCTGATCTTGAAACCCATTCGGAAAGAGTATCTGAAAATGAGGGGTGTTAATTTGCTGCCACTTGTAACTGGGTGGTAATGTTGGCAGTGTAGATTGTCCATATAGAAACGAACTTGCATAAAACCACAAGACCAGGGAAAAAATGGGTTTTGGGATTCTAGTCAGACCAGTTTTATGCATGGATTATACTTCCTTTACATGGATTATCTTAACAGGACAAGCTTCTGCAGCTTTCAGGTTCTCTTCCAACTCATCCTCTCGAACTTTAACGGTATAAAACCCTTTTCGGTTTACTCCACCCAGTAAAGTTGCCTTACCATCTTTCTTAGACATGCGCCATCGGCTATAAGCAAGTTCTACACAATAGTTACAACCGATACATTTTTCACGCTGATGCGTAATAATTACCATTACGCTTCAACCAGTTTATATATTTTGTCGGACGGACGTATAATCTGATCCAACTCAAACGTAATATCCTGTCCCCTATCAGCTTTTTGCACTTCTTTGTTATCAACACGCATAGAAGGCAAAACGGTTTCAATAACCCCTGTTGTTGGACCAGTTATTAAAATGGGATCTCCAACCTTCACAGATTGTGACTCCAACTTGAAGTGAGCTATTTTGCTTTTCGAAAAATAATGTACGCCTTTGCCCAGATACACCTTCTTTTGAGTGGCTTTTGAGCCGGGTGTATCTGACCATTCACCAAGTTTCTGTCCCAAATAATAACCGCTCCAGAAACCTCTATTGTAAACCGTGTCCAGACGTTTCATCCAACCATCTACTTTTTCCTCAGAATATTTGTCTGCATAATATGCGTCTATAGCTTCGCGATAAACACCAATTACGGTGTTTACATATTCAGGAGCCCGGGCACGTCCTTCAATTTTCAGAACCTTCACCCCTGAATCAATTACCTGGTCTAAAAAGTTAACCGTACATAAATCTTTGGGAGACATGATATACTCATTATCAATCTCTAGTTCATGACCATCTTCTATATCAATTACTTTATAGGTTCTTCTACAGTTTTGAACGCATGCTCCACGATTAGCTGAAGAGTTTTGGGTATGCAGGCTTAAATAGCATTTTCCTGAAACCGCCATACACAACGCACCATGACCAAAGATTTCAAGTTCAACCAGTTTGCCATTAGGACCTACAACATTCTCTTCTTTAATTGCATCCGCAATTTTTTTCACCTGCCCAAGGCTAAGTTCACGGGATAACACCATGGTATCGGCAAATAATGAATAGAATTTTACGGTTTCAATATTTGTAATATTTAACTGGGTAGAAATGTGCACCTCTACTCCAACAGTTTTTGCATAATGAATAACTGCCTGATCAGAAGCAATTACGGCCGTGATTCCTGCCTCTTTTACCCTATTGATCAGTGTTTTTATGATACTTAGATCGTGATCATAAATGATCGTATTTAATGTAAGGTAGGTACGAACATTCTTTTCATTGCATCTTCTGGAAATTTCCTCCAGGTCATCGAGTGTAAAATTAATGCTCGACTTGGCACGCATATTTAATTGTTCAACCCCAAAATATATTGAATCAGCCCCTGCATCTATTGCCGCCTGCAAAGATTCAAAGCTTCCGGCTGGCGCCATAAGCTCAATTCTATCTTCTCCAAACCTATTCATCCCGCAAAAGTAATCAACTGAGACAATGCAGATTATACATTCAGGAGTTTTTCTTTGGCATCGGAAGTGGAGTCTGCAAAAACAACTTCTATCTTTTTCTTCTTGGTTGTTTCAAAAAATTCATCCCAAAAAAGTATATCCTCGTCAATCAAAGTGCGTATTACAGCGGCTTTTTTAATGCCAACATTTACATATTGATCTATAGCCTCATCAATAATCCATTGTTTTTCCAGCGGTGATCTGCCCACCATTAGGTTAAGATCTACTATCCACAGATCAGAATGATATGTGCTAAAAACTTCAACATTGTTCCGGAACAGTTCCTTAAACTCAAAAGGTTGAGGCATTTTTTTCCATAATAAGGTGGTAATGCTATTCACTGCATCCAAATAGATATCCGCTACATCAGACTTATAGAACAGCTGGCTTTCTATTTGAGACAATGGTATTGAGGGTAATTCAATTGAAAACCGCGTACCAATACCCAGCTTGCTCTCAACATGTATTCTTCCATTCATTGCTTCCACCTGCTGTTTGGTCAGAAACAGACCCAACCCCTTTCCTTCCATGTGATCATGAAAGCGTTTGTACATTCCAAATATCTTTTCGCCATATCGATCCAAATCTATTCCTATGCCATTGTCCTGAACTTCGATTATGCATTTATTGTCTTTGTTAGCAGACGAAATCCGAATAAGGCAATCGCGATCCATATGTCTGTATTTGATTGCATTGCTAATCAAATTATAAATAATACTCTGAAAATAAGGGCGAACACCATAGAAAACTGGTACATCAATATTGAGCATTAATTTACCATTACATTGTTTTACATTCTGGTCGAGCACAAACCAAACTTCTTCAACAGTCTTCTGAATTTCAATTTTTTCTTTTATCTGAAACAGATTATTTCTAAGCTCTACAACCTTGTTAAGGTCTTTAATAATCCCATCTAATGACTCAGCTGATTTAAGAATATGACCAGCAATCAGGTCTTGGTCCTCCTGCCCACTATCCATTTTAAACAGCTGCGCCAAACCAAGAAGATTAGCTACAGGGCCACGCAGGTTATGGGACAGCGTATTGGAAAACTGCTGGAGTTCGTTATTATGCTTAATCAGTTCTTCATTAGATTGCTGAAGTTCTGCGGTTTTTTGTTCCACTTGTTGCGCTAATTCTTCATTTGTTCGTTCGAGAAGCTGTTTTTGTTCATTAATTAACACACCATTCTTTTTCAACATTTGGTGAGAGCTCTCAAGTTCTTCGAACAAAGCACTTAACTCAACATTACGTACTTCCAAGTCTTCAACCAGCAATGCATTTTTTTGCAGAAGGCCTTCAATGTTTGATTTAAAATAGTAAAAGGCCCAGGAAGCAAAGAACAGAACAATGTCTATATAAATACCGGACACAATGTAGGCCTTTGACATAGGACCAAAAAAATTCGTATATCCAACTCCAAAAAGATTGTGTAGTGGATCAAAAGCCAAGACTAAAAGTACCGTAGATGACAATGAAGCAAATAGATATTTCTTCTCTCTGTACCCAAAGAATAAATAAGGTAGTACAAAAAAGCCCCCTGCAAGCACCCGGGCGTCAAAAAAATCAAAAATTACAACTGATTGAGGATAAACTGTTTTAACAACTATGCTGGCAGAAACAATAATAACTGAGGGGTAAATAGAAGCCACCAATCTGGTAAAATTGATATATCCAAAATGATTGATAAACAGAAGAACCGCCATTAATGCCACTGAAGCCAGGTTCATATAAGCAGAAACTATAAACCCGTTTTCATATAGTGATGGGATTAGTAATATCAACCCTAAGACAAAAAGCACAGTTAGCACAAAATTGGTTAGTCGATACTTTCTGATCTCTGTGCGAGACATATCTTCTTTTACACCAATATCTAAAAGTGAAAAGGGCATTTTTACTTCTTAATCATAAATGAATAAAGGTAAGCAATTCGTAGCTACTCAAACAGGCTAAAGAAGCATTATTACATACTATAACGAGCAAAAAAAATTAAAAAAATCGATGCTAACTCACACCTTTGTCTCGTATTAAAAGCTTAAATCAATTTATGTTGTATAGAAAATTTGCTTTTTAAATAATCATGCCGGCCCCTACAGTTTCATTAGTTTGCTCATCAACCAAAATGATGCTTCCTGTTTCCCTGTTTCTTTCGTACCGATCAAAAAAGAAGGGCTTGGTTGTACGTATTTTTACCCTTCCAATATCATTCATTCCAATAGATTTGTCGTCTTCTATCCTGTGAAGTGTATTAATATCCATTCGATAGTTTACCTCTTTTATCATACAGCGGGCTTCATTGGATGTATGGCGGATAGTATATTTACCACCCAACGTAAGAGCTTTTTCATTAAGCCAGCACAGCATAAGATCAATATCCTGTGAGACAACAGGCTGGTTATGTTCCCGTACGATCATATCACCACGGCTTATATCAATTTCGTCTTCAAGGGTAATGGTTACTGACATGGGAGCATATGCTTCATCGTACTCTTCGCCCATTATTTCGATGGTTTTTATCGTACTTGTAAAACCACTTGGAAGAACAGCAACCTTATCCCCAGGTTTAAAAACCCCGCTTGCAATGCGGCCGGCATAACCTCTAAAATCATGGTATTTGTCACTCTGTGGGCGAATGACCGTTTGTACCGGAAATCTGCAATCTACGTGGTTGTGATCACTGCCTATATGAATAGTTTCAAGCAAATACAGTAAGGTGCTGCCTTGATACCAGGGCATATTTTCTGACTTGTTAACCACATTATCCCCTTTCAAAGCACTTATTGGAATAAAACGGATATCACCTACGTTTAATTTAGAAGAAAAGAGTTCTACTTCCTTTTTAATATCCTCATAAACTTTCTCATCATAGTCAACAAGGTCCATTTTATTAATGCAGAATACGATGTGAGGTATTCCCAAAAGAGAGGCTATAAATGTGTGCCTGTGTGTTTGTTCCTGAACTCCTCTTCGTGCATCTATTAAAATAATAGCCAAATTAGCAGTCGATGCCCCAGTTACCATATTTCTGGTATACTGAATATGCCCAGGGGTATCAGCAATAATGAACTTACGCTTAGGTGTTGCAAAATACCGGTAGGCCACATCAATAGTTATACCTTGTTCACGCTCAGCACGCAACCCATCGGTAAGCAGTGCGAGATTCACGTTTTCATCACCCTTTTTCTTACTTGACTGCTCTATGGCTTCATATTGATCTTCAAATATGGATTTCGAATCGTATAACAGCCGACCTATTAAAGTACTTTTTCCATCGTCTACGCTTCCTGCCGTAGTAAAGCGTAATAGCTCCATGTCCAGGTATGTATTTTTTTCACTCATAATTTTATCCAAATGTGAAATATGAAATGTAAAATATAAAAACTGTTATTTGTATTTACCTCTAATCGAATTAAAGATTGCTGTCAATTCATTTGCTTCCTTCAGCAATTCCTTAACCTTCATAGTATTTTCAGAAAGACTTGCTTCATCTATTATCTCAAGCCAAAAACAAGATTCATCGGCCTCTTCAACAACTATCCCTATTTTGGCCACAAATTCTTTGGAACTCCTTCCTCTATATGCTGATCTTGTATTTGCCCCAACCGAAGTTGCGCTTCTTAACAATTGCTTACCTACCACTTGTGAAATAGTATCCTTAGACATCGATTTAAATAAATGAATGGCGTTGATAGAAAATTCTTTTTTTCGATCCTTCAAGTCAGGCTTATCATTTTCCTGTTCAAATTTCATATCTCACCTTTCACATTACGCGTTTAAAAATAACCGTCTTTCTTTCTGTCTTCCATAGCTGCTTCCGATCGCTTATCATCCGCTCTTGTTCCCCTCTCTGTTACACGTGTGGCCGCCACTTCTTCAATAATAGATTCCAGGCTGTTTGCACCCGATTCCACTGCTCCGGTACATGTTATATCTCCTATGGTTCTAAAGCGAACCAATTTTTTAACCACTTCTTCATCGTCTTTTCTTTGAATGTATTCTGAAGCAGCCATAATTACACCGTCACGTACAAACACTTCACGTTTCTTGGCAAAATACAATGAAGGTAACTCAATGCTTTCCATTAAAATGTATTGCCAAACGTCCATTTCTGTCCAGTTGGAAATAGGGAATATTCTAAAATGCTCACCAAAATTCTTTTTGCCGTTGAACAGGTTCCAGAGTTCTGGCCGTTGATTTTTGGGAT
>JAGQYJ010000096.1 GCA_020436145.1 Cyclobacteriaceae bacterium | reverse complement strand
AGATATCGTACCAGGACTATGCAACACCCATAGATCAACCTTTGGTTAAGCGGTTCATTACACGGCACAGGTTAGAAAAGAAAAACCCGGGTGCAGCAGTAAGCGAACCTGTTGTGCCAATTGTGTACTATCTGGATCGGGGAGCCCCAGAACCTGTCCGTTCCGCGCTAATGGAAGGAGCCAGCTGGTGGAATCAGGCATTTGAGGCAGCTGGTTACAAAAATGCGTTTAGGGTGGAACTACTTCCTGAAGACGCTGATCCTATGGATGTGCGCTACAATCTTATTCAATGGGTACATCGCTCAACAAGGGGTTGGTCGTATGGAGGTGGAATAACAGACCCTCGTACCGGTGAAATTATTAAGGGGCATGTAAGCCTGGGCTCGCTTCGAGTGCGACAAGATTTTCTAATTGCAACAGGTTTGTTAAGTCCTTACGATGGCAAGGGAACCTCCGAAGAAGCTAAAGAAATGGCATTGGCACGACTGCGCCAATTGGCTGCTCACGAGGTGGGTCATACACTAGGTTTGGCTCACAACTATACAGCTAGTATGGATGGCCGTGCTTCAGTTATGGATTATCCGCATCCAAAAGTTGAAATAGAAAATGGTATGCTAAATCTTGCTGATGCCTATGATAACAAAATTGGCGCCTGGGATAAGGTAAGTATCACCTATGGATATCAGGACTTTCCTGAAGGAACCAATGAAAAGCAGGCGCTGGATAAGATTTTGATGGATGCCTATCAGGATCAGCACCTTTCATTCCTTTCTGATCAGGATGCGCGTCCGCAAAGCAGTGCGAATCCTCGCGCTCATTTGTGGGATAATGGCTCCAATGCAGCTAAGGAGTTGGAACACGTTCTGGAAGTACGAAAAATTGCTTTAGAGGGCATCGGAGAGAATTCAATACCTGAAGGCCGGCCGGTAAATGAGATAGAAGATGTGCTGGCGCCCATTTATTTTTATCATCGTTACCAGACCGAAGCTGCGGTGAAGGTAATTGGTGGCCTTGATTATACATATGCAGTAAAGGGAGATGGCCAACAGCCTACAGCAATGGTAGATTCTTCTGAACAAAAGGAAGCGTTGCAGGCAGTATTGAAAACACTGGATGCCAACGCACTTACCTTACCGGAATCACTTCTAAGAGAGTTGCCACCCCGCCCCCTGGGCTATTACCGAACCCGTGAAAACATCAAAAGCAAAACGGGGCTAACGTTTGATCCTGTGAGCGTTGCGGAATCATCTGCTGAAATGACTGTTTCCTTACTGCTCAATCCGGCTCGAGCCAATCGACTCGTGGAGCATCATGCCAGGAACAACGAGCAACCCGGGCTTGGCTATGTAATTGATGAATTACTTCATTCAACGATTTGGGCGTCACATGCAAAAGGATTGGAAAGAGAAGTACAGCATGCCATAAATGCCGTAACTCTTGACCAAATGATGCAACTGGCAGTGAGCAAAGAGGCTTCTTTCCAAACCAGTGCCATAACATGGAACAAGCTTAAGATTCTGGAAAAAGAAGTGCAAAAGGCCCTGTCTTCTGCAAAAGGGGAAAACGAAACAGCAGCTTTAACGTACACAATTCATAAGCTGAATAAGTTTTTTGAAGATCCGGAAGAGTGGGAGCATAAAGAAGTGCTTTCTCCACCCGATGGTTCACCCATTGGTACCGGGCAATTCAATTGTGGAACAGATGATTAAATGGACGTTTGTTTTTATTACCCTTAGCTCACTTGTTTTTGGACAGGAGGTTACCATTAATCAAGCGGGTAGCCAGCCAATAACCCTTGAATCGGGGTTTAAATTACAATTTGTTTCAGGCAATAACCAGTACTTAATGTCCCACTGGGCAAAGGGAAAACTCTACTACGCAAACAATACCTCTAACGCATACGACAGCCTGAATTTTGACAGGTATGGGAATGCAATTGAAGTGATCATTCATGATAAACCACTAACGGTGTATCCAATGGGGTTGGCCGGGGCTCTGATCCACACCGGGGAAAACTCAGGGTATGTATTAATAAAAGGAGAGCTTGACGGTGAGCAAAAAATGCTCGAAGTATTGAGCTCTGGCAAGTATGTCTTAGCAAAGTATTTGGAAGTTAATGAAGTTCCATCTTCTCAAATTGTAAAAACAGATGAATTTCGTTTTGTCCCTAAGCCAGAGGCTCCTGTCAATATTTCTATAGTATTTTATGTTTGGGATTCGGGTGCCTGGAATGAATTTCGGTTGAACAAATCGAGTATAGGCAAACTGTTTAAAGTGGATAAAAAGGAAATTCAAAATTTTAGTTATGAAAATCACCTTAACATTAGCAATGCAAAAGATCTGATACAGCTATTTCATTACTTCAATAATGCACATTAAACTTTTTGAAACAATACAAACGGCTCAGAAAGCGGTACCTGAGGGTACTATTAAGAAACTATTTATTAAAGAGAATGAGTATGTTATTATCCACACAAAAAATGAGTTTACTGTTGCGGAGGCACTTTGTCCACATATGAAGGAATCTTTGCACAAGGGTAGCCTCAATGCGTTTAACCAGATTATTTGCCCCCTGCATGAATACCGGTTTGATCTGGAAACGGGGACAGAGTCATCCAGACGATGCCCGGATTTAAAGATATTTAAGGTTGAGGTAAAAGCAGATGGTCTGTATCTGAATATTTGATATTTTGCATCCAGATTGGATATTAAATGAAGAAGATAATTGTTGCTTCCGGAAACCCGGTAAAAATTGAGAGTACAAAGCGAGCGTTCCAAAAAGTTTTTCCTAACGAAACATTTGAATTGGAAGGAATAGAGGTGGAATCAGGAGTGCCTGATCAGCCCGTGGGAGAGCACGAGACACTTTTAGGCGCTTCAACTCGTGCTCAAAATGCCCAGTTAATTGATGGAGATTACTGGGTAGGAATTGAAGGTGGAGTTGCCGAAAGGGAGGATCAACTTGAAGCATTTGCCTGGATCGTTATTTTGCATCATGGGAAAAAGAGCTTGGGAAGAACAGGATCATTTTTCCTTCCCCATAAGGTAAGTGAACTGGTGCATCAGGGAGTGGAGTTAGGCGAAGCGGATGATATTGTATTTGGGCAATCAGATTCTAAAAGAAAGCAGGGTTCTGTGGGGTTGTTAACGCATGGAGTTCTGGATAGAACAACCTATTATGAACAAGCACTTGTTTTGGCACTTATCCCGTTTGTGAACGAAGAGTTTTATTTTTGATACCTATGCAACCAAATCTTATTGACATACCACCGGTTTATTATCCTTTTGACAGCAACGAACCATTTAAAGAATGCCTGGTCTGCGGAACAGACCTTACACTTGGCACTAGGGACTATTTTGTAGAAAAAGCTATCAAGAATCATGTTGAGTTCAAGGTAAAGGATGTGGTTTTTGAATATGCCATGTGTAGTGAATGTGCAGAAAAAATGCAGAAATCGATGTCAGAGGAGTCGCAGCAAAATATGCAAAACTACTTTTTGCAACACGAGAATTTTATGCAGAAAGTGCAGGAGTTCCAGATAGGCGAAGGTGGACCTATAGATGAAGTCTTATCGAAGTGTTCAATTACAGGAGAGGCCATCGATGATATGGGTGAGTATATGATGTTTGGACATTTCAGAGGAGGTAAAATGGTGGCAACTACAATGCCTTATGTCATAGGTGGCAAGGCTATGGATGAGATATCGGAACTTATGTCTAACAAGACGTTGGATGAGATGAACGGTTTTATGGGACAATACTTTGGCGGACCTCCAGAATTGGAAAATCTTTGGAAAGGGAAACCTGTATTTTTATAAAAAGGCCCAATCCTCTTAGCTATAAGTTCTGAATTACTTTGAGCTTTTGTTATATTTAATCTTGGCTCGTAATTTGGTCCTTTAATGCTCAACAACCCTATACCTGTTTTAAGAAGGAATTCTTTTGTTCGTACAGTTTTTGTATTTACTGTCGCCTTTTTGATTTTGTTCTTGTTCTCTCCCAATATAAAGGCACAGGAATGGCTAACAGCATATAACAATTCGGTTGAACTCTATAATTCAGGCAATTCAGCAAAGGCATTTGAGGAGGCGAAAAGAAGTGAGGCACTTTACAGTAAGCAGTATGCTACAGACCATAACAATTACAGGGCTATTCTTCGTCAACTTTCCGTTGTTTGCTATGATCTTAATAATCTGCCCATAGGAATAAATTATGCCCGCAAAGAAGTCAACTCCTGGAGAATAGCAAGCACAGTGGACGAATCCACTTATATTGATGCCCTGGACAATCTTGGAGTTTTGTATTCTGGTAATCAGCAGTACGACTCTGCCATTTTGGTGCTTCAGGAAGCGCTTCGAATGGCTGCACTAAAAACGGACTATGATCCCTTTGGTATGGCCATAAAAACGGCTCATCTGGCTGACGCCATGTATGGTGGTGGCAATCTTCAAGAAAGTGAAACTTTGTTTGAAAAATCGTTTGCTGAACTGGAACAGAGTGAAGAGCTGCCTGCCGAATACCTTTCTTTTTGTTACTCCTACGGAAAAGTAACCAATAGCCTAAAACATTATCAAAAAGCGATTCCATATTTTGAGTTAATGTTGGACAACTATCCACCGGAGTATGATACTCAACCTGTGGTTCTGGATGCTCTGAACGAACTTGGAAAGGCCGAAACCGAACTTAAGCAGTACGGCAAGGGAGAGGATTATCTGAGAGAAGCAAGGGAAAGGTTAAAGACCATTGAATCCGGGAAATTATTGGTGACCAATACCAGATTGCTTGCCGACAATCTGGAAAGGCAAGGAAAGCATTCAGAAGCCGAAGAGCTACTCAAAGAAACAGGTTCTGTTGTTGGTGAAGGAACGAGCGAGGCTGCCCTGTTGATGGCTAATCAGGCAACCGTTTTACTTAATGGAGGTAACTATGCAGAAGCAACAGCTTTGTTTGATAAAGCTTTAGAGAGCATTAGAAATACAAAGCCTGTTGACTATATGGCTTTAAGTAATGTGAGCTATAATGCTGCCGTAGCCAATCGATTAATGGGCAATACCGAAGTGGCTAAAAGGCATTACCAGGAAGCATTTGATACGGCTCCTGCTAATTCATCCATTTTGCAGAAGGCACGAGTGGGTTATGCCAGGTTATTGGTAACAGAGGGTCAAAATGCCAAAGCAAAAGAAATAATATCGGATGTGGACATGTCTGGGGAACAGTCCTGGCGTGAAACGGAAGTAGCAGGCCTGTACAACGACCTTGCTGGTTTTTACCAATCCATTGCTAATTATGATGCTGCAGGTGAGAACTACAAAAAGGCACTGGCCAAAATCTCCTTTTCAACCAATGCACAACTGTATAATAATACTGCCTTCAATTATGTTTCCTTGTTGCAGGCATCGGGCAATTTTGGTGAAGCTGAGCGTGTACTGAATGAAATTGAAAGTACACTTCAATCCAGCGATCCTGCATTACAATTTATTTTTTTACAAAATGCCGGGAGTCTCTACCATTCCAAAGGAAACTTAGCACAGGCAGAAACCCTGTACGACAAGGCACTTAAACTTGCTGCCTCCACCTATGGAGAAAACAGTAATCAGTATGCGGATATATTGCTGCGTAAGGCTAGTTTGTTAAAAGACAAGGGAGAATATGAAGCTTCCGAACCCTTGTTTAAGCAAGTGTTAAAATTAGTTGAAGGCAATGGGGGAGCCAGCACTGCCGGTTATGCTGGCATTTTGAATAATTTAGGTATCCTGTATCAGTCAATGGGAAGGCTGGAAGAAGCAGAAAAACAGTTTGAAAAGGCCTTAACTATATACCAAAATTCGAGCACTTCAAGCCCATCAGATTATGTTCTTACCGAGGAGAACCTGGCAACCCTCTATAGTTTGAAAGGAGAAAATGATAAGGCGCTGAAATTGCTTTCGGAAACAGTCGAAAGCAATCGTAAGATATATGGTTCTGAAAGCCCCAATTATGCAATTTCACTTCATAACTATGCTTCGCAGCTCCAAAAAGCCGGGAATAATGCTCAAGCTGAAAAGTTATTTCAACAAGCACTTGTTATTCAAAGGGCCAGCCTGGGTACGGATCATCCATCCTATGCCAATACGCTCCATAATCTGGCAGTGCTGGCCGAAGACAATAAGGATTATGAGTTAGCCGATAGCCTGTTGAATGAAGTTATGCGGGTGAGGTCAAAACTCTACCAGGAAAATCATCCCTCCTATACGGCAGGTTTGTACAGCAGGGCAGTGCTGTACCAGCAAATGCAGAAGTACGATAAAGCCAAAACGGATTTTGATCATGTTGCACAATTGTACCTTCAGCAAATTGTTAAGTATTTTCCTTCTTTGAGCGAGAAAGAAAAGACAGCCTTTTACAAAAAAATAACACCTGTATTTAACAGGTATAAGGAGTTTTTGCTGGAATACTATGTGAATTATAAAAATGATGAATCAGTACTTGAGCAGCTTTACAATATTCAGGTTGCTACAAAGGCTATTTTGCTTAATTCGGTTAACAAAACAAGGAATAGAATCCTGACCAGTGGAGATAACCAATTGATAAATGACTTCAATGAATGGAGATCGCTAAAGGAACAACTGGCGACTTACTATACCTACAGCAAGTCCAAACTTGAGGACGAGAATATTAACCTGGAACAATTGGAGGAGTTGGCCAATGAAAAAGAAAAACAATTATCGGCCAGCTCCCAGCTATTTGCTGATGAATTCGATAAAAAGGCCGTGGCCTGGCAAGATGTTCGCAATCAATTATCAGATGATCAGATAGCTGTGGAACTTATGCGAATTGAGCGGAATGCAAACGACAACGATATTGATTCGGTTACATATATTGCGCTTGCTGTCAGCCCTAAATTTGCAAAGCCAGAACTTGTTATATTTAAAAATGGGAATACCCTGGAAGGAAGATATATTCATGCTTACAATAACTCCGTACGTTTTAAGCGGGATGATAACTACAGCTATGCGGCATTCTGGAAGCCGCTTACTTCCCTGACAGGTAATTTCAGTACAGTGTTCTTATCTCCAGATGGGGTTTTCAATAAGGTTAACGTCAATTCATTATTCGATACAGAAAAGAATATCTATTTAAACATGGAGCTTAATGTACAATACCTTAGCTCCACGCGTGACCTATTGGAAAAAAAGAAAGCTATGGTGAACAATCAGGCAGTATTGGTTGCCGACCCGTTTTACCCGAATAATCAAATAGCCAGCACCGATGACCTTCAAAGGAGCTTCAGTTTTGATGCCATTGCCTCTCTTCCCGGTACCAGGAAGGAGGTAGAGTATATTGGCCAATTGATGAGCGACAAAGGGTGGCAGGTTCAGTTGAAGGAAGAAAAGGAAGCTACAAAAAGTAATGTGCTTAAAGCCTCACCTAAGCTTCTGCATATAGCTGCACATGGATTCTTCTTAACTGAAAACGCAGGGGAAAGAGATTTTCTTGAAAATCCGCTTTTCAGATCGGGTTTACTTTTGGCAGGTGCTGGTTCAGGAAATTCCTCAGAAAATAATAATGGTGTACTTACAGCTTACGAGGTAATGAACATGAGCCTGGAGAACACCGAATTGGTTGTGCTTTCTGCCTGTGAAACGGCTTTAGGAGACGTACAAAACGGAGAAGGTGTGTATGGGTTGCAACGTGCATTTATTGTAGCCGGAGCAAAAACATTAATAATGAGTTTATGGAAAGTAGATGATACCGCCACGCAAAAGCTAATGTCGTTGTTTTATGGGTATTGGCTAAATGGAATGGATAAACATGAAGCCTTGCAAAAGGCTCAAATTGAAATGCAAAAAGAATATAGCTCTCCATATTACTGGGGCGCTTTTATTATGATAGGTGTATGATCACATTTTTAAAAACCATAGCAACTGGCATTTTTTTAATGACGATGGTTATACATGTGCAAGCCCAGGACAGTCTAGTGAATCAGGTGCCTGCCAAAGGGCTGAACACGCCCGACTATGTGGAATACGCACCGACCATTAGTGCAGATGGTAAAACCATGATTTTTCAATCAAACAGGTCGGATGGAGCGAGCTACAAACTGTATGAATCCAAGCTAGGAAAAGATGGCGTATGGTCACAACCTGTTTCATTGGATAAAATCAACAATTACGGATCATCCAATGATTTAATTGGTGGCCCTTCCTTAAGCTTTGACGGCAACTTGTTGCTGTTTTTTGCCACATTCAATTCCGGTTTTGGGAGGGAGGATATCTACTATTCAACACGAGAGGCAGATGGATGGAGTGAACCGGTTAATCTGGGAGAAGCGGTTAATTCTCCCGGATATGAAGGGTTTCCTTCCATATCTCCCGATTTGAAAACGCTATATTTTGTGAAAGAGAAACCCCTGGATGAAATTGACAATAAGACCGTTCGAAAGAATTTATCATTTGCATATACCATTTGTGAATCTCACAAAAGCAATGAAGGAGTGTGGTCAACTCCCAAAGAGCTTCCATTGCCAATAAACCTGTATTCCTCAAAAGCACCCAGGATAATGGCAGATAATCGCACACTTATCTTTTCAGCTATCCGGTCCGAAGAGAAATTGGATTATGATCTTTTCCAATCACAAAAAACCGTGCTGGGTGACTGGAGTTTCCCTGTAAATCTTTCGTATGTAAATACATCTGAAAGCGATCAGCATTCGTGCATTTCAGCAGCAGGCGATATTATGTATTTTGTGTATGCTTCCAAAGATATTTACACAGTGGAGATTCCTGAGAATCTTCGCCAGTTTGTAAATAATGTGGTTACAGGAACCATTACCGATAAAGACAGTGAACAAGGGGTTGAAACAGAAATAATTGTAAGAGATGCCCGAACCACCAAAGAGGTACTAAGGGCGAAAAGCAATGCTTCAGATGGGAAGTACGCTATAGTATTGGCCGCAGGCCGCAATTACAATGTGGAGTTTAAATCGGATGGTTATTCCAGCTATGCAGCAGAATACGATTTAAGTAACACGAAAAAATATGAAGAGTTCAATCTTGATATTCAGTTGTTCAGGTCGGCTAAGCTTACATTAACGGTAAGCGATACCGAACTTTTTGAGGCGCTGGAATCTGCAGTAAAAGTTAAACAGAGAGGAAGCAATTCCTTCTTTCAGGAGGTTAAAACGAATAAGTTGGATGGTCGTGTGGTATTGGATTTACCTCTTGGGCAACCATATGATGTAGTAGTTACGGCACCTAACTTTAAAGAGGCTTCCTATTCATTGGATCTGACGGGACTTGTAATTTATCGTGGCTATGAAAAGGATATGGAATTGCAGCCTGAAAAAGTTCGGGTGTTTCTTGACGTGGCAGATATTAAGAACAACAGTAAAATCCGATCAAAGATAATTATCAGGAACAAATCGAGGGATGAGGTAATAGAAGCGTATGGCAATGAATATGTTGCATTACGGGCAGGTGACAGGTATGAGATTGAATCTACAAGCAGCAGCGGGTACGCATTTAACTCCACTGTTGTTGACCTTACGGAAACAGATAAAAAAGTGGCACCTGAAGTTAAGGTGAATATGCAAATCACCAAACTGGAAAAAAACGCCAAGCTTACCTTAAGGAATATCAATTTTGAATCAAACGCCTACCAGTTATCCGAAGAATCATTCACCGAATTGCAACGAGTAGTTAAGTTAATGGAAGAAAACCCGGGCCTTGTCGTAGAAATTGATGCTTTTACAGATGATGTGGGATCGGCCCAGTACAATAAGATATTGTCTGATAACAGGGCTAAAAGTGTGGTAAACTATTTAATAGATAACCAAATACCTTCTTCAAGATTTGTGGCTAAAGGATTTGGAGAGGAATCGCCTCTGGTGGCGAATGATACGGATGAAAACCGTGCAAAAAACAGAAGAGTAGAACTTAAAATACTTGATATTCTATGAAGTATATCATCTTCATAATGGCTTTGATGTTTTCCATTGGAGGATACACACAAAGTGTAAAATATAAGGATATTGCTCCAATTATAGAAACCACTTCGGATGAATATGCTTTGAGTGTATTAAAGGAATTTATCGTAACAAATTTAGATCACCCAGCTGCTAATCTGAA
>JAGQYJ010000095.1 GCA_020436145.1 Cyclobacteriaceae bacterium | reverse complement strand
ATCGCTTTTTAAAAGAGTCATTGTTCATGATCTCCATAAGCTTACCCCCATTGTAATCAATCTCCTGCCGCACCTTCGCCAGCACATCGGGCATCGGGTGGTACAGGCCCCCGCCAATAATGGAATTGCCATCCGGTTCAATGTGTACATAGTAGCCGGGGTTACCGCTGGCTCTGCCTCCTGCACATATATACCCGCCAAAGTGCGATTTATACGGGGTTTTGTCTTTACTAAACCGTGTGTCCCTGTAAATACGATACATACTTTTCTTCGGGTCCACTCCTACAATATTTTTATCAAACATCTCTATTTGGCCTATCAGGTAGCCAAGAAACCCAATAAACTGATCGCGCGCGCTTTCAAATTCTTTCTTATTATCATTAAACCACTCTCTGTCGTTGTTCTTTTTGAGCTTTTTCAGAAAGTCAAGTATTCCGTTAAAGTTTTCCATAGATTGAAGTTAATCTGCTTAGTATCAATTAGCAACTACTGATTATACCACTCATAAAAATATCTGAAAAAATTTAACGCAAATGTGCAACTTTTGTTCAGTGCATGGCATCTAATAGATAACACAACACGGTCAAACAAATGCTTTCAAGGTCAAAAGGTCGACATAAAACTACTTTTCAACAATTACCTATGTCTTTTAATCCCCGGCTTATGAACATCGCAATCATTGGTTTGGGGCTGGTTTCATCACTTGCAGCCCTGCTTATGATTTTGATGTTTGTGGGACTTGGGCCTGATTACCAAAAAGTATTGGAAATCAGTAGCCAGGCATACGCCTCGGTTACTGATTCTTTGACCGGTATTGTTCCCCGTTTTTTTGTTTGAGCAAGCAACCCTGATTATTCCCTAAAATTTGATTTTCTCTGAATAATCGACCGGCACTTTCTGGTTTACTCCCCAGGAAGACACTTTTATACTTCCTTTGAAATCAAGTTCTACAGTTCTCCTGGTTATAAGGTTCGAGAGATTGCTTAGCAGGCCCTTTTGTAATCTATTAATGGATATTTTCAACGAAAGAGGCACATAAAACTGATTATTAGCAGGGATTCTTTGCTTCCCGGTTTGGCGCACTATAGCCAATGTGTCTCCCCTATGCACCACAGCAATTTCAACTTTTTTTATCTTGCCTCTAACATTATTAGGGTTCATAAACACTGCTTTGGTAGAAAGCAGTAAATCTCCCTCATCAATTCCATTAATTTTTACTTCCTGCAAGCGAATAAATGTAACAGGTTCTTCGTACGAACAACCTGTGAATATAAGTAATAGCATTACCAGCGTAACCAAACTCAAATTTTTCATTAGTACTCAATTAGTCGTTCGTACATGCCTTTATTAATAAATGTGCTTAAAATATGTTGCACATCCCGGTTGTTATTATATGGTTCAATAACCCCGTGCAGTGTTTCAATGTCCTTATTCACAAGATGTAACGGAGCAAACCCAAAACCTGTGTATCGGCCATTTTTTACCTGTACCACAGCCCGCTCATTTATGCTACGTCCCTGATCAACCACAAATACATTCTGCACCTTAAAACGAAACGAGCTAAGTGCATTCATAACACGTTCATTATACGCCTCCGGCTCCTCCTTACCCAAACAAGCCCCTTTGCACTGCTTTATTTTGTAGTGAAAACATGCACCACTGCTTTTATTCAACCCGGTCATAGTAAGGCATAGATTATATTGTTCATTCAGCCAATACAAGTGTTCAATTCCTTCTTTTCTGGAAGCGTAAGATGTTAGTGGAAGAGAGCTTTCTTTTATCTTTCTAAGCTCAAGACGAATATACCCGTCAATTTGTTGGTCGGAAAACAAGCCATATTGAAAATAAGTTCGCTTCTGTGCGCTATTGAAAAAGGGCTTTTTCTGTTTAATTTCATCTGATTCCTTGAGCAAGGCAATTAACTCACTCCCAGTCACCTCAAAATCAATATCAGCAATTTCTTTGCGCATGGCCAGCCCCTTTTTCGTCTGGCTGTTGAGCATGTGGCTCATTACCCGCTTGCGTATATTCTTGCTTTTACCTACGTAGATCAACTCACGGTTGCTGTTAAAGAAATAATAAACTCCTGCTTCCTGCGGGAGCATTTCAATTTGTTCTGCACTTATGTTAGGGTTATCAAATTGGGGTCCCCCGGGGGTTATATTTCCAAAAGTTATTTTCTTCCCGTCCAGTTCTAATAACCTTTCAAATAACTCAACCGTTGCCTGAGCATCGCCTCCAGCTCTGTGCCTGCCATTAATTTCAATTCCAAGATTTTCGCACAGGTTCCCTAAGCTATAAGAAGGCTGAAGTGGTATTAGCTTTCGGCTCAACTTTACCGTACAAAGTTTTTCGCGCTTAAAATCGTAACCAAGTTTTCTGAATTCGCTCCTGATAATACTGTAATCAAAATTGACCGAGTGAGCGACAAATACGGCCTCTTCTGTAAGCTCCACAACTCTTTTAGCTACCTCATAAAATTTAGGGGCCCCCACCACCATATCGTTACTTATACCGGTAAGCTGGGTAATATAATCCGGAATATGACATTCAGGGTCAACAAGCGATACAAAAGAATCTATCACCTTTTCTCCATCGTGCAGGAAAATAGCAATTTCTGTAATCTTAGAATTGCGAAGACTGCCTCCATTGGTTTCTATATCTACAATGGCATACATTTCTCAAATATACACTCTCAACAAAAGATAAGGCACTTGTTTTAAGCACCTATTTAATTATTATTTTTGCAGAGCAATTTGATACTTCCGAGATGAAAAAATATAATGTGTTTGGCATAGGAAATGCCCTTGTAGATATTGAGTTTGAAGTGGAGGACCACTTTTTCAAAACTCACGGTGTGGAAAAAGGTGTGATGACCCTGGTGGATGAGAGAAGACAATCTTCCCTTGTAACGGCCATAAATGGGGAGCGGGTTAAAAAGCAGGGAGGAGGTTCTGCCGCAAACACATTGATTGCATTAAGCCAGTTTGGTGGCAAAGGTTACTATGCCTGCAAGGTAGCTAATGATGACTATGGGCACTTTTACCTTAAGGACCTGCACGAAGTGGGCCTTGAATCCAATCTTCACCCTTCCATTTTGGAAGATGGGATAACCGGCAAATGTCTCGTAATGGTGACCCCGGATGCTGACCGTACCATGAATACCTTTTTGGGTATTACTTCCAGTCTTGATATTTCAGCGGTTGATGAAGATGCTATTAAATCTTCAGACTACGTTTACATAGAAGGCTACCTGGTCACTTCCGGAAACGGTAAGGATGCCATGAAACACACGAAAGATTTGGCCGAAAAACATGGTGTTAAAACCAGTCTTACCCTTTCAGATCCTGCTATTGTAGCGGCATTTAGGGAAGGCTTCAATGAAGTAATTGGCCATGGGGTAGATCTTCTATTTTGTAATGAAGAAGAGGCCATGCAGTTTACCGAAACCGACAACTTGCTGGAGGCAAGAGAAAAGCTTAAGTACATTGCCAAACGATTTGCCATTACTCTTGGCAAGAACGGGGCAATGATATTTGATGGTGACACTTTTATCGATATCGAATCGTATAACGTACAAGCTATTGACAGCAACGGAGCAGGCGATATGTTTGCCGGTGCATTTTTGTATGGCATAACCAATGGCCATAGCTGTGCTGATGCCGGTAAAATTGCAAGCCTTGCTGCTTCTAAAGTGGTATCCAAATTTGGACCACGGTTGGAAAATGGGCATGTGGAAGATATTATGAAGAGGCTTGTTTTATAAGCCCGGTAATGAATTTTCAGAAGCAACTCAAACGAGTTGCTTTTTTTATTTCCTTTCATCAAAAATCATCGCGTTTATTTATCCTTTCTTAGTAAGATTGCCTCCTCACATTAATTGAATCAAAGATTATGAACAATCGAATGTTTTGGATATTATGTTTTTTGATATCTGCCGGAAGTGCTTTTGCCCAGGAAGGGCGCATTAAGTTTGAAGAATACGACCTTGAAAACGGGTTACACGTAATACTTCACCAGGATAATTCAACACCTATTGTAACGGTCTCCGTTTTGTATCATGTTGGTTCCAAAAATGAACCAGAAGGCAGAACGGGCTTCGCTCACTTCTTTGAACACCTTATGTTTGAAGGTTCTGAAAATATTGACCGAGGCGAGTTTGATAAATATATAACAAACGCTGGTGGTGTTAATAATGCCAATACCACATTTGATAGAACATACTATTATGATCTTTTGCCTTCCAACCAACTGGAACTGGGGCTATGGCTGGAATCGGAAAGAATGCTCCATGCTAAGATTGATTCAACCGGTATTGCTACTCAAAAAGAGGTGGTAAAAGAAGAAAAACGATTAAGAATTGATAACCAACCTTACATGAGTTTTCAGGAAAAAATATTTAGAGCAGCCTATAAAGGTACAAACTACGAATGGACCCCCATCGGCTCATTTGTAGATATAGATGCTGCTACTGATCAGGATTTCAAAGACTTTTATAAAACCTTCTATGTGCCTAATAATGCAACCCTTTCTATCGCAGGCGATATAGATATTAATCAGACAAAAGAATGGATCAAAAAATACTTTGCAAGTATACCCAAGGGAACCAAAGAAATACCTCGCCCTGCAATCACTGCTCCGGATTTAGGAGGTGAGGTTCGCGAAACTGTTTTTGACAATGTTCAATTGCCCGCTGTAATGTATGGGTATCGAATGCCAAAACAAGGAACTGATGATTATTATGCCTTGCAATTGTTAACCACCTTGCTATCAGGCGGGCAAAGTGCAAGACTTTACAAAGAGCTTGTAGATAAGGAACAAGTTGCAATGCAAGTGTTTGCATTCCCTTACTCATTAGAAAATGGAGGGCTTTTTATAACCATAGGGCTCGCCAATTTGGGCAAATCTCCGGAAGATTTAGAGACATCAATGGAACGCGAAATTGATAAAGTAAAAACAGAATTAATCAGTGAGGCAGAGTATCAAAAATTACAAAATCAAATAGAAAATGATTTTGTTTCGAGTAATTCCACAGGAAGAGGTATTGCTGAAAGCCTTGCAGATTACCATGTATACTTTGGAGATGCCAACCTTGTTAATACTGAGCTTGAGCGGTATAAAAGAGTTACCAGGGAAGATATAATGGCTGTGGCTAAAAAGTACCTTAACAAAGATAACCGTGTGGTGCTATACTATTTACCCAAATCCGCACAACAAAAACCTGATAATTCGGCTATAGATAAAGAAAACAAGTAAGCACTTGTGGATACAAAAAAGGAATAAAATGAAAAAAATACTTATATACATACTAGTAATAACTTCAGCAGGAAGTTCATATGCTCAAGTTGACAGAACAAAGGCACCAGAACCCGGTCCGGCACCAATAATTAATATTGGCAAGCCGGAAACTTTTGAACTTAAGAACGGGCTAAAGGTTTTTGTTGTCGAAAATCATAAAATACCACGGGTAGCATTCAGTATAGTATTTGACCATGAACCCATAATGGAAGGCGACAAAGCAGGCTATGTTGGTATGGTAGGTGACATGCTTCGAAGAGGAACAACTACGCGTACGAAAGACCAATTGGATGAGGAAATTGATTTTATTGGCGCATCGCTAAGTGCCAGTGCAAATTCAGTTTACGGAGCATCCCTTACCAAACATCAGGACAAACTGCTCCAACTCATGACCGATGTTCTTTTCAATCCTGTATTTCCGGTTGAAGAACTTAACAAAATTAAAACACAATCACTTTCCGGACTTGCGGCAGAAAAAGATGACCCTAATAGTATTTCCGATAATGTTGCTACAGCCTTAACATATGGTAAAAACCACCCGTATGGTGAGCTTACCACTGAGGAAACCGTAGAAAATATTTCAATTGACGATATCAAAAACTATTATAATATCTACTTTAAACCCAATATTGCTTATCTGGCTATCGTGGGTGATATCAACAAAAAAGATGCTCAAAAGCTCGTAAAGAAATATTTTGACAAGTGGGAAAAAGGAGATGTTCCAAAACCTGCTTATGAAACACCTTCCGCACCCGAAAAAACGTTTGTAGCTCTGGCAGACAAGCCATCTGCAGTACAATCTGTAATTGATATTGCTTATCCTGTTGATCTAAAAATAGGCACACCTGATGTAATTAGAGCTAGGGTATTGAATCAAATTTTAGGGGGCGGTTTTTCCTCAAGACTTATGCAAAATCTTAGAGAAGATAAAGCTTATACCTATGGTGCCCGTTCTTCATTAAATAGTGACGAATTAGTTGGTGACTTTAGTGCCTCAGCCAGTGTGCGGAATGAAGTTACTGACAGCGCTTTCTTCCAATTTATTTACGAACTTGATCGAATTCGTGAAGAAAATGTATCAGAAGAGGAGTTATCTCAGGCAAAAAGCTCAATTGCAGGCAGTTTTGCGCGCTCCCTGGAGAACCCCCAAACTATAGCCAGGTTTGCGATTAACACTGCGCGTTACAATTTACCGGAAGATTATTATACCAATTATTTGAAGAATGTACAGGCCGTAACAGCAGAGGATGTCAAGGCAACTGCTCAAAAATATATTCAGCCGGAACATGCTTATTTTACGGTAGTGGGCAAGGCTTCTGAAATTGCAGATAAACTGGCTCAATTTGGAGAGGTTAAATATTTTGATATTTATGGTAATGAATATACCCCGGGAGATGCCCCCTCAATACCTGAAGGGTTAACTGCCAAAAAAGTTATTGAAACCTACATTGATGCCATTGGAGGTGTAGATGCCCTGCAAGGAATTAGATCTACCAAAATAGTAAGTGAAGCAGAAATCCAGGGTCAAAAGCTTATGATCACAAATATGAAAAATGGACCTGGTAAATCATTGGCGCTTGTTACCATGGGTGGAGTGATGGAGCTTAGTAAACGTGTGTACGATGGTAAATCGCTTGCTGTTTACCAACAGGGGAATAAAATGGATGCCACAGATAAAGACGTGCAAGATGCTTCCATCAATGCACCCTTTTTCCCTGAACTTGAGTATGCTCAAAGGAAAGTTGCCATAAAACTTGGCGCAGTTGAAAAAGTTGGTGATGAATACGCCTATGCTGTTGAGGTTGTTTTTCCTTCAGGCACAAAATCAACTTCATACTTCAGTACTAAAACAGGTTATAAAGTAAGAGAAGTAAGGTTTACATCAACTCCGCAGGGGGAAGTAGCGCAAAATATCGATTTCAAAGACTATGCAGAAGAAAGTGGAATTATGATGCCTCACACAGTAATTATTCCGCTTGGAGGGCCTATGACAATGGAAGCGAAAGTAAAATCTGTTGAAATAAATAAGGAAATAGACGATAGCTTATTTAAAACCGAATAATTTAAAATATCATTTGTGAACAAGGTTTGCAATATTTGGATTAATCTCTATCTTTGCAGCCCTGTTTAGATAATTCGAATTACAGAAGTAAAATGAAAAGAACATACCAACCTTCGGAAAGGAAAAGAAGAAATAAGCACGGTTTCCGTAGCCGTATGGAATCTGCAAGTGGTCAATCGGTATTGGCTAGCAGAAGAGCTAAGGGAAGAAAAAAGCTTACTGTTTCTAGCGAAAAGAGGCATAAAAAATAATTTGCCTTATCTGCTGGTTGTGTATTTTTTCAAATGAAGAAATTTGAAAAAATAGTAAAGCAAACCTTCAAGAAATCCGAGCGGCTTTCAGGTAAAAAAAATATAGAGGAGCTATTTAAAAATGGCTCCTATTTTTATTTGTACCCACTTAAGGTTGTAGTTCTACCTTCCCTCCATTCAAACACCCACCAGGTACTTTTTTCGGTTCCTAAAAAAAGTTTTAAACGAGCCGTTGACAGAAATTTACTGAAAAGAAGGATGAGGGAAGCTTACCGCTTACATAAGCATTTACTGCTGACGGAACCTAACGTGCTAAGTATTGCGTATATTTATACGTCCAAAGAAGTGGTAAACTATCAAACTATTGCCCATCAAATAAAAGAATCACTCAATCGTTTAAATAGCTATGTGGAGAAAAGCGTTGAATAAAACCATACGTCCGGTTGTTGTAATTGGCGCCCTTGGAATTGTTCTTGCACTGACAGTGCCTGATAATAAATACTTTGAAATAGCCAGGAACCTTGACATTTTCGCCACGCTTTTTAAAGAGGTAAATGCCTTTTATGTAGATGAGGTGGATCCTAAAAAATCTATTGAGATTGGCATAAATGCCATGCTGGAATCGCTCGATCCCTATACCAATTACATACCTGAGGAAGATGCTGATGATTATCGTACCCTTACTACTGGCGAATATGCCGGTATTGGTTCTCTTATAGGTGTTATAGATGGTAAAGTAATCATAACTATGCCTAATGAGGGATTCCCGGCAGAAAAAGCAGGATTGAAAATAGGAGATGAAATATTAATGGTGGATACAACCAATGTTCAGGGTAAGGACACGGAAACTGTCAGTTCACTTTTAAAGGGCAAGCCTGGCACTAAAGTGAAACTGAAAATCAAACGAAACGAAGAAGTTAAAGACTACACCATAACAAGATCCACTATTGTGTTGGACAATGTTCCTTACTATGGAATGGTTGATGATAACATAGGCTATATTAAACTAACGGATTTTACCACGAATGCGGGCAAGGAAGTGAAAGATGCTTTAAGATCGCTTAAGAACAAAGGAGCTGAAAGCATAATTCTGGACATTAGAGAAAACCCTGGCGGTCTTCTCTTTGAAGCAGTAAATATCTGTAATGTGTTTATCCCGAAAGGAAAACTTGTGGTGGAAACCCGTGGTAAACAGGAAGACTGGACCCAGCAGTATAAAACCCTTGACCAACCCACAGATATAAAAATACCTTTGGTTGTGATTACAAGTAGCGGTAGTGCTTCCGCTTCGGAAATAGTTTCCGGCACGTTGCAGGACTATGACAGGGCCGTTTTAATCGGAAGAAAAACCTTTGGTAAGGGTTTGGTTCAGACAACTCGCCAATTGCCCTACAACTCCCAGGTTAAAGTTACTACGGCCAAGTACTATATACCGAGTGGCCGGTGTATACAGGCCATCGACTATTCGCACCGCAATCCTGATGGTAGTGTTGGTAAGGTACCCGATTCGCTTAAAGTAGCCTTTAAGACCAAAAATGGAAGGACCGTATATGACGGAGGAGGTATAACCCCTGATCTGGAAATTGATGCTGAATACCTTGCACCTATCACAGTAAGTCTTTTAAGCAAGGCTTACATCTTCAACTATGCCAATAAGTACTTTTACGAAAATCAATCCATTCCATCTGTTAAAGATTTTAATTTAACAGATGAGGAGTACAATGGTTTTGTTGAATGGCTTAATGATAAAAATTACGACTATACAACCAGGCTGGAAGAAGCTTTAGACAATCTGGAGGAAAATAAGGAAAAGGACCCTACGATTGATAAGATCAAAGACAAACTGGAAATCCTGAAAAAGGAAATCGTCCATAACAAGGAGAAAGATCTTCAAACTTATAAGGCAGAGATCAAAGAGCTGTTGGAAGAAGAAATTGTAGGCAGATATTATTTTACAAAGGGAGAAATCGCCAGCTCTGTCATGCATGATAATGATGTGAAAGAAGCGATGGCCCTTCTTAAAAGCCCAGACAAGTATAAGGCCTACCTTAAGGCCGATTAGGTATGATACTTAGCATTGAAACCTCTACTAAAATATGCTCGGTTGCATTGCACAACAAAGAGGCGTTATTGGCAGAAACCACCCTGCATGTAGATAAATCGCACTCAGAAAAACTCGCCATTTTAATAAAGGACTTACTTTCCTATGCGGACATTTCTTCTAAAGAATTGATAGCAGTAGCAGTGGCAGCAGGGCCCGGATCGTACACGGGCTTGCGGATTGGTGTATCATCAGCTAAGGGTCTGTGCTATGCTTTGGGTATTCCGCTAATTGCCGTAAATACCCTGGAGGCAATGGCCTCAGGAATAAGGAAAACAATTTCAGAAGATGTATTTCTATGCCCTATGCTGGACGCACGCAGGATGGAGGTGTACTGCCTGCTGGCGGATAAAGATTTGACTATTTTACAACCTTCTTCTGCTAAGGTTATTGAGGAAGGTTCATTTTCAAAGGAACTCTCGGAACACAAGATTTTGTTCTTTGGCAACGGAGCTTCAAAATGCAAGCCCCTTTTGGGTAATAATGAAAATGCCATATTCATAGAGGATGAGAGTATCTCAGCAGTTAATGTTGGAGAAGTCGCCTTGCGCAAATACCAAGAACAACAATTTGAAGATCTGGCTTATTTTGAACCAGAATATTTGAAAGAATTTAAAGCCATTAATCCAAAAAACCTTTTCTCATGAGTGATGGAATTGTAAATCGTGTTGCCAGTAGCCCTCTTATTTCTT
>JAGQYJ010000094.1 GCA_020436145.1 Cyclobacteriaceae bacterium | reverse complement strand
TTTTTTCAAAACCCGGAGGGCTTGACCTTGACTGTCCGAAAGTGCGGTGGGCATGTGCGAGCCCGCCTATCTTTGCTTTTCTCTTTTTAAAATTTTCCCTGTACGAGTAAAAAAAAGAGCCCCCTAAAAAGGAAGCTCTGAAAGGCACAACTCGAACCAAAAGACACGTAGCGTATAATCGGTGATACCGAAACGCTGAATGCCTGCATGGAACGGATGACCTGAGGTGCGAACGCCCGCCAACAACCACCGGCTGCCGAAACGGACTCTGAATAATAACTTAAACATAATGCCCTCACACTACAGGACGGTGCGATTGCAGCAAGGGCTGTGGGAAAAAAATACTACCCGTAGGGTGGAGATTTTTTTTCCTAACAGGCGAAGCGAACCCTTGCAGCTCTCGCATCCGCACGCCTGTACCTTTGCTTTATGTATGAGTGATTATTTATTCTATTTTAACTCTGTTATAAAATCTCTGACCTTAAGAACCTTGTAGTCTGTCAGTTTATTTCTATGAAAAAATCTTTGAGTGGGCAAAACCATTCGAGAACTATGATACGCTAAGCCCATTTGATCAAATTCCTTCCTTTTTTCTATCATAGATTGAAGGGCTTCTATGATAATGATCGTTGCTTCATTAGAATTAATGTGGTTTATAGGGAGGCAGAGACCCTTGTCAAATTCAATGAAAATAAGGTTTGATTTTAATACATAATCATCAGCCAAATATTTAACAGTGATTTTTAATTGGTGATTCTGATTTGCCCAATCCATCCAATAAGACCCTATATATTGTACTTGGGTATCGTCAATAATTAACCCTTCCTTACCACACATTGAATCAAGAAGAGGTTTTATTATGTTGTCAATGTCTGGTGCTTTATGATATTCATATCTGTATTGTTGGTTCACCATCCATTGGATTTCTATTTGTACATCACCGCTTAAAAGAAATTTATAATGTTGACAAAGATTTTTGAGAGCAGTTCTCAACTTGGATTTTTGTTTTGAACTTGATCCTTGAGAAATAGGCTCAAGATTTAATTCTAACTGAATTTCACCAAATGGCGAAGGAATATTTCCATCTTCCACCTGCTTTAAAGTATTTTCAATTTGTCCCATAAAGTAAAGGTAGGAATAGGAATTTTAAATCATAAACTGTGTGGTGTAGTGCGGAAACGCAGGTAAAACAGCCTTGAGCTAGCGTTGGCCAAGCGGAAGGTCGGAATGGAGAGAAACGGAATGGAGACCTGTAGCTGTGCGTGCGAGCCGCCTGCGAGCGGAGCAAGGGTGGTGGCTGCAAAAGCCCGAAGAATGAGGGCGGCAGACGCCTACCGTTTACGGCAGGGCTGGCGTGTTTTTTTGCATCAGGGACGGCAAAGGCAAGGGTAGCGACTGAACGGAACGAAACGATTGTTGGAAAGGAATGGAGCAATAACTGCCTGCAATAGCGTTGGTAGGGTTTGTATTTTTTGATTGGAGTACAAACCCATTTGAGGAGAATTGCAGGCAGATTGCGGAATGACGGTACGTTGGTTCGTGTAGTGAAGTGAAAGAGCTACTCTTGCGAGCGGTGCTGAAAGTGGCTGAGTTGAAGGAATGAGGAACGAATGACTGAAATGAAGCGACTGAAAGCACATGGGGGAAAGCAAAAAGCATGACAGCCCGATCAGCCCGCAGCGACCCGCAGGCGAGCAAAAACAATAAGCAGCGGCAGACCCCCAATTAAATAGAATGTGAGTATAGCGAACACCTTAGAAAGGGTTTGGGGGGATGAAATAGCTGCGAGTGAGGAAGGAGAGAGTGTGTGAAGCAAAACAAGTGAACGGCAGTGAGTGAGCACCTACTGGAGCGCAAACGAACTGGTAAGTGAACGGTATATGCAAGGGCGACCGAAGGGAGTTCATTTTACCCTTGCAGATATGTTTTTGCGGAACAAAACGGAACGATTGACGAACACCGCTTTACCTGCGTTGGGGTGTGCGTTGGGAAAAGCAAGTGTGGCACGGTATGGAATGCAGCTTTGCGGAATGGAATAACGGGCTACTCTTGCTGTGCGGTGCAGGAAGTGGGTGAATGAAGAGAGTGAGGCACGAGCGAACGGAATGAACCTACTGTAGGCACATGGGTGTGGAATTGGTTTAGTTAATTATTGTAAGGTCTGTACTGATCATCATCCCACCCTTTCTCTACTTGCAAAGTCGTATGTGTGATCTCAAACATATCATGTAGCTTTTCTCTGATGTCATATAGTAGCTGGTCCTCACAGCCATTTGGAATTACGAGATGGGCTGTCAATGCTGTTTCCGTAGTACTCATAGCCCAGATATGCAGGTCGTGAACTTCTTCTACACATTCAATTTTTTCAAGAAAATGCTTGACCTCATTCAGGTCGATTTTTTCGGGAACTGCATCAATTGCTAATTTGACTGAGTCTGAAAGCAAGCCCCATGTGCCATACAAGATAACTCCTACGATTAGAAAACTAAGCACAGGGTCAACCCAAAATGCTCCTGTATATTTCATTACCAAACCACCAATCAGCACCGCTAGGGTTACACCCGCATCTGCGGCCATGTGCAAAAAAGCTCCCTTTACGTTCAGGTCATCCTGACCTTTCATAAACATTAGTGCGGTACCTGTATTGACTATTAGGCCAATGCTGGCTACAATCATGATGGTGTTGCCAGGAATTTCGATAGGGTTTTGAATCTTTTGAATGGCATCCCATAAAATAAAGCCTGAAGCAATGACAATGAGCAAGCCATTGAAAAGTGATGCCAGTATTGTGGATTTCCTGAGACCGTAGGTGTATTTACCACTTGGTTTCTTTGTAGAAATCCAAATAGCAGCCCAGGCAAGGATTAAGCTAAATACATCGCTCATGTTATGTCCCGCATCTGCCAGTAATGCAGATGAATTGACTGCAAAGCCATAAAAGGCTTCTACTGCCACGTAGAGAGTATTTAACCCAATACCAATAGCAAAAGCTTTCCTATAATTTTTAAATGTATGATTGTGATTATGTCCCATAATTATCTATTCCTGCTTTTTTGAAAATAGACAGTAACTCATCTGAAATGGGTTGGGGCTTTAGTGGGGGAATGTTTGCACCACCAGTATTGCCAACCGGAATTTTACCAACGAATGATTTCACTCCTCCTACAAGAAGCCTTGGAATTTGCCCGAGAATTTCTTTACCACTTTTAATATGAATGCCAAAAAGGAGCATTTTCCAATGAACGTAGCTGTGATGCCAAGGATAGGCCTGTCCCAGAATGTGCGCACGTTCAAGATGATTCCAGGCATTTTCTAAATTTCCCTTGCTAAAATTTTCCCTGTAATGCTTTAACTCGGCATAGAAATAAGGTTTCAATTTTTTGGGCATCAGTGTATATAAACGCATTTTCTAATCAACTTAGGTTTAACAACAATTATCCGTACAGCTTAGTTGTTTGGTTTTTGCTTTTTCAAATGCTTCCTTTCCTTCCTTGAAAGCATACCAGGCAATGCCAAGGCTTCCGATCGCATCAACGTAAGGAATTTTGAATAATTCATACAAAGCACTCGAACCGAGTAGTATGAATGAAAGGTAAAAGCAGGTTTTGGTACAATTGGCATCTGAAATGATGGGTTCACTGCTCAGCTCTTTTCCAGCCTTCAATTTTTGCTTGTACAAAATGTACATGGTCAAAATTGAAATTATAGAAATGATAATTCCCACTAGGGTGGTTTCAGGATTTGATTGATAATAAATAGATAAACCTGCACCTATGATTAACCCGACAACTAATAGGTAGAAGGCTGTGCCAGTAATTTTGAGTGCTGTCACTTCAAAATGATCTCTACTTTCAATAGGGTTCTTTTTCATTCGCACCACCATGTGGGCAATTCCAATACCTGAAAGGACTTCAACAAAGCTGTCAACACCAAAACCAAACAGAGCCAGTGTTTCATCTTGTGAGCCAAAAAAGGTGGCTATACCACCTTCTACCAGATTGTAGAAGATGGTGATTAAGCTTAAAATAAAGGCTCTATTAAGCCATTTATCAGTGATGGTGTCCTCCTTCATCTTCTGAATTTTTTGCTTTTGCCAATAATGTAAATGCACCTGATGTAACCAATTTCAGACTGCTGATCTCCAAAGATGTTTCCAAGAGATTAATTTGCGTGAAACCGTCTTCACTCGATCCTTTTTGCACCTCCAACATTTCAAAATCATGCATCTCTTGACCGTCTTCCGACCTTTCACCAGCATAGACAAAGACATAGTGCTTACCCCCAAACCTTACAATTGACTCATCAGGAGCGGCCCATGTTTTATTACTGTCGGTTTCAATTTTAGCAGCTATGTACATGCCGGGTTTCAAATCTGAATGTATCTTCTTCAAGTGCCCATGGACAGTTACAGAACGATCTTCCCTAACGCCACTGCCTATTAGGAATACCTCTGCCTCACGCCATTCATTAGGTGAATTTGCCAGGGCAAAACGGATGCGTTGGCCTTCTTTGATTCTTGGGACATCATTTTCATAAACGGTCAGTTCCACATGAAGATCGTCCGAATTGGTAATGTCCATGATGACATCCTGAGGATTGATGAATTTTCCTACATTGGTGTATACCTCTCGAATAGCTCCTGTTACAGGTGAATAAATATTGACGGAAGCGGAAATGTTACCTTCTTTGATTTTGGCAACACTGAAGCCAATCAGCTTCAATTTTGCTTCCATGCTTTTGATACGGGCTTCATTAGCCATATAGTCACTTTTTGCCTGCTGAAAAGACTTGCCAGAAGCCACCTTTTCATCATATAGCTCTTTCTGTCGATCATATTCAGCTTTGAGAAATTCCTGACTAGCAAGGCTCTCAAGATAATCTTGTTGAAACTGAATAAATTCTGGGTTTTCAATCACGACCAATAACTGACCTTTTTTTACCATTGTACCGGGCAGCATCTCGGTGTATTTCACAAAACCACCATAAGGCATGGTAATTGAAATATTACTTTGTGGGGGTACATCAATGATACCATTGACACGGAGTTCTGAGCCAATAACCCGCTGTTCAAAGGTTGCTACGACTATACTTGCCTGCTCAAATTGTGCAGGAGTAAGTTCTACTGTATTTTCACTTTCTTCATGGTGTTCCTGTGTTGCTCCTTCATTTTTAGAATTACAGGAAGCAATGGCCAATCCGATAAGAACAACCATTGAGATTCTGTTGATATATGTTATTATATTTTTCATTGTTGATTTCTTTTATTGAATGCCTGAAATGAATTCGATTTCGATAATGGTCTGGTTATATTGGTTGAGGATGTCCAGGTAGTTAAACCGAACAGATAGTGATCGATTGAGCCCCTGTATGTATTCCACATAACCTATATCACCGCTTTCAAATCCTTTTTGGGCTTGTTTTAGAATAAGTTCAGCTTGCGGCAAAGCACTTTGCTCGTAATAATCGAGGCTGGCCTGAAATTTTTGGTATTGTTGAATGAGAGATTTTAACCTGGCTTGCAATTCGTTAGTAATAGCTTCCAATTGTGCCTCGGCTTCCTGCTTTTTGAGTTCAGTTGCTTTGATCACCGAACCTTGAGATTTTGCTCCAAATAGAGGAATAGCTATGCCTACCTGAAAGCCCGTGAAACGGTCGCTAGATGAAAAGGTCACCGGATTGCCGTCTACATCCTGATTTGGTCCATTGAGCGATTGGTTGAAATATCCTACCGTGAGGTCAGGTAGTAGCCGGGATTTCTCCACTGATTTTTCTCTTTCGGCCACTTTCATTTGCTGGCGGAACCATGCCAGGGTGGGGTTATTGGCAATCCCCTGGGTATCTAACAGAGCAGTACTTTGCCGTGCTTCAAGCTTGCCTGCCATTATGTCCAATGAGTCCTCAGTGTTTAAGAGGATTTGTAGCTGAGTTTGGTAAATCTCTATGTCGGCCAGGTTTTGTTGTAACATGGCTTTAATCTCAGCTACCTGCGATTCGGCTGTTGCTTTTTCGAGTAGGTTGCTTTCTCCGGTTTCATAGCGAAGGCTGGCTGCTCTTACAAAGCGTTGATAAATGCTGTCCTGCTCTATTAATAATTGCCTTTTGTTTTTCTCCAGCCACAGGAAATACCAGGTAGCCTTCACCTGTCGCACCAATTCGTTTTGGGTAGCTGTCTTTTGCCACTCACTTGCTTCCACCTGAGCATTTGCCAATTTGTTTTGGTTGGCATAAACTGTAGGGAATGCAATGGATTGTGAAATATTGAACTGGTTATCATTATTGTAGATACTGTTGTACTGGCCGTGAGTAAGGCTGAAATTTGTCTTGGGCAGGTTCCAACTTGCACCTCTTAAAGCCCTTTCTTGCTGGGTTTGTAAATCTGCTGCTTTAAGCCCGGGATTGTTTTGAATGGCCGTTTTTATAGCCTCATCCAGCGATTGATAGATTTTTTGAGACTCCTGCCCCTTTGCTTCAGGAAACTGGAAGAATAACACTCCAATGAATAAGAATGGTGCTACCGTTCCTGGTTTTACTTTTATTCCTCTTTCAAAATAATAGTAAAGGATGGGCAGTACGACCAATGTTAAAAAGGTGGCGGTAATCAAGCCTCCAATCACAACAGTAGCCAACGGCCGCTGCACTTCAGCACCACCTGATTGAGAGAGGGCCATGGGCAAAAAGCCAAGGGAAGCCACGGCAGCCGTCATGATCACTGGACGGAGACGCACGCTCGTACCTCTGTAAATCCTTTCAAAAATATCTGTAATTCCTTCTTTTTTGAGGTGGTTGAACTCGCTGATCAGTACAATTCCATTCAATACTGCTACTCCGAACAATGCAATGAATCCTACGCCTGCTGATATACTAAAAGGCATATCTCTAAGCCAAAGGGCGAAAATGCCTCCAATCGCAGAAAGTGGAATAGCCGTAAAAATCAAGATACCCTGCTTAATTGAACCAAACGTGAAATAGAGTAAAACAAAAATGAGTAGAAGAGCCAACGGAACGGCAATAGCAAGCCTTTCACGAGCTTCCACGAGGTTTTCAAACTGGCCACCATAAGAAACTGTGTAGCCAGGAGCCAATACCACTGACTGATCAATTTTCTGCTGAAGTTCTGTTACTATGCTTTCTACATCCCGGTTACGCACATTAAAGGCTACTATGATCCTCCTTCGTGTATCGTCCCGTTGGATTTGGTATGGGCCTTCTTTGATCTCTACATCAGCGACCTGATACAGCGGTATTTGATGACCATCCTTTCGTGCAATGTATAAGTTACGAACCGACTCAACATCCTCCCGGTTGGTTTTATCCAATCTTACCACCAGATCAAAACGTCTTTCGTTTTCATATACCAATCCGGCAGATGCCCCCGCAAAAGCGGCTTGCACCGAGCGGTTAACATCACGGATGGTCAGGCCAAACTTAGCCAGCTGTGCCCGTTTATAGTTAATTACGATCTGTGGTACCCCCGTCACTTCCTCTATATAGAGATCAACGGCTCCTTCTACACCAGATACCAGTTTTCCAATCTGCCTCGAATATTCAGAAAGTTCATCGAGGTTTTCTCCGTAAATTTTTACGGCCACATCCTGTCGAACCCCGGTCATCAGTTCGTTGAACCGCATCTGAATGGGCTGCTGAAAGCCAAAAGTTACCCCAGGTATTACCTCCAAAGCTTCGGCCATTTTATTAGCCAGTTCTTCGCGGTTAGAGGCGGTAACCCATTCCTCCTTATCCTTTAAAATAATCATCAAATCTGCTGCTTCAGGCGGCATAGGGTCGGTGGGGATCTCACCTGACCCAATTTTGGAAACTACTTGCGTAACCTCCGGGAATTGTTCAAGCAATATTTTCTCTGCTTCTGTGGTGGCATTGATGGTATTTTGCAATGAACTCCCGCTCATGACACGGGTTTCAACGGCAAAGTCGCCCTCCTCCAGGGTAGGTACAAATTCACCGCCCATATTGGAAAATACCCAAAGGGATACTCCAAACAATCCAAGTGCAATGGCAATCATCAATGGCCGTTTGTGCATCGCCCAACGGATTGTCGGGTCGTACAATCTATGAAAGAAAGCCATTATCTTGTCTGAAATATTGGATTTGTATTCGGTCTTCTTGCTCAAAACCAATGCAGACATCATCGGCACGTAAGTAAGCGAAAGGATAAAAGCGCCCAGAATAGCAAAGCTCACTGTCTGTGCCATAGGGCCAAACATTTTTCCCTCAATCCCTACTAAAGCAAGGATGGGTAGATACACGATGAGAATAATGATCTCCCCAAATGCGGCTGAATTTCTGATTTTACTGGCTGAATGATAGACCTCTTTGTCCATTTCCTGCTGGGTCAATTTCCTTCCTAGCTTCAGTAAACCCAAATGGTGCAGGGTGGCTTCTACTATAATCACCGCTCCATCCACTATTAAGCCAAAGTCAATGGCTCCCAAACTCATCAGATTGCCCGATACACCAAAAAGGTTCATCATACCAAAGGCAAAAATGAGTGCAAGGGGAATGACCGATGCTACGATTAAACCTGCACGGAGATTTCCAAGAAGAAGCAATAAAACAAAAATCACGATCAAGGCTCCCTCTGCCAGATTTTTGCTTACCGTGCCAATGGCCGTATCGACCAGTTTGGTGCGATCAAGAAACGGTTCGATGGTAACGCCCTCAGGCAGTGTTTTGCGAATCTCTGCAATTCGGTTTTTTACATTTTCTATAACTTCTGCGGAATTTTCACCTTTCAGCATCATCACAATAGCACTGACCACTTCGCCTTCACCATTACGGGTGGTAGCACCATACCTTACAGCACTTCCCAATTGGACTTTGGCTACATCATTGATAAGGACAGGGATTCCATTTTCATTGTTTTTAATGAGCATGTTTCGGATGTCGTCCAGACTGCCTACCAGGCCTTCACTTCTGATAAAATAGGCACTAAGATTTTTCTCGATGTAGGCTCCCCCTGTGTTTTCATTGTTTTCTTCCAATGCTTGAAAGATGTCGGCAATGGAGATGTTCATGGCTTTGAGCCTGTCGGGATCAATGGCAATCTCATATTGTTTGAGATAGCCACCGAAGCTGCTCACATCTGCCACTCCGGGAGTGCCCAATAATTGCCTCCTGACAATCCAGTCCTGAATGGTGCGTAGTTCACGGGCATCATATTTATCTTCATAGCCGGGTTCAGTTCCTACCACATACTGATAGATTTCTCCCAGCCCGGTTGTAATAGGTGCCATCCCCGGCTGGCCGACTCGTGGTGGTATTTGTGCCTGCACATCGGGTAGGCGTTCACTTACCTGTTGCCTTGCCCAATATACGTCTACATCTTCCTTAAACACAATGGTAACCACTGATAAGCCAAAGCGAGAGAATGAGCGTATCTCGTCTATTTCGGGTATGGTGGCCATCGTAATTTCGATTGGGAAAGTGATTAAACGTTCCACTTCCTCAGCTGCCAGGGATGGGGAAGAGGTGATGACCTGTACCTGATTATTCGTAATATCCGGTACGGCATCAATGGGAAGCCTCGTTAGTGAGTAGCCTCCCCAAATGACCAGACCCAATGTAAGCAGGCCGATGATCAACTTGTTTGTGACTGAAAAATGAATGATTTTATCCAGCATTTATTCTGTATTTTATTTCCTGATTTAATGAATTGAATGGGGCATATATACCCAACATCGGGGAAACCAGACGGCACGGCAAAATGTATTTAAGTCATTGCCTTGGGGCAATAATTAAAATATTGATTTCTGTGGGTGTCCGGAAAAATCAGGCCTTGGGAGGCTGGAAAGGAGATTCTGAGTACTCAGAGCAAAGAGAAAAGCTATAAGGAGAAACTTTAACTTGGTTGGTAAGGCAGAAATTTTCTATTTCAGGAAAATACTGAAAAAGGGTCATGAATACGGGCCCATGACAGCACTGATGCTGGCCATGAAAGGGTAGGTCATCATCTTTGTCATGGTCATGATGCCCCGAACTATTTTCATTATGATGGACATAGTCTTCAATCATAAATTCGAAAAAAGTGTCGCTACCAATGGCATTGTGTTCCTCAAAATGAGAAATAAGGGCAGGTAATTTTTTTAGCTCACAGCACATGTCCAAATTGGGGGACATGACCTGCAAGATGAAAATAAAAGAGAATGATATGTGTACAATATGCTTCACGTGTCACAAATGTATTGATTTAGGAATGCAACCTGTTTGCAAAGTTTAGGAGCAGTTTGCACAAGTGCCTTTGTAGACCATGCTGGCACTGGCTGCCTTGAATCCTGAGGGAATACTTGTTTGAGGTATTTTGGATTGGGTCAGACAGTAAGTTTCGCCACACTTGACGCAATGAAAGTGGATATGCTGGTCCTGAGGTTTGCATTCACAACCTTCTTCACAAAGTGCATATTTGACCGAACCTGTACCATCTTCAATGCTGTGGATAAGTTTCTTGTCTTCAAAGGTTTTGAGTGTTCTATATAGTGTAGCCTTATCCGCTTGCTCGAATTTCGCATCTAGATCACTCAAACTAATGGCGGCACCAGATTCTACCAATTTTCTAAGTACTAATAGGCGCATAGCAGTTGGCTTAATGTTTCGATCTTCCAGTTTATTTTCTAAATTTTCTTTCATAAAAACCACAAATTGTTCTTGCCGTAAGGCGGTATTTCTTCACCAACGAAATGAGGGTTGATTTGTGTACTTGTCTATACCTCAAACTAAAACAGGTTTCATTTGTCAAAATTATTAACCAATGAGTCAAAGTAATTAATCAAATGAGCTTTTTTTAAGGAATCCAATTTGGCATCAGTGTGCATAAGCACATAAGAAGGAAGTGGCATTTTATCATCTGCAATTTGACTAATGATTGAATTTATTTTCATCCGTTTCATGCGGTTCGAAAGATTGCCAAATTCAGATAGGTTCAATTCAGATTTTCCTTCTGAAATATGATTTTGTAATAACCAACCTATGGGTTGAACATTGCTATACCAAGGGTATTTTGTTTGGTTGCTGTGACAATCGTAACACGATGATTGAATCATATTGCCAATATCAATTGGTGGTTGGTAGGATTCGATAAAATCAGCATTACTTACTATTTCTGTTTCATTGCGTTGAATG
>JAGQYJ010000093.1:4408-11286 GCA_020436145.1 Cyclobacteriaceae bacterium | reverse complement strand
GCCTCTACTGCTCCTTTCAACTGATTATACTTTTTATCCAACACCTGAACATGCCCTTGCAAAATCTCCTTATTGGTACGCACTACAAGTAGTGTGGCATATACACCTATTACCTGCGACTTGATCTTAATCTTTTCCATTTCCAGCGATTGCTCCTGCTCATCATAGGCAAGTGAGTCAATTACCTTCTTTTTAGCGGCAACATTGCCATTGTAAATAGCCTGGTTAAAGTTGATAAGTAACCGATTGAAGTTTAAGGGAGCTTCAGGTGCATCAAATCCAGGCACCGGCACAGAAATAGCAATCTGCTCATTTTGTATGGTGGCATTGCCATCCAATTGAAAAGATGGTAGGTACATGTAATTACTCCCATCCATGGCAAATGTTTGCCCTTCGTGTATCAACCGGCTTTGCGCATCGAATTGTAAATGCGAATAGGATGCTTCAATACATTCTTCCAGTGTCAGCCTGTCTTGCGCCACCGAAGGATAAGCTAGTATCAGCAACGCAACGATTATTTTTAATTTATTCATAATTCCTCAATTAATTGAGATACAACTTTTTTAACATACGCTTTACGTTGAACCACAAACCCCTCAAAGGTTACTTCGGGAGGCATGAGGTAGGCAAGTAAAGGCCTTGCGGCAAACGGAAATACCGAAAGGGATATAACCGTAAACAATAGATTGAATACCTGTGGTAAGGAAATGTCCTTATCCTTGCCAATACTTTCATGAAGCATGCCCATGATGATGGGAACATTATTACGAACATCAGGCAAACCTTCCAAAGACGGGCCTTTGTGGATTTCAGATAAAATGAAAATAGGCAAACCTGGATTTGCTATTAGCTTATCAAAATAAACATCCACCAATCGATGTAACTTAGGCTCAAGCTCCAAATCAGACATTAGGGTTTCCATTACCCCTCCAAACAAACTTTCAAACGCTTCGCTGAAAATGGCTCTGAACAATACTTCTTTTGATTTAAAGTAGTAGTGCAAAAGCCCTTTGTTCATCCCTGCCCTATCAGCCAATTCCTGCATTTTAAGACCATCAAAGCCTCTTTCAAGAAAAAGCGCCCTTGCAGTTTCAATGATTTTTGCCCTGGTGATATCAGATTTTTTACCCATTTGGCCAAAAATAAGATGACTAAAACTATAAACCTAGGATTATGTAATATTTTTTACCCATTTGGCCAAATTATTTATTTCTACGTAGTTCACGGTATACAAAATGCCCAAATAAAGGGATTTCAGGGCATTGTAATAATCAAGACTTTAGTGGTAAACTAAACCATTATGAAAAGAACCCTAGTAGTACTCTTGATTTTTGCAGGTATTGTTTCCAAGGCACAGAACATACAATATTCCGTTGTTTCGAATGAGCCGCCTGAAATTCCTAAATTAAGCCTCAACACCGATCTGGTACAAATTGAAGTAATACCTTCAAGTTTTGATGCCTCATCAATGAATCTTGGCGTTTGGGGACATTATGAAATTATACCTAATAAAATAGGAGCTCAATTCAACGTACGCAGAAGCATCTTTGCCTTTGGCAGATTAGGTGAGAAAAAATTTCCTCCTCACCTATCGCTGGAGCTAGGTGGGTATTATGTGCTGAAGAATGACTTAAAAAATAAGCAAACTAAAGTGCTTCTTAACAGGGAATATAGTGGCACTACGTACTCAACCAATTTCCGGGGAGAAGGAACTTATTCCTATACTACGACCGATACCTATATAAAAATACCAACTGATAAGCGCATTCAGCTTCTTGCCAGAGGTGGCTTTTATCTGAAGAATAATGGAAATAATATGCGTTTTATTGATGATGACTGGGTATTAAATGGCAATCCTGAGTTTGCTAAATTATCAAGTGTAGGCGTATATCTGGGGCTGAACCTTAGGAGCCTGACCAGCATTTTTGTTGACACCGAAGAATACGGAGTGCAGTTTGCTTCCATTGGCAAAGACCTCTATTTTGATGTATTGATCCTACCTTCCAATACATTTACTGATTTGGACGGAAATGACATAACAGATACTGTCAAAGACTATAAATCAGGCGGTCCTGTTGGTTTTAAGGCAGGCTACAAATTATTTCAAATAGATCCTTTTGAAAAGACAGGAAAGCGATTTGGCTTATGTGCGACCTTTGAAGGTGGCATGCGCCCTTATACCGGCTTTTTCGTAAATGCAGGTATTGGTCTCACATTTATTAAAAAGTAAGAGATTTGGCTAATCATTAGAATACATTATCCACCCTGAAGCCCACTTATAGCACTCATGGAAGTATCCTCTTCCAGGGTTAAAATTATATGGAACACCACGGTAATAGTGTTATGCACTTTTACAAGCCCGAAAAGTTTTGTTGGGGGAATAATATTGAAATCTTCAATATTAATTTCCTTTTTGCCAATGCAAAGAATTTTGTCGTCCTCTGTCTTGGTATCAAAGTTTATGTTATAAAAATTTGAAATTCCAGCTATGGTAAATTTGACCTTCGACTGCAGATCTGGACTGAAGTCTAGCAGATCACTGGTCATACATTGAATTTCCATGGTCATATAAGGATGCTTTTCTTCTTCGAGTAATTCCTGAAAGTCCTTGGTCATTTCCCGAAGGCCGCAATCAAAACTCTCTGTTCTCAACTGGATAACGGCATCTTCAAAACAAGTAGCTCCGTTTGAGCCCTTAAAAACTCCAACCTGAAATGTTGCTGTGGAAAGCTCCGACCCATAAGAGCATTCAAAAGTGCTTACGTTCGTTCTTCCTAAAATACGAACATAGCTCTTGTTATTAATTTTAATGGTGTATGTATGTGAAAGGCGGGAAACTGATTCTTGTCCAAAAACATGGAAAGAAATAAATAGAAGTAGCAAAAATGTGTTTACCTGCCTCATTGGTTGAAAGATAAACAATTAAAATGAAGGCCCTTTACGGGCCTTCAAAAAATACTTAACTTAACCAATCTAACATAAAGTTAGAATTTAGAAACTTATAACTGCTTCGATATCAAGTCCGCTGAATTTACCATTTTCATATGGTGATCCTATAAATCCGTCTCCACTATAGCTATTTGTAACATATTCTACTTTTAACAAAGTATTTTTAGTTATAAACCATCCACCACCAACATTGATACGGTTAATATTAATGCCTTCTGGTTCTGTTCCACCAGTTGCATAGTAGCTATGACCAGCAACTGAATTGTAACGAACTCCAAAGTACACCTGCTCCATAGAACCGAAGCGATAAAGTGCTTCTGCACCAAGCTGGGTATAGCTACCTTTTTCCTGATCTTCAGCTCCTGTGCCCATAGTTTGTTCAAATATACCAAAGAACTCAAGGCCCTGGAATTTAACAAATGGGTTGATCTGGAAAGCAGTTTCACTTGCAAATCCTGGGTTGAAACGACCACTGCGGAAGTTAGCACTTGCTACACTGCTTGCATCAAGATAATCCATTACACCATAGTAGCGAGCTCCTGTACGGTCACCTGCGTATAAGTGGTTACCATTGTTATAACCAGGTGCAGTGTAGAATGATCCTGTTAAACGCAAACGAAGGTCATCACTCATTTGGCTATCCCATCCAGCTTTAGCATAAAATGTAATAGGATTGTCTACGTCTGTGTTAGCACCATACTGTACAGTTGGATTCAAGTAACCATTACTAATAGCTGCCATGAAGATCAGGTCACCAGGTTTAAAATAAATCTCAATGTAAGGCTCAGTTGTAAAAGCATCCATTATATAGTTGCCCACAAATGGGTTGTAAAGTGCCATAGCGTTATCGCTTCTTCTAAAGTGAGCGTCACCATAGTTAATATCGTCCATACCCACGCGGATGGTAACGATATCCATTAATCCTGAAAGGAAGTCTTCCTTAATAAAGTCAAGTCTGTCAATTTGAAGGTATCCACCTTTAACCCATGCTTCATTATGGTGTCTTGAGCTTAGGTAGGTTTTTAAGTGTACACGTACACCTTTGGCTAGTTGAGCGTCAATACTAAGGTTGGCAGTAGGAAGGTTGATGTTTTTTCCCAGCTCAATTAAACCATATTGCCAATCTGATTCATGGCTGATTGCTTGGTATTGCAAAGCAAAATCACCACCTACGCGTACTTTAAAACCATCATACTCTACATCTGTTGTCTTAGATGTTTCGAATACATTTAAACCGTCTTGACTTACCGGTCTGTCATACTGGAAGGTCCTGTTATCCTGGGCAAAACCTACCCAAGCAAAACCAACAAACACTGCTGTTAAAATAATTTTAATCGAAGTTTTCATTGTTCTATAAGTTTTATTAATTGAATGATTATTTAAATAAGTTTAAACTACTGTTTCACATATTTTACTTTAAATTTTATAGTGACCTCATCACCTGTTTTAATAGTTCCCATTAAAGCAGTTGGAGGCTCCACACCATACTCAGACATTTTGAAGGTTGTTTCCCCTGCAAACACAACCGAACCTTCCATCACATCCACATCCATAGTAATAGTTTTTGATACGCCCTTGATGGTAAGTTTACCTGTGGTTGAAAGCACTATACCGTTTTTGCCAGGTTTGGTGCTATTGATCTTTGTAAGCTCATAAGTAATCTCAGGATACGTTTTGCTGTCAAGTGCTTTGTATGTATTGCTATCCATACCACTATGCTCACTTTTCAAGCTCTCAACATCTACTTTAAACGTTAACTGTTTAATTTCTACTAATTTGTTTCCCTCCATTACTATCTGAGCAGTTCCCCCTAATTTTTCTGCTTTCTCTTCCCAATCATGTAATGTGGAAGTTCCTTCAACTAATAATGATGAGCTTTCTTTTGCCAATGTATATGATTGAGCTTTTGCACTAAACCCAACTGTTAGAGCCAGTACGAGAATTACGCCTAATTTTTTCAAAGTTTTCATAGAATTAATGTTTGAACGTTGCAAGATTAAAATGCCGCATCAATCAAAAACATGATGTTCATCATCTTTTTTCATGATCTTGCGCATAGCATCTAAGTTTTAACCGTTTTGTGAAATACATCACTGAATTAGTACAATTATTTTACCAAAAATCTTCCTTCAAATTGCGGGCCAAAAAAAGCACATTTGAGATATAGTACCTAACTTAAAAGCGAAAAAAAACGAACTAAGGAAACATTCATTTTTTTGTTCGGTTATCTTACACTTTACAACGCATTGCTGCACACTCAATTGGTAAGAAAAATAACAATTTTAAATTCTGTGATGTGGTAATTAAAAAATGTTTAGTGCTTACTTTTGCGCACCTTATATTTTAAGTTGTACAAACTTAAAAGGGCTTATAACTTATTAACAACTGTTTTATGCACTTCATCCGAGAATGAAAAATTCGTATTTTGACCTTGTTGAACAGAGTTATTACTTTCCCCAGGAAGGTTTCGACTTGAGAGACAACTACCTTACCTTCCATGGTATCTCACTTAAATATCTAATAGAGAAATATGGTACTCCCTTTAACCTTGTATATCTTCCTAAAATTGGAGATCAGATAAAGAAGGCCAGAAACCTGTTCAATCGTGCCATCAGAAACAATAATTACACTGGCAAGTATCATTTCTGTTATTGTACCAAATGCAACCACTTCCATCATATTGTAGAGGCGGCCTTAAAACAAAAAGTAAACCTTGAGACCTCTTCCTCCTTTGATATAGACCTGATTCAGCACCTGCACAACGAGAAAAAAGTAAGTACAAATATATCGTTGATTCATAATGGCTATAAAACAGATGACTACATCAAGAAAATTCTTGAACTACAGGATCAGGGTTTTAAGAATTCAATTGTAATTCTTGATAGTGAACGTGAGCTACACCGTATTCTTAAACTTGCCGGTGACAGAAAACTAAAAATTGGAATAAGAATGGCCATTGTGGAAGAAGCGCAATCGGCTTACTATACTTCCCGGTTGGGTATTCCTCATAACGAAGTAGTTCGTTTTTATAACGAGCATGTAAAGGATAATGAAAACCTGGAGCTAAAGATGTTCCATTTCTTCGTAGATTCCGGCATCAAGGATAGTCTTTACTATTGGGGTGAATTCCAGAAAGCGCTAAAACTTTATGTAGAACTAAAGAAAACAGCTCCTTACCTGGATTCATTTAATTTGGGAGGAGGGTTCCCTATTCGCAACCACCTTGGCTTTGAGTACAATTATGAATATATGATCAATGAGATCGTTAGCAACATTAAGGATGCCTGTACCAGAGAAAACATTCCGGACCCTAATATATATACGGAGTTTGGCAAATATACAGTAGGCGAAAGCAGTGCCATCATATTTGAGGTATTGGAACAAAAACAGCAAAACGATACCGAATTATGGTATATCATCAATAATAGCCTGATGAATACCATACCTGATGCATGGTCAATTCACGAAAAATTTATTCTGCTTCCTGTCAATAAATGGAACAACGAATATACTCGTGTAAATATCGGAGGCATTAGCTGCGATCATTCTGATTATTACAACTCCGAAGACCTTAACCAGGAAGTTCTGCTGCCAAATTTTAAGAATAATGATAAAGAACCTCTCTATGTTGGCTTTTTTCATACCGGGGCTTACCAGGATTCCATTAGCGGATATGGGGGTATTAAACACTGCCTTATTCCTGCACCCAAGCATGTAATCATTGACCGCGATGATAAGGGAAACTTTGTGGATTTTATATACCGCAATGAGCAATCAGTTAGCGAGATGTTCAACATTTTAGGATATACCCAATGAGAAATTTTGGAGGAATAGAGGACAAATATTGCGCATTCGAAAGTTCGGCTGTTTTACTTCAGTCCATTCCCTTTGATGGCACAAGTACCTGGGGTAAAGGGGCAGATTTGGGG
>JAGQYJ010000093.1:0-4310 GCA_020436145.1 Cyclobacteriaceae bacterium | reverse complement strand
ATTTATAAAAAAGGAATTCACATTTTACCTACCATTGGAGAGGATAATTCTCCTGAGGATGTGTTCAAAAAAGTATATCAAAGTACAAAAGGTCTTCTGGAGCAAAACAAGTTCCTGACCTTTTTTGGAGGAGAGCACTCCATAAGTATTGGCATTTTAAAGGCCTTCTATGAAAAATATCCTGATATTACCATCTTACAGCTTGATGCACACGCAGATTTGCGCCCCAGCTATATGGGAAGCCCCTACAACCACGCCTGTGCGGTATACGATGCAAGCAAACATGCTAACCTTATTCAGGTAGGTATCCGAAGTATGGACTCCACAGAAGTGGAACATATGAACAAGGAGAAAACCTGGTTTGCTGAGGATATGTTCTTTTCAGACGAATGGATTGAAAAGTCGCTCAAGCAAATGACGAATAAGGTATATATTACACTTGACCTGGATGTATTCGATCCTTCCATTATGCCTGCTACCGGTACACCGGAACCCGGAGGAATGTTGTGGAACCCAATGATCAGCTACCTCAAGAGGGTTTTTAAAGAGAAAAACGTATTGGGCTTTGATATTGTAGAGCTAGCTCCAATGGAAGGCAATCCTGCTCCCAACTTTTTGGCAGCCAAATTATATTACAAAATGTTAAGCTATAAATTCTGTTAATTATGGGCCATATCAGCGATTTTATAACCAAACACTACAAGCATTTCAATAGTGCTGCATTGGTAGATGCAGCCAAAGGTTACAAAACCCACCTTGCCGAAGGCAAAAAAATGATGATAACCCTTGCCGGAGCTATGAGCACCGCAGAGTTGGGTATTTCACTTTCTGAAGTTATTCGCCAGAACAAGGTTCATATCATTTCATGTACGGGAGCCAACCTGGAAGAAGACCTGATGAACCTGGTAGCTCACTCCCATTACAAACGAGTTCCCAACTATCGAGATCTGACACCACAGCAGGAATGGGACTTGTTGGAAGGTGGGCTCAATCGGGTGACAGACACCTGTATTCCAGAGGAAGAGGCCTTTCGCAGACTACAGAAGCATATTTTCGAAATATGGAAAGGAGCCGAAGCCAAAGGTGAGCGGTATTTCCCTCATGAGTTTATGTACAAGCTTTTGCTCTCCGGTGTATTGGAGCAGTATTATGAAATTGATCCAAAAAATAGCTGGATGCTGGCTGCGGCTCAAAATAACTTGCCTATGGTTGTTCCCGGATGGGAAGATTCCACTATGGGTAATATATTCGCTTCCTATTGCCTTAAAGGTGAACTTAAACCGACTACAATGAAGTCGGGTATTGAGTACATGACTTTCCTTGCTGATTGGTACACTCATAATGCCGGAACCGAAGGTATCGGATTCTTCCAGATTGGTGGTGGTATTGCCGGGGACTTCCCTATTTGCGTGGTTCCCATGCTGTATCAGGATTTGGAAAGGACAGATACTCCATTCTGGAGCTATTTCTGCCAGATATCAGATTCAACCACCAGTTATGGGTCTTATTCGGGTGCAGTGCCCAATGAAAAAATTACCTGGGGCAAGCTGGGCATTGATACGCCCAAACATATTATTGAGTCGGACGCCACCATAGTGGCTCCTCTTGTTTTTGCCTACCTGCTCGACTGGTAAAATTGAAGCCATCGTTACGGGAAATTTAGTGATAAATTTGACTGGAAGCTCATTAAATTAAGCAAACTGAAACACGATAAGTAACATGAACGATTTGTTCACTTTTGGCCTGCTGGCCTTTACTTCCTTCTTTACCTTGATCAATCCGCTGGGTACTATGCCCATTTTTATGACCATGACCTCAGAGCTTGACACCAGACAACGTTCTCAAACTGCTCGTAAGGCAGCTATTGTCGCATTCTTCACAATTCTGTTCTTTGCTTTCTCAGGACAGCTACTGTTCAATTTCTTTGGTATTTCTGTTAATAGTTTTAGGGTTGTTGGTGGCGTTATTTTCTTTATTATGGGCATGGATATGCTTCAGGCAAGGCTGAACAAGGTTAAAGTGAAAGAGTCTGAGGTAAGGTCCTATGTCAATGATATTTCAATTACTCCACTGGCCATACCCATGATTTGCGGACCGGGGGCTATCACCAATGCAATTGTATTGATGGAGGATGCTCAAACCCTGGCTCAAAAAACCACATTAATCATTTCCATTTTTCTTGTTATTCTGCTTACCTACATAATTCTGTATAGTTCTTCCCGAATTATCAAATTGTTGGGAGAAACGGGCAACAATGTGATGATGCGCCTGATGGGGCTTATAGTAATGGTAATTGCGGTGGAGTTTTTCTTTAGTGGGCTCAAACCCATAGTTCTGGATATTCTGCACTCCAAGTAGCTTTAAAAGCCCCTGGAAACTACCACACCTCCATTTCCGTAGGCAATTTCTATTTCCGCAGAAGTCTTGGGAACAAATTTTTCAATGTAGATTAAAATTAGCTCATCAATAGCCTGTTGTGTCATATCCTCGTATGCTACCCGCACCCGCTCAGAAGACTTTAACCACTTCCAGATAGTATAAACATGTTTCTTTTTAAAGGAAGGCAATACCGGTACACCCATTTCAGCCAATGAAGCAGCATTATAATGCTGTTCGTATTGATTTTTCATAGGCACCACCATCAATTTCTTTCGCAAATACAAAGCTTCGGCAGGGGTTTCAAAACCTGCACCGCATAAAACAGCCTGCGATTTGGCCATGCTTTCAACAAACCGGTCATCATCTAAGGTAAACACCTTCACATGTTTTTTGTACTTATAGTCTTTCAAAGCATGTTTTGAAAACAGGTGCCATTCAAACAACGGAAAGTGTTTAAGCACTTTTAGTATTTTTTTATCGCTATAGGCTGGCAAATACACTGTTATATGCTTGTCTTTATACGTCTCGGCATGCCGGACCTTGGAGCGAATAATCGGTGTGAAAATCCTTTCTCCATAGGGTTTAAAATGAAAGCTTACTTTTTCCCTTACAGGTGCATAAAAACGCAACAGCAAAGAGCCCAACCAATCTCTGTGGTTAGGCTTGGGAACCACTTTCTGCATGAGTGCAGATTGATGACTAAGTGATATTATGGGCACCCTTTTTAATCGTGCTGCCCAGGCCGTAATAGGTTCAAAGTCATTAATTATAAGGTCATAGTCCTGAACAGGCACTGCCCTTATTTCTTTGATAAAATGAAGCTTGCGATTTATTTTAAAAGTACTCCATAAATCAATGCCTCCATTATTGCCAAAAACAAAACTTATCCCACGATACGTGTATTTAGGATATTTAGGCAAAAGGATATCCGATTGTGAACCTGAGACAAGAACATCTACCATGCCTCTTTTTTCGAGTGCAGGTATTATTTCAGCCGCCCGGGTTATATGGCCATTTCCTGTACCTTGTACTGCATAGAGAATCTTCATACAACCAGCTTAAATTCCGTTACCAGTTCATCAAAGAGCTCTTTGCTGGAGCGCACTTCAATCTCATTCACTTCTTCCTCTTCCTTTGCATTAATATCGTACTGATATATTTCCCATTTCCCACCATTATATTCCAGTGAGGTCAGGTTTTCAATCCAATCACCCGAATTCAGGTAGGTTACCGTACCGTTGGGAGTACTATAGTCTCTTATAATGGGTTGATGGATATGTCCGCAAACCACATATGTATAACCGTTTTCTGAGGCTATACCGGTAGCGGTTTCTTCAAAATCGTTGATGAATTTAACTGCCGATTTCACACTGTTCTTGATCTTTTTGGAAAGTGAAAGATTGCCTTTTCCAAACACCCGATTCGAAATAAAATTGACCAGCCGATTAATCTGAATGAGTGAGTCGTAGCCAACTGCTCCGGCTTTGGCCAGCCATTTAGAATACTTCATGGTTACATCAAATACATCGCCATGAAAAACCCAAGCTTTGCCGTCAGGCAATTTAAGGCTTAGCTTGTTTTCTATTCTAAATGATCCTAGCTCAAACCCTTTAAATCTGCGCATCATTTCATCATGATTGCCGGGTATATACACCACCTCAATACCCTGTGACATCCATGCAATAAATTGCTTTAGTACACGCATATGAGACTTTGGCCAGTACCGTTTGGAAAATTGCCAGATATCGATAATATCACCATTTAGAATAACCTTTTGGGGCGAAATACTCTTTAAGTATTTATAGAGCTCTTTTGCATGGCATCCATAAGTTCCTAAATGGATGTCGGACAATACAAGTATTTCAATATCGCGTTTATCAGGTTTCATTAAGTAAGTACAGTTTGCCTACAGTGCAAATACATCAAATCAT
>JAGQYJ010000092.1:6812-11321 GCA_020436145.1 Cyclobacteriaceae bacterium | reverse complement strand
TATTGCCGGGAGACGGAATTGGTCCTGAAGTTACGCAGCAGGCAATTAAGGTGCTTGATGCTGTGGCTGAACGATTTGGGCATACATTTACGTACGAAGAAGGGCTTATCGGTGCCGCAGCCATTGATGCAACGGGCGACCCCTATCCTGAAGAAACGGCAAAAATTTGCCAGAAGGCGGATGCCATTCTGTTTGGCGCCATAGGCCATCCCAAATACGATAACGACCCCACTGCCAAGGTGCGCCCGGAGCAGGGTTTGTTGCGCATGCGTAAAAGCCTGGGCTTGTTTGCCAATATCCGTCCAGTAACCACGTACGATAGCCTGGCAGATATTTCACCTTTGAAAAATGAGATCATCAAAGGAGTGGATTTTGTGGTGTTCAGAGAGCTTACTGGTGGTATCTATTTCGGTGAGCCCAGGGGACGTGCTGAGAACGGCATGTCAGCTTTTGATACATGTACCTACTCATTCGATGAAATTGAACGAGTGGCTGCGCTGGCTTTTGAGGCAGCACGGAACAGAGGCAGGAGATTAACGTTGGTGGATAAAGCCAACGTATTGGCTACTTCACGGTTGTGGCGCGAAAAAGTAACGGCTATGGCAGCCGATTATCCTGATGTGGAGCTGGACTTCATGTTTGTGGACAACGCAGCCATGAAGATCATTCAAAACCCTGCCCATTTTGATGTGGTGGTAACCGAAAACATGTTTGGAGATATTTTGACCGATGAAGCTTCGGTGCTTACTGGTTCATTGGGGATGTTACCATCGGCATCTATTGGTAAGGGAGTGAGTTTGTACGAGCCTATTCATGGTTCATATCCTCAGGTGGCTGGTCAAAACAAGGCGAACCCTATGGCCGCTATTCTTTCTGCAGCTATGTTGCTGAACCATAGTTTTGGTTTGCTTGAGGAAAGCAAAGTAATTGAAGATGCTGTAAAACAAGCAATTGAAGCAGGCGTATGTACCGAAGACCTGAAGCCGTCCAAAGTACATACCACGAGTGAAGTTGGAGGGTTTATTACTCAAAAAATCAATAAGACAATATTAGTGTAGGAATAAATTCTTGTGACTTTGAAAAATTTATTTACATTTGACGTTCCAGGAATCGGAAACTATGAAAAGAGTAGAGATTATTTCACTGATTATTATTGATGTCATTTTAATGAGATCGCGGTGAGATAGTGTCTGAAAACTAAAATATAGAAGCGCCATTCTCACCATAGGATGGCGCTTTTTTTATGTGTAAAAAATGAAAAAAATTGAAGAAATAGTAAGTAGTGTGAATATTCATTTTCTGTTAATTATTGCTTGTTAATGGAAAGGCTAATGATAATTAAAAACAACTGAGCCTTTCCTAATTGAAGGGCTTTTTTCATGATTATGAAGAACAATTATTACAATAACAAAACGGTTATCTTTTTAGATGGCAAATGGGTAAAGGCAGGTGAAGCCAATACTTCGCTTTTTAGCCAGACCTTACATTATGGTATTGGAGCTTTCGAAGGCATACGAGCATATCAAACACCCAACGGAATTTGCTTGTTCAAGGCAGGAAGTCATTTCAGGCGCCTGTTGAACTCGCTTGAAATGCTGAATATAACCATTCCTTATACCGAGGAAGAACTTACTGAGATCACGTTAAAACTGTTAAGAAAAAATAACCTGCGAAACGCTTATGTGCGTCCGTTGGTGTACCTGGATGCAGACATGCGCCTCACCCTTGCTAAAAAAGCACACGTAATGATAGCAGCCTGGGAATGGGGACAATTGCTGGGTGCGGGAGAATTGAGACTTACTTTATCTACATTTCAGCGCCCGGAGAGGAAATCATTGCCTGTAACAGCCAAGCTGGTGGGCAATTACACCCAGGCCATTTTGGCTTCTCAGGAAGCCAGGGCCAAAGGCTATGACGAAGCACTTATGTTCGATTTACATGGCAATATTGCCCAGGCTCCGGGGGCTAATTTCTTCCTGGAAAAGGATGGAGTGCTTTATACTCCTGAACCGGGAAGCATTATGACGGGCATTACACGCAAGGTAATTATGGAATATGCCGAAGAAATGAGTATTGAGGTAAAAGAGCAGGATATTTCTGTGGACATGATCCATGAAGCCGATTCGGCTTTCCTTACCGGAACAGCGACCGAAGTGGTAAGCGTACGCTCTATTGAAGGAATTGAAATGAAGGACAAATGGGAAGACTCCATTGGTGCTCAACTGGCGGCCATTTATCAGCACCGCATCCGTCACGATGATTACCAAACAATGACAATTGTATAGCCCGATTGATGAAAGAACTAAATACATATAGCAAGCATATTACACAGGACCCCACTCAGCCTGCTGCTCAGGCTATGCTTCATGCTGTGGGGCTTACCAACGAGGATTTCAAAAAAGCCCAGGTTGGAATTGCCAGCACGGGATATGAAGGGAATCCTTGCAATATGCACCTCAACGGATTGGCAGAGGAGATCAAAAAAGGTGTGGAATGCAATGATCTGAAAGGACTGATTTTTCATACCATTGGAGTTAGCGATGGTATTTCCATGGGAACACCGGGAATGCGTTACTCGCTTCCTTCAAGAGATATAATTGCCGATTCCATAGAAACGGTAATGAATGCTCAGCATTATGACGGTTTGGTAGCAGTAGTTGGATGCGATAAAAACATGCCTGGCGCTATGATGGCCATGGGCCGTTTGAACCGCCCGGCTATTCTGGTATATGGAGGAACCATTGCCCCGGGAAATTACAAAGGTCGTAAGCTCGATGTGGTTTCTGCTTTTGAAGTATTGGGTGAAAAAATTGCAGGTAAAATCTCCGAAGAAGATTTCGAAGGAGTGGTACAAAGTGCCTGCCCTGGAGCAGGAGCTTGTGGTGGTATGTACACGGCCAACACCATGTCATCCGCCATTGAGGCCCTGGGCCTCAGCTTGCCGTATAGCAGCTCCAATCCGGCAGTTAGTCCCGATAAACATTCAGAGTGCGATCATATTGGTGAAGCCATGCGCAACCTGTTGGAGAAAGACATTAAACCCAGGGACATACTTACAAAAAAAGCATTTGAGAATGCATTAAAGCTGATCATGGTGCTGGGTGGCTCTACCAATGCCGTACTGCATATGATCGCCATTGCCAAATCGGTAGATGTGGATTTGACTCTGGCAGATTTTCAGCGCATTAGCAATGAAACTCCATTTCTTGCCGATCTGAAACCTAGCGGCCAATTTGTGATGGAGGACCTGCACATGGTAGGTGGTGTGCCTGCAGTAATGAAATACATGCTGCAAAACGGAATGCTTTATGGTGATTGTCTTACTGTAACTGGCAAAACCGTTGCAGAAAACCTGGCCAATGTTGAAGATTTGAAACTGGGGCAAATGGTGGTTCATACATTGCACAACCCTATTAAGCCAACCGGGCACTTACAAATATTATTTGGCAACCTGGCCGAAGAAGGAGCGGTGGCTAAAATAACAGGGAAAGAAGGGTTGGTTTTTGAAGGTACTGCCAAGGTATATGAATCTGAATACGATGCCAATGACGGTATTGGTAGAGGCGAAGTGAAAAAGGGAGATGTAGTGGTGATCCGTTACGAAGGCCCTAAAGGCGGACCGGGTATGCCTGAAATGCTCAAGCCAACTTCTGCCATTATGGGGGCAGGATTAGGTAAAGAAGTTGCATTGATTACGGACGGCCGTTTTTCCGGTGGAACACATGGATTTGTGGTGGGGCACATAACTCCGGAAGCGCAAGTAGGAGGAACTATTGCCCTGGTAGAAAACGGAGACATTATTCGCATTGATGCGGAAAAGAATACAATTGAAGTAAAAATATCGGATGAGGAACTTGCCAGGCGCAAAAAAGCGTGGCAGCCTCGTCCATTAAAAAAGACAACCGGAAGCTTATATAAATACGCAAAACTGGTATCTACGGCCTCAGAGGGCTGTGTAACAGATGCCTGATCATTTTTAAAATTACGGATATGGAAACCCTTGTAAAAGCACATGAGAAGCAAAAGGCGGTTAAACCACAAAAGGTAAGTGGTTCAGAGGCCATTATTCTTTCACTTCTTACCGAAGGTGTTGAGAACGTCTTTGGGTATCCCGGTGGGGCCATTATGCCCTTGTACGATGAGTTGTATAAGTACGAAGACAAGCTTACGCATTACCTCATGCGCCACGAGCAGGGAGCTGTTCATGCTGCCCAGGGCTTTAGCCGTGTTTCCGGTAAAGTAGGAGTTTGTATTGCTACTTCGGGCCCGGGAGCCACCAATTTAATAACAGGTATTGCCGATGCGCAGATTGATTCTACACCTTTGGTGTGCATCACAGGCCAGGTGGCTTCTCCTTTGTTAGGCACCAATGGCTTTCAGGAAACCGATATAATTGGTATTTCCATGCCTGTCACCAAATGGAATTTTCAGGTAACAAGACCTGAGGAAATCCCTGAAGCTCTGGCCAGAGCATTTTATATTGCCGCCAGTGGCAGGCCAGGTCCGGTG
>JAGQYJ010000092.1:0-6715 GCA_020436145.1 Cyclobacteriaceae bacterium | reverse complement strand
CTAACGAATGCGATCTGCTGATAGCTGTGGGTATGCGCTTTGACGACAGGGTAACGGGCAACCTGGATTCCTATGCCAAGCAGGCAAAGGTTATTCATATTGAAATTGATCAGTCGGAAATAGACAAGAACGTAAAGGCGGATGTAGCAGTGTTGGCAGATGCCAAACAAGCCTTGCAGGCAATAACTGCACTTATCCATGAAAATACACATGAAGAATGGGTGCAGGAATTTCGCGTATGCGATGCGATTGAAAGCAAGAAAGTATGGGAAGCCGAGCTTCATCCCAAGGAAGGCCAGATAAAAATGGCTGAAGTGGTTCGAATGGTTTCTGAAAAAACCAAAGGAGAGGCCGTGTTGGTAACGGATGTGGGTCAGCACCAAATGATTGGCGCACGCTACTACAAATTCAACACCTGTAACTCAAACGTTACTTCGGGTGGTTTGGGTACCATGGGCTTTGCTTTGCCTTCGGCCTTTGGTGCCTCAATTGGCGATACCAAACGTGATGTAATTGCAGTTATTGGAGACGGTGGTGTTCAAATGACCATCCAGGAGCTGGGCTCGCTTTTCCAATATAACGCCCCCGTTAAAGTTATTATTCTGAACAATAACTTTTTGGGTATGGTGCGCCAGTGGCAGCAACTCTTTTTCGACAAACGTTATTCTTCCACCGAACTTGTTAACCCTGATTTTGTGGCAATTGCCAAAGGGTATGGAATAGCTTCGGCCCATGTGGACGAAAGGGATAATTTGGATAAGGCATTGAATGAAATGTTACAACATAAAGGGCCGTATTTGCTGGAAATAAAGGTAGAAAGGGAAGACAACGTATTCCCAATGGTTCCATCGGGTGCCTCGGTTTCAGATATACGCTTAGAGTAATACAATTATGGAAGATCAGGAAAGACTTTTTACCATTTCGGTTTTGACCGAAAATAAGGCCGGGCTCCTCAATGGAGTGACCATCATTTTTACCAGACGCAAGCTGAACATTGAGTCGATCAACGTTTCTGAAACAGAAGTGGAAGGCGTAAGCCGGTACACCATTGTGCTGAAGACAACCCGTCACAAAGCAGAGCTGGTGGTTAAGCAGATAAGAAAATTGATTGAAGTGCTTGGTGCCTTTTTGTACGAAGAGGATGGTATTTATTACCAGGAGTTGGGTATGTTCAAGTTGCCTACAGAAGTATTTCTGAACGGCAATACCATAGAAACGCTGGTTCGAAATAAAGGAGCACGTATTCTGGTGATTGAAGAAGACCATATTGTAATTGAAAAAACGGGCCACCGGGCCGAAATAGAAGAGTTATTCAGCCTGCTGAAGCCTTTTGGCTTATTGGAGTTTGTTCGGTCGGGAAGAATAGCCATCTCAAAATCAAAGCGAAAAACAGATACATTCATCAGAGAACTGGAAGCAGAAAACTTAAAGAATTTATAAACACAAGTAAAAATGGCGAAAATTAATTTTGGAGGAGTAGAAGAAAATGTGGCAACCAGAGAGGAATTCCCTCTTTCCAAGGCACAGGAAATTTTAAAGGACGAAGTGATAGCAATTATTGGCTACGGGGTTCAGGGGCCTGGACAGTCACTAAATCTGAGAGACAACGGTATTAATGTAATTATAGGTCAGCGCAAAGGTTCGCGCTCATGGGACAAGGCCGTTGCCGATGGCTGGGAGCCGGGCAAAACCTTGTTCGAAATTGAGGAAGCATGTGAGCGAGGAACTATTCTTCAGTACCTGCTTTCGGATGCAGGGCAGATTGAGCAGTGGCCTACCATTAAGAAGTATTTAACTCCGGGCAAAGCCTTGTATTTCTCACATGGCTTCGGAATTACCTACAGCGAGCGCACAGGCATTATTCCACCTGAAGATATCGATGTTATTCTGGTAGCGCCTAAAGGGTCAGGTACTTCGCTTAGAAGAATGTTCCTCGAAGGCCGTGGGCTGAACTCAAGCTATGCCATCTTCCAGGATGCAACAGGTAAGGCAAAAGAAAGAGTAATCGCTTTGGGTATTGGAGTGGGTTCCGGTTATTTATTTGAGACCAACTTCAAGAAAGAAGTTTATAGCGACCTTACAGGTGAGCGCGGGACTCTAATGGGGGCTATTCAGGGAATTTTCTCAGCACAATATGAAGTATTGAGGTCACATGGACACTCACCTTCGGAAGCCTTCAACGAAACTGTGGAGGAACTTACGCAATCGCTGATGCCATTGGTTGCAGAAAACGGTATGGACTGGATGTATGCCAACTGCTCAACCACAGCGCAACGCGGAGCGCTGGATTGGTGGAAGAAATTCAAGGATGCCACCAAGCCGGTGTTTGAAGAATTGTACGCTGAAGTGGCAGCAGGAAACGAAGCACAGAAATCAATTGACTCGAACAGCAAAACCGATTACCGTGAAAAGCTGGAAGAAGAATTGAAAGAACTGCGCGAATCGGAAATGTGGCAGGCAGGAGCACAGGTACGCAAACTTAGACCTGAAAATTAATGCAGGGTGCACTAACTACAGAAAAAACAGGAGTGCAGTTGAAGAATGTAATTGCTGCCTCTAACCTGCTGCAAGGCGTAGTAGAAAAAACACCCATGCTCAAGAACCTCAACCTCTCCGAACAATATGGAGCTGAGATCTTGCTGAAGCGGGAAGATCTGCAGGTGGTGCGTTCGTACAAAATACGTGGGGCTTATAACAAAATCGCCTCTTTGAGCAAATCGGAAAGAGCTAACGGAGTGGTTTGCGCCAGTGCCGGTAACCATGCACAAGGTGTGGCATATGCTTGTCGTTTGCTAAGTATCAAAGGGGTGATTTTTATGCCAACACCAACTCCTAACCAAAAAGTAAAGCAGGTGCGGAGTTTCGGCAAAGATAAGGTGGAGATCGTGCTAGTTGGTGACACCTTTGATGAAGCTGCGCTTGAGGCCAAACAGTATTGCGAAGCCAGCAATGCCACTTTTATTCACCCTTTTGATGACATTCAGGTGATCGAAGGTCAGGCAACCGTTGGTCTCGAAATTTTGGCAGATGCTGCCGGCCCAATTGATTATCTCGTGCTCCCTGTTGGAGGAGGCGGGCTTGCTTCAGGTGTGGGAAGTTATTTCAAAGAGCTTTCTCCCCAAACCAGGATCATAGGTGTAGAACCAGAGGGTGCTCCTTCCATGAAAAGGTCCATTGAAGAAAATCAGCTTGTTACCCTTAACCGGATTGACAAATTTGTTGATGGGGCTGCTGTGCAACGTGTTGGAGAAATAACCTTCGAAATTTGCCGTGAAAAGCTGGACAAAGTGCTTACCGTACCAGAAGGTGAAATTTGTACCAATATGCTGCGTTTGTATAACGAGGACGCCATGGTAGTAGAGCCTGCCGGTGCACTAAGCATTACGGCCCTTAGCCAGCTTAAGGATGAAATAAAAGGAAAGCGGGTGGTGTGTGTGGTAAGCGGGGGTAATAACGATATTACCCGAACGGAGGAGATCAAAGAGCGCTCTTTGTTGTTTGAAGGGTTGAAGCATTATTTCATGGTGAGCTTTCCTCAGCGTGCAGGGGCTCTACGCGAATTTTTGGAAGAGGTGTTGGGGCCAACAGATGATATAGCTCATTTTGAGTATTCGAAGAAAAATAGCAGAGAGCGGGCCCCTGCAGTAATTGGCATTGAGCTTGCCGATCCTTCCGATTTTGAAAAATTGATTCAGAGAATGGAGAAGAAGAGATTTAAGTATGAGCATTTGAATAGTAAGCCTGAGTTGTTTCATTATCTGATCTAACTGGCTTTTATTTGTAGTCTCATCCCCAAACAACCAACCGAGAACTTATTACCAGATTTATCTGGGTTTTAAAGAGTACAAACCTAAACTAACATAGGAAGTTGAAGGAAAAGTCGCTATATACACCGGAATTGGAGCACGACTCGTGCGGAATTGGCTTTGTTGCCCATATTAAAGGCAACAAAAGCCATAAAATTGTGCAGGATGGCCTTACTATGCTCGCCAATATGGAGCATCGAGGAGGTTGTGGTTGTGATGCTGAATCGGGAGATGGAGCTGGTATTCTGGTGCAAACCCCGCATGAGTTTTTGAAAGAGGAATGTGCCAAAATTGGCATTGACTTGCCTGAGTACGGTGAATACGGTGTGGGGGCTATGTTCTTCAATTCAAGTGAGGGACTGGTAGAGGCGACCAAAGAACGCATCGAACTTCATATGGAGCAACTTGGTTTTGAACTGCTGGGTTACCGTAAAGTTCCCACAATTAATGAGGTTATTGGTGAGCAAGCAAGAGAATCAGAGCTACCGGTAGAGCAGATCTTTGTTAAGCTCAAGGAAAACCCGGGAGGCCCGGAAGAACTGGAGCGTAAGCTCTTCGTGCTACGAAAATTAACTACCCACTCCGTAGGCCGTTCAGCCGTTGAAGTGCCTGGCAATAATTACGAGTTTTATTGGCTCTCTCTCTCTTATAAGACTCTGGTATACAAAGGCATGTTGCGCACTAACCAACTAAGTGGGTATTATCCTGATCTTATTGATCCACGGTTTAAATCGGCATTGGCATTGGTGCACTCACGTTTTTCTACCAACACAGTGCCTAAATGGAAATTAGCACAACCTTTCCGCTACATTGCGCATAATGGAGAAATAAATACCATCAGGGGCAACGTTAACTGGATGGTAAGCAAGCAGAACCTGTTTGAAAGCCCTTTGTTCACCCACGAAGAATTTGACTTGCTCCTTCCCATTTGTGATAAGCAACATTCGGATTCGTCCAACCTGGACAGCATTGTAGAAATGCTGACCCTTGGTGGTCGCTCGTTACCACATGCTATGATGATGGTAATACCCGAAGCCTGGCAGGATAATGACCTGATGGATCCTAAGAAAAAAGCATTCTATGAATACCATGCTGCTTTGATGGAGCCATGGGATGGCCCAGCTTCCATCTCTTTTACAGATGGGAATGTAGTGGGAGCCACCCTGGATCGAAATGGGCTTCGTCCATCACGCTACCTTGTTACGGAAGATGATATTGTAGTAATGGCCTCTGAGGCTGGGGCGCTTCCGGTGGATGAATCCAAAGTAGTTAAAAAAGGGCGTTTAAAGCCCGGCCGCATGTTTGTGGTTGACCTTGAACAAGGCAGAATAATTAGTGACAAGGAACTAAAGGAAGAACTGGCAAATGAACACCCGTACCAGGAATGGCTCGATGCCGGCAAGATGGAACTAAAAGATTTGCCTGAAGGTAAGAAGGAAGCAAAGCTTTCGAATGTTGAACTTCTTCAACAGCAAATTGCCTTTGGATATTCTTATGAAGATTTAAAGGTGATTCTTGGACCTATGGCCAATTCAGCTACCGAACCGCTTGGTTCGATGGGAGCTGATGTACCATTGCCTCCTTTATCACATAAGTACCAGCATATTTCAAACTACTTTAAGCAACTTTTTGCACAGGTGAGTAATCCGCCTATTGATCCCATTCGGGAGAAAATGGTGATGTCACTTTATTCGGCCCTTGGCCGCAACCTGAATGCGCTTGATGCCACTCCTGAACATTGTAAGCACATTCATTTAGACCAGCCGGTACTGCTTGAAAAAGATGTGGCCAAATTCAAAGCATTAAATAGTAAAGGCTTCACCTCAGCTGTTTTGGATGCCACATTCGAAAAAGGAGAAAAACTTGAGTCTGTTCTACTAGCCCTGTGCCTCCGGGCAGAAAGCGCTGTGCGTGAAGGTGCCACTGTGCTGGTGATTTCGGATCGTAACATTGAGACAGATCGTGTGCCCCTGCCATCACTTTTGGCACTGGGAGCTGTGCATCAGCACTTGGTACGCCACTCTTTGCGTGCTTCTTCAGCATTGGTGGTTGAATCGGGTGATGTGCGTGAAACGCACCATTTTGCAACGCTTATTGGTTACGGTGCCAACGCAGTTTGTCCTTACCTGGCATTGGAAACCATTGCTCAACTGCATGAGCAAAATATGTTAAACGAAGGACTCACTCTGGAGCAGGCGGAACTCAATTATGTGAATGCGATTGGCTATGGCTTACGCAAGATATTCTCCAAAATGGGTATTTCCACCTTACAGTCGTACCAGGGTGCACAGATTTTTGAGATTATGGGGCTGAACTCCCAGGTAGTAAAGATCTGCTTTACAAAATCCATTTCCAGAATTGAAGGTATTGGTTTTTCCGAAATCAAGCAGATGGTGGAAGAGCAACATGCCAAGGCGTATCCCACAGTGAATGTACAAGGCAAAATACTGGAAACCGGTGGTGTATATCAGTGGAAGCACAATGGAGAAAGCCATCTTTTCAACCCTGAAACCATTCACCTATTACAGAAATCAACCCGAAATAACGATTACGCAGTTTATAAGCAATATGCGCAAAAAATAAACGAGCAGTCAAAACAAGCTTTCACACTGCGCGGTTTGCTGGATTTTAAAAAAGCTAAGCCAATACCTATTGAGGAGGTGGAGCCTGCTGAGGAAATCATGAAACGGTTTGCCACAGGAGCCATGTCGTTTGGTTCTATTTCATACGAAGCGCACAGCACACTGGCCATTGCCATGAACCGCATTGGAGCCAAGTCCAATAGCGGAGAAGGAGGTGAAGATGAAGCCCGATTTGAGCGCAAGCCTAATGGCGACTGGGAGCGGTCCGCCATTAAGCAGGTGGCTTCGGGTAGATTTGGAGTAACCAGTTATTACCTGACCAATGCC
>JAGQYJ010000091.1 GCA_020436145.1 Cyclobacteriaceae bacterium | reverse complement strand
ATGGGATTGGCTTTGGCTACTATATGGACCTACGCTCAGCGCAAGTCTTAGCTATTTTCCACCGGTATTCCATTTTTTCCTTCTGGCTCTTTCCCTCATAAAGCTGAAAAGGGGCATAATCACCATATATAGCCAATAGGTGATTCCGGAAAGCGTAAACGTGGTACCCGTATTACCTATACCAACAAATGCCACAAGGGCTGAAACAAGTGGCACAACTCCCATTAATATATTGTTGTAAATACTTGTTCTGGTCTCAAAGATTTCCCATGGATTAAGCTTAAGAAAGCGTGCTTTGGACAAGGCATACCAATACATAAGGGCCAGTACCAGGAAAATAAGAGAGGCTCCAATACCATAAATGATCATCAGATTAGGAGCATCTTCCGGTTTGATTGTAACCGTGAATAATTCTTTAGATACAGTCCTATCTTGCGTAAAGAGGGCGTAGAACAGCTTATACAGTACCTTAAATAAGAATTTGAGTGGATATACATAAAAGAGAATTAAAAAAAGCAGGAGGGTATTTAAAACAACTGTTTTTGCATCCTGAAGCCCATAACGTATGAAAAAAATAAAATGCTGATACCAGATAAGCATTAAAAGGGTAATGCAAACACCAAATGGGATGATATCCTGCATTGAAAGGAGTAGTTCATCGTAGCGTTCAGGTACTGAAGAAGACAGGACTAATAGGGCAATAGCAATGGCAAATACTGCATCACTCAGGGTTTCAATACGTGTTTGGGCTTCGCCTCGTAAAACAAAGTCTTTGCCTTGAAGTGATTTTTTGTTTTTTAACAGCCCTCTTATCATTTCACTTTTTCTGAAAATTACGAAGAAGAAGCTATATTTCTAAAAAAATCAAAAAGAGAACGCTACTATTTTGACGTGGAGGTGAAAAGGGATAAGCTGTGCTACTCTATTTCTCTTGCACTCTTTAAAACTTTTTCCTTTAATGTTTCTTTGTAGTTGCTAAGACTATCAGCAACTTTTTCATCAAACGCTCCTACTATTTCAGCAGCGAGGATACCAGCATTTTTTGCACCATTTAATGCTACGGTAGCCACCGGTATTCCTCCTGGCATTTGGAGAATAGAAAGTATGGAATCCCACCCGTCAATGGAATTGCTGGATTTTACAGGCACTCCTATAACCGGTAAAGTAGTAAGAGAAGCCACCATCCCGGGCAAATGAGCTGCCCCTCCTGCACCGGCAATAATTGTTTTTAGACCACGGTTCCTGGCTGATTCTGCATATTCAACCATCCGGTGTGGTGTGCGGTGCGCAGATACAATAGTGAGTTCATATTCAACCCCTAGCTCTTTTAAGATATCGACTGCTTCCTGCATAACCGGCAGGTCCGACTGGCTGCCCATGATGATGCCAATTTGTGGTGAGCTCATGAGATTACTTTTAAGGTGTTCTTTACAAAGTTAGCTTTTCTTTTTAGTTCTTGCGCGTCAGGATCAGTAATGGTTACATGCCCCATTTTGCGGAAGGGGCGTGTGTTGCTTTTGCCATACAAATGCACGTGCACTCCTTTTTCAGCCATTACTTCCTCAAGTCCCCGGTATTTGGCCGGGCCCTGATACCCTTCTTCTCCCAACAGGTTTACCATGGCAGAAGGCATGAGGGCCGTAGTATCCCCTAAGGGCAGGTCAAGAATTGCCCGTAAATGCTGTTCGTATTGAGAAGTAATGTTTGCTTCTATGGTTTGGTGCCCACTATTGTGTGGTCGTGGGGCCACCTCATTCACCAGAACCTTTCCTTCTTTTGTCACAAACATTTCCACAGCCAGGAGGCCAACCATTTCCAATTTCTCAATTACTTCGACAGCTATTCTTTTTGCTTCCGAATCTATTTTAGAAGAGATTTCTGCTGGCGCAAACAAGTATTCTACCAGATTATGCTCAGGGTGAAACACCATTTCTACTACGGGGTAAGTCTTGGTTTGCCCGGAGGAATTACGAGCAACAAGTACAGAAATTTCCTTTTCAAAAGGAATTAGCTCCTCCACAATACCGGGCGCATCAAAAGCATTCTTGAGATCTTCCTGTGTTCTGATTACCTGAACTCCTCTTCCATCGTAACCTTCCCGTGCTAATTTGTTTACAAAGGGAAGGCCATTTTTCAAAGCAATTACTTCTTGCTTGTTTTTTACCAGTCGAAATGGTGCGGTAGGTATGTTATGGGCCTGGTAAAACTTCTTTTGCTCAGCTTTGTCTTTGATCAGCTCAATAATCTCAGGTTGGGGAAAAACAGTTATCCCCTGCTCTTGGAGATCCTTAAGCGCCTCGGTGTTTACATTTTCAATTTCTACTGTAATAAGGTTGCAGTCCTTCCCCCATTCTTTAACGGCTTGATAATCTGTAATCTTGCCTTGTGTAAATTCATGCAGATATTTTCGAATAGGTGCTTCGGCATCCGGATCCATGGCCTTGAAATCAAGGCCATAGTCCATGCCTGATTTAACAAGCATACGACCAAGCTGTCCACCGCCCAAAATCCCTATTTTATAATTTTTGAACAAGTCTTTCATCACTGGCTGCAAATATAAATATCCTGGAGGTTAGTCCTTTCTTTTCCAAACATGAGGCTGGTACTCAAAATAATGCTGCGCAACCATTGGTAGCCGTTCATTAATTTCCAACCATTTATTTTCAAGGTCAATTATTATATCCGGTTTGCTTTCTTCTATATGATTCTGTAGAAAAACAAGATTGTCATAATAATCCAGGCTATTGAAAAACTCCCTGGAAAGGTCCCAGTTATAAAACGGGCCTGCCAATGTTGCTTCTTTGTACAAAGTTTTTCCTGCACCAATTACCATTATGGGTTTGCCTTTTACTATCTTCTCGTACTTACCAGAGGCAATACTAAACTCTGATGGATTCACCTGAATCCATTGAAAAGTAAAAACCCACAGGCTAAAAAAAACACTTCCAAAAAGGACTACAGATAAAATGGTAGAATAGAATGAACGCTTAACAATAGAGGTAAGGTGCACCGTAATGAAAGTGAAAACGGGCAAAAATATTACAAGGCTGAAAAATGAAATGGGCGCTTCCAGCAACAAAAAACTTAGCATTAGCACTCCAAATAAAAGGAAGAGCTGAACAATCCTGGTCTGATAATTAGTCAGCCTCATTTGCCTTCCAAAGCTTAGTAAACCAATAATTGTAAATAATATTGGAACTGAGAGTACCATTAAGCCAAATACCCAACCAATGCTCGTATTACTAGTCACCCAATAGTTGAAAAACAAGAAATTATGAATGAAATAACCAGAGTGGTCACTTTTTAACCAGTAATAGAAAAAGGTAAGGATCATCGGGAAAATCCCACCAAAAAATAGTAACAGGTATCTTCTGCCCAGGGTGTTTGTAAATATCAGAAGCAGGATAACTGAAACAGGGAGCATTACAATATAGGAGAAATGGAACAGAGCAGCAACTCCAAAGTAGAGACCTATCATAATGATCTGAATATCCTTTTTAGCTCTGAATTCAACATGCCGAAGTAAATTACCAAGGCCAAGAAGCACCAGTGTCAAACCAAGTAGAACAGGTGAAAGAGTAAAGAACCCAGGATGTACAGAGGTAAATAGTACATAGACAATTGCAGGTAAGTACGTATTACTTTCAAACACCTTGGCCCGGATAAGCATATTATTAAATACGGCCGCCTGGATGAAAGTTAGCAAGGTGCCAATTATATAAAGTGAAAGAACAGACCTACCAAAAAGCCATGTAATAGCTTGAAATATGATAGCCGAAAAGGGGCCCATTCCATCCCAAATATCAACATAGAGCGTGCCCGATTGCATTGCTTCACCAATTACAAACCAATGCGTTATCTCCTGCTGAATAGCAGGATGCAGAAAAGCAGGGAGTTTCAGCAGGTAAGCAATAAGTAAAATGGGCACCAGCCGGAAAGGGTCATTTATTTTGAAAAAGGAAAGCACACCAAAGTTTTAAGTTGCACAAATGTAAATAAATCATTTGTTGAGCTATCGTAAATGGATACAAGTTAAGAGTGAGAGCAGTACATTTGAATAACCATGAGGATAAAAGGAAAGGACGTAACTATTCGCCCCTTAAAAAACAGTGATCGTAAGAATATAGCTCTGTATGCCAATAACAAGAAAATATGGCAGAACCTTCGTGATATTATGCCCCACCCTTACACGCTGGAAGATGCGGATAACTTTCTGGAAATAGTTGCGCTGGAAGATCCCGTTTGTACATTTGCAATTGAATTCGAAGGAAAGTTTGCCGGGGTTTGCGGGCTAAACCTTCAGCCGGATATTTACAGAAACTCGTGCGAAATAGGTTATTGGATTGCAGAGCCGTATTGGTCAAAAGGCGTTGCAACTGAAGCTGTAAAATGTGTAACTGAATATGCATTCAAAACTTTGGACAAGGTAAGGGTGTTTACCGGTGTCTTTGAGTATAACAAAGCCTCCATACGCGTGCTCGAAAAATGTGGCTTTGAAAAGGAGGGAGTTTTCAAAAGCGCACTTACTAAAGACGGAAAACTGTATGATGAGGTCCGCTATGCGCTCTTAAGATAAAAGCTTATTTCATTACATTTGAAAAACCATGGAAACAAAAAGGCAACATAAATACTCCAAGCAAATTTTAAAGGACCTGGCGGTTATTTTTCAACGAGACATGCAGGGAAACTTTAAAAATGCTTTTGTTACATTAACTGATGTTGAAATTAGTCCCGATTTGGCTATTGCCTCTGTGTACGTAAGCGTACTTCCTGTACAAAGCGGGGAAGAAGTTATGGAGACAATTTCTCATCATAATAAACATATAAGAGGCATATTGGGCAGGGCTATTGGTAAACAGGCAAGAGTGGTTCCGGAGCTACGGTTCTTTCTTGATCAAACGGAGGAAAATGCTTCCCGAATGGATTCACTTATTGATAGTTTGGATATTCCTGCGGAGGAAGAATCGGAAGAGTGAAGTTTGCCTTAACTATAGCACGCAAATACTTCTGGTCAAGGGAGAAGAAGAACTTTATCAATATTATTTCCATCATTTCCATGTTTGTGGTGGGCTTCTCTACCATGGCACTCATTATCATACTTTCGGTGTTTAATGGATTGGAAGATCTACTGCGGGATCTGTACGGCTCGTTTGATCCGGAAATTAAAGTGGAATCCAGGCTGGGTAAGTCCTTTGATATAAGCCCTGATTTTATTGGAGGTATAAAACAAATTCCGGGGGTAGCAGAGGTGGTTTTTGTAATTGAGGATAATGTCTATGTTAAGTATGGTAAGGCAGAAATGGTGGCAGTTGTTAAGGGGGTGAGTGAAAATTATCTGCAGGCAAATCGCTTACAAAAGAAAATTGTAGAGGGCAAACTGCAGCTTTGGAATGGACAAATTCCTATGGCTATTGCCGGGCAAGGAGTTCAGTACAACCTGGGAGTTTCACCATCAAATGATTATTCTGCACTACAAATGTATTATCCCAAAAACCTGAGGAGCAAGAGCCTGAACATGAGCAATGCCTTACAAAAGAAAAATATACCTGTGTCAGGCATTTTTGCTATTGAAAAACAGTTTGATGAAAAGTACATTATTGTTCCTATTGAATTTGCTTCAGAGCTATTGGGGTACCAGAACAAGGTAACCTCCCTTGAAATAACCACCGCAGGCAACATTGGAATTGATAAAGTGCAAACAAAACTTAAATCTTACCTGGGTAAAGATTTTAATGTGCTCAACGAAGATCAACAGCATGCTATTATTTTACGCACTGTGAAAATCGAAAAACTGTTCGTGTTTATAACCTTCATTTTCATTATTGGTGTAAGCTCTATTAATATATTCTTTGCGTTATCTATGCTGGCCATCGATAAAAAGAAAGATATAGGCATGTTGTTTGCCATGGGGGCAAACCAACAGCAGGTGCGCCAGGTGTTTATATCTGAAGGCGCTATCATTTCTCTTTCCGGAGCTGTGTTTGGCCTGGTGGCAGGTTTATTATTGGTGTTGCTGCAACAACATGTTGGGTTGGTTAAAATGGGACTTCAAACCTCTGTTATAAACTACTACCCGGTGGAACTTCAGTTGGGCGATTTCTTATTTACGGCAATAAGTATTGTGGCTATTACAGTTCTGGTATCTATAAGGCCTGCTGTTATGGCTTCGCGATTTACCGAGGTAGCTCATTCATGATTTTGACTTAAAAACGTCCGTAATTTCAGCTGCATTCTGAAGCAACAATTGTTCTATATTTTTTGAATCACGTTCTTTGAACGATTTGCTGCCCTGCCAGATTAGTTTGTCGTTTTGGTCGTACAACTCAATCAGGAAAACCCCTTCCTTGTATTGGGTCACGGTCACATCATTGTTATAATAAGGATAATATGTACGCCTGTAATAATACGGATTGTTGACTTCACTTGTACTTGTATTGCTGGCGGTAATCTGAAAGCTCACAAAGGCCTCGGAAGGGTAGGACAACGAGTATCCTTTACTTTTCAATTTATCAGAGATAATATTTTCAATAAGGCTGTCAAGCCTGATTTGCCTAGCATTAAGATTGCTCGTGTTTCTTTTGTAAAATGAAAAGGTTTTGAATTTAACCTGCGACTCATTTTCAACATAAAAGCTAACAACTTTGGAGGAAGAGCATCCGGCTACAAACAGAAAAAAAAAGCACGTGAAATAGAAAATGAAGCTTCTTCATAATTCATCAAAAGTAAAATCCGGGCCTCTACCATAGGCAATTAATTCGCTTAATAGCTGCTCCTCCAGTGTGTCAAGCATACGAATTCTAAAGTCGTCATTGGCCAGAATTTCCATCACCTCAAACTGCCATTCTTCGCCAAAATTTATAAGCAAATAGTGCTTTCCGGTTCGTATGATATCAAATGAAGCGTTCACCTCAAATTAGCTGTTTTGGGATGTAAATCTATTCAAAAAAACTACCTTTGTTATAGAATCAAACACAAAGAAATACCTATGAATATATCAGGTTCCATTGTAGAATTAATGGATGAACAACAAGTAACAGATACGTTTAAGAAAAGGGAATTTGTAGTGGAGTTTGCCGAGAACCCGCAATACCCTGAATATGTAAAATTTGAATTGATTCAGGACAAATGTGCCTTGTTGGATGCCCATAAAGTGGGAGACAAAGTAGTTGTTCATTTTAATTTAAAAGGAAGAAAATGGACTGATAAAGAAGGACAAGTGAAGTACTTCAATTCATTGCAGGCCTGGCGGCTTGATGCTGAGGGAGAAAACCAGGCATCCGCTACAGATATGGCTCCATTGGATGGGCTCTCCGAACCCGGGTGGATTGCTGATGATAAAGAAGACGATTTACCATTCTAAACAAACAATAAATGGATTACCCAAAGCATTTTAAGCCTGAAAGCTTGATGATGTCGTATGGCTACAAATCAAGCTTGTCGGAAGGGGCCATAAAAACCCCAATTTTTCAAACCAGTACATTTGCATTTGCCTCTGCAGAAGATGGAAAAGCATTTTTTGAGGTCGCCTATGGACTTCGTGAAAAAGGGCCAAACGAGGAGCTGGGTCTTATTTATTCCAGACTGAATAACCCGGATCTGGAAATATTGGAAGACAGGCTTACTTTGTGGGATAGGGCTGAGGATGCTGCTGTTTTTGAAAGTGGTATGTCCGCAATTACCACCGTTTTGATGGAGTTCTTGAAGCCAGGACAGTTTGTGCTTTATAGCAGCCCTGTATATGGAGGTACTGATCATTTTATCAACCATGTGCTTCCAAAATATGGAATTAAGGGAATTGCCTTTAAGGCTACGGCTACCAAAGAAGAAATAAAGGAGCAGGTCGAAAATGAAGGAGCTACCGGCAAAGTAGGCCTTATCTATACGGAAACCCCTGCCAACCCCACCATAGCCTTGATAGACATTGCCATGTGCAGGGAGCTTGCCGATGAGCTTTCGGCTGGTGAAAAGATATATGTGGCGGTGGATAACACGTTGATGGGACCACTTTGGTCTCATCCATTGGAGCATGGGGCAGATATAGTAGTATACTCAGCCACCAAATATATTGGTGGGCACAGCGATGTAATTGCTGGTGCATGCCTGGGTTCTAAAGAGGTAATAGGAAGAATAAAGACATTAAGGACCTTTTTTGGAAATATGGCCGGTCCATGGACAGGCTGGTTGTTAATGCGAAGCCTGGAAACGCTAAAGGTGCGGATGGAAAGGCAAGCAGCCAATGCCATTAAGGTCGCTGCTTTTTTAGATGAACATTCTAAGGTAGAAAAGGTGCATTATTTGGGTATGATCAAAGAAAATGACCCTCAATATGCTATTTATACGAAGCAGTATGAATCTTCCGGAGCTATGCTTTCATTCGAAATAAAAGGCGGTGAAAAGGAATCATTCAAGTTTCTTAATTCGCTTAAACTAATTAAGCTCGCGGTTAGCCTTGGAAGCACAGAATCACTGGCAGAGCACCCTAAAACCATGACCCATATTGATGTTTCTGATGAAGATCAAAAGACATTCGGAATTACGGATAATCTGGTAAGGATATCCGTAGGAGTCGAGAATCCAGAAGATTTAATTTGGGATATCGAACAGGCGTTGGAACAGGTTTAGGTGTTTTTACGGAGAGGAGTAGGCTAAAGATACCTGTATATTTATGATCAGACTCTTTATTTTCGCCATAACTAACCAAATAAATAAATGGCTTCATCACTTTTTATAGTTGAGGACGATGAAATTTACGCACAGTTTTTAAAAGCCAATTTTAAGAACGAATATAAGGTATCCACCTTCACAACAGCGGAGGAATGCCTGGAATCGTTAAGTGAAATAACCCCGGAAGTTATAATTCTTGATTACAATTTGCCCGGTATGAGTGGCATTGAATTGTATGAACAGGTGAAACCCATGTTTGATAACACAAAGGTTATTGTATTGAGTTCTATTGATGATGGAGCTCAGGTACTTGAATTCATTAAAAAAGGAGTGAACGACTATGTTGTTAAGGATGACAACGTAATTACCTCTTTAAAAAATGTGATTGAAGAAAAGGATAGATTTTCGTATTAGATTATGAAACGTTGCCTGGCAGCGTAAGTACAAACTCGACCTTTGCCCCTTCCTGCTGAAATTCAATATCACCGCCTAGTATACGAGCGTAATTTTTGGCAATAAACAATCCGTTGCCTAAGGCGTTTTCACCATGTGTCGGACGCACTGAAAGAGGAGAGTGTCTGTTAAAAAGATTTCCAGTTTCTTCTTCGGGTATCGGACCACTTTCACTCGAAATAGTAAAGATAATAGTGTTCCCCGGGGTAAAAACATGAAGATTTACATAGCTTTCAAGAGGAGAAAATTTAATAGCATTGCATATCAGATGATCCAAAACCCTTTCAAGCAGCCTCTTATCTGACTGCACAGTCACTTTGCAATCAATTTTATCAAAAATCAATTTTTTTACGCTAATTTGTTTTTGATAATTATTGATGGACTCTCTTACAAGCAAGCAAATATCGAGTGATTCTTTGTGAAGTTCAATTTCGTTTGATTCGATGGCCCTTAAATCCATAAGGTTACGAACTACAGTTAGCCCTTCTTTTATTACCCAGTCCATTCTCAGAAGATATTCTTGTTGTTCTTCTGTAAGGTTATCTGCTGTAAGTTGTAATAAATTGCTTAAGGCATATAATTTATTAAACGGAGACTTCACATCATGCGAAACCAGTTTAAGCAGGCCCTTTTGGTCTTTCTTAAGTGCCTCAATTTCCCGTTCAAGATCTGCCAGGCCAGGTCTGTCGCTCATGGTAGTAAGGTTTGTTACTTACGAAAATAGATACCCCTTAATTTAAAATCAATATATGGAAGCGATCTATTTTGTAAAGTTTACTAAATTTAGCGGGCACAAGATTTACTGGAATCTTAATTTAAACCGGACAAATGGAACAGAACAATTATTTTGAAGCACTCCTTTATATGTTAAGGGTTATCGTATATGCAGATGGAATTTTTGATGACGAGGAGATTAAGGCTATTAAGGAAATTTGTAATAGGGAGAAAATCTCGGACGAATATTACAGAAATTTTGTAGAGAGCACGAGAGGGTTTTCTGAGAAACAGATGTATCAAACAGGGATTGATTTAGTGCAGGTATGTACGCTCGATGAGCAACTTAAAATTTTTGCGTGGCTATATAAAATAGCAGAGGTGGATGGCAAAGTGCATGTGAAAGAAGTTCGGTTTTTGCTTTACTCGTTAAGGCATACTGATATAGAGTTTGCCCATGTAGAAGCAAAGGCAAAGGAGTTGCCGGCTATTGGTGCATGACGGTAGGTATGCAGGTAAAAATTTGTTTAAAAACGATATATAAAGTATAATTATAGAAGATTTTCTATTAGGCCAGTTTTACAACCAATCATATGTCTCAGAAGGTATTTATAGTTGAAGATGATGCTGAATATGCAGAATTTATAAAAGCACACCTTCGTAGGAAATACAAAATCTATTCGTTTTCAAATGCGGAGGACTGCCTTGTTTCCCTCAAATCAATTACTCCGGATGTCATGATTTTGGATTATTATCTACCGGGTATGAATGGGATAGATTTATATGAAAAGACCAAGGACTCATTGCCCGAAGAGGTGAAAGTAATTATTTTAAGTTCTATGGACGATGGGAACCTTGTACTTGATTTCATTAAGAAAGGCATACGCGATTATGTAGTAAAAGGGGACAATGTAATAGAAACGCTGGTAGCCATCATTGAAGGTGAAGAGGATGTGTACCTGGATTCCCTGTTTTCCGATTAAAATTTCCTAACCGTATAAATATTTTCCTGAAAAGACCGCATATTTAAGGATGCGTGGGAAATTGAAATATATTCTGTTTATTGCTTTTACAGCAACCCTCAGTCTACTTTTTTTCTATTTTAAAGAAAAACCTGAAATATCCCTGCTTTCATGCAATTGCCCCCCGGGCTTCCAACGCGTGGAAGAAAATAAATGTGCCTCCCGCAATCTGTACCAGCAGTACAGTTCGTTACAAAACTCAGGTGTTGGAGGGCTTAAATCTGCATTGCCTAAACCAAGGGATGGCTTTAGCCCACAGCAAATAGACCTGGGAAGATATTTGTTCTTCGACCCGGTGCTGTCTAAAGATGGTTCCGTATCGTGTGCAACATGCCACAATCCTAACCTCGGTTTTGCTGACGGACTTGCAACAAGTATAGGTGTAAGTGGAGTGGAGCAAACACGTTCGGCTCCCAGTCTGTGGAATGTCTCGTACCTGAAATCCTTTTTCTGGGATGCACGAGCCACTACCCTTGAGGCACAAATGGAAGGGCCGCTTTATTCTCCTACAGAAATGGCCACTACAA
>JAGQYJ010000090.1 GCA_020436145.1 Cyclobacteriaceae bacterium | reverse complement strand
CAGCATATCTATTTTGTATGTTTCAACAGCTGCTGCCAGTGCACTAAAATCAGTGGGGGTTATGGGTAAATTGGTTGCTATAGCTTCAGTTCCGGCATTACCGGGGGCTACATAAAGTCTATCACAATGTTTGCTCTGCCCCAGTTTCCAGGCAAAAGTATGTTCACGCCCTCCTGAGCCAACAACAAGAATATTCATAAGTAAATGTTTTATGCAAATATGGGGTTGTCACCTCTAATTTGCGTACTTCGATAAAAACTTTATTCGCATCAGGCGAATCTCTTCCTCGGTGTAGTCTTCAACCTCTTCATCTTCCAGAATCTCTTCAAGATTACTTGATTCTGTAGACATAAAGTAATCAAGAAGGTCCTCTTGTTTATCATAATCTACAACCTGATCTATGTAATAACTTAGGTTAAGCTTGGTACCTGATGCAACAATATGCTCAATTTCTTCCAGTACTTTATCCATACTGAGGTCAAGAGCTTCAGCTATGTCTTCCAGTTCAAGCTTTTTATCAATTTGCTGGATAATAAAGACCTTATTTTTGGAGCGGTTAGCAGTGGTTTTAACCGTTACATCAGCAGCAGTTATAATATCATTGTCTTCAACATATTGCTCAATTAACTTGACAAAATCATTGCCGAATTTAACCGCTTTCCCTTGCCCAACACCTGTGATGCTTGTAAGTTCCTGAATAGTACAGGGATATGTGGTTGCCATTTCTTCCAATGACGGTTCTTCGAAGATAACATATGGGGGAAGGTTTCTTTGCTTTGCCACTTTCTTACGAAGCGCTCTAAGCATTTCATAGAGCTTTTCATCATAAGCAGTTGCTTCAATTGGAGTTGAATCTACTTCTTCGTCCTCCTGTTTCAGATCATCAAAATCATGATTTTTATATAGCGTAATTGAGTCAGGGTCCTTAAGAAAGGCTTCACCTTTAGCATTAAGCTTGATGACACCAATATTATCAATATCCTTTTCAAGCAAACCGGCTAACATAGTTTGGCGAACTACGGATCGCCAAAAATCTTCTGTATGTATATTGCCAGCGGCATAAACTTCTAACTTATCATGGCTGTAGCTCAACACGTATTCAGTCGGGTTTCCTTTAATTACATCCACCAAATGAAGCATTCCAAAGCGTTGGTCTGTTGCCTTTACTGTCTTCAACACAAGTTCAACCGAGTCCCTGCCTTCATATTGTTCGGTAGGGTGCAGGCAATTATCGCATTTATTACAGTTATCTTTTTTGAATTCTTCACCGAAATAATGCAGAAGTTGAACCCTCCGGCAAACTGCTGACTCGGCAAACGAAGTCATTTCCTGCAAAAGGATACGTGCATTATCGCGTTCCTGCACAGGCTTGTCTTTATTGAATTTATCAAGCTTTGTGATATCGTTATGGCTAAAGAACATGAGACATCTGCTCTCAATTCCATCTCTTCCTGCTCTTCCCGTTTCCTGGTAATAACCTTCCAATGATTTAGGTACATCGTAATGCACCACAAAGCGAACGTCAGGTTTGTCGATACCCATCCCAAAGGCAATAGTGGCTACGATAACATCTATGTCTTCATTCAAAAAACCATCCTGGTTTTGCATACGTATATTGGCATCAAGGCCGGCATGGTAAGGAGCTGCATTAATATCATTTACTTTAAGGAATTCAGCAATTTCCTCTACTTTTTTCCGACTCAGGCAATACACAATGCCTGACCTGCCTTTCTGTTCCTTTACAAAACGAATAAGTTGTTTCTTAATGTCCTGTTTAGGGCGAATTTCGTAATACAGGTTTGTTCGGTTGAAGGAAGATTTGAACAGTGCTGCATCTTCCATGCTCAGGTTTTTCATGATATCCAACTGAACTTTTGGAGTAGCTGTAGCCGTAAGAGCAATTATCGGGTGATCGCCAAGTTGCTGTACTATGGTTTTTATCCGCCTGTATTCGGGTCGAAAATCGTGGCCCCATTCCGAAATACAGTGTGCCTCATCCACCGCAATGAATGATATATGAGCTTCTTTAAGAAAGGATACAGTATCTTCTTTTGTGAGAGATTCAGGTGCCACATACAGTAGTTTTACCTTCTGCGCAACCGTTTCTTTTTTTACTTTGTTGGCTTCGCCTTTGGAAAGAGTAGAATTTAGGAATTGAGCATTTACACCAAGCGACTGCAACTGATCCACCTGGTTCTTCATTAGGGCAATGAGTGGGGAAATAACTATGGCAGTACCTTTCATTACCACAGCAGGTAGCTGGTAGCAAAGCGATTTACCTGCTCCCGTAGGCATTATTACGAATGTGTCTTTACCATCGAGCAAGTTGTTAATAATTGGCTCCTGTGTGCCTCTGAATCCACTAAAACCAAATACCTGTTTTAAAACATCTTTGGCTTTATGTTCTAACAACTCTGTCATCTCACATCAATTTAAGTACTCTTTTCAATTAGAACATCTAAATGTGCATTTAGTAAATTTATTAACAAACTTCATTTTAAGGTAATATAAAAAGGCTTTTTTTAGAATAATTTCCTTGATAGGTATTGTTAAGTTAAAGATACTAGCTTCTGGCAATTCATATTTTTTGCAGAACTTTGCCACCCGACAATTAACCAGGTAACGTGCCTTGCTATGCATTTAGGGTAGGAGGGTAAATGAAAGAGCAAATAGATGAATACAAATAATTATGTAGTTATAATGGCCGGTGGTGTTGGAACCAGGTTCTGGCCATTTAGCAGAACATCTAAACCCAAGCAGTTTCTCGATATTTTAGGTTGTGGTAAATCATTGCTTCAACTTACCTATGAACGCTTTTTAGAAATTATCCCTAAGGAAAACATATATGTGGTTTCCAATAAACGCTATAAAGAGTTAATAGAGCAGCAAATACCTGATATTTCTGATGACCAGATGTTATTGGAGCCTTTTCAGCGAAATACAGCTCCCTGTGTTGCATATGCCTCGTATAAAATTGCCAGTAAAAATCCGGAAGCCAATATTGTAGTTACACCTTCGGACCATGCCATTTTTAACGATGGCAAGTTTTTGGATACGGTAAAAACAGCCTTGGAAATCAGCGCATCAGGAAATAAACTGGTGACAATAGGTATTCAACCACACAGACCTGAAACCGGATATGGGTATATTCAGTTTGTGGATGAAGATTCCGGAGATGTAAAAAAGGTGAAGACATTCACAGAAAAACCTGAGCTAGAACTGGCACAGAAATTTTTGGAAAGTGGTGATTTTGTCTGGAACGCGGGGCTGTTTGTTTGGAAAGCAAGCTCCATAGTTGATGCATTTGAAAAGTATGAGGCAGATATTGCAAGTACATTCAGTGAAATGTATGATGCGTACTATACCACTTCTGAAAATGATCGAATTTCAGAGGCATATGCCCAGTGCAAAAACATTTCTATAGACTATGCCATTCTTGAAAAGGCTGAAAACGTATGGGTGGTATTGGGTAATTTCGGATGGTCCGACCTGGGTGCCTGGGATTCTATTTATGATCTTAGGGAAAAGAACGAGGATAAAAATGTTTTAGAAGGGAATATTACTACCTATGATGTTGCAAATTGTATTATCAACGGCTCTAAAGACAAGCTTATTGTAGTTGAAGGATTAAAAGACTACCTGGTAGCCGACAACGGGAATGCACTTTTGATATGCAAACGAGGCAACGAACAACAAATGCGAGCGATTGTTAAAGATGTAAAGAGGCTCAAAGGTGATGAGTATTTGTAATAGAGGTGAAAGTACAATTACTTTATTTTAACTATTCCTTTTTTATATAGATTCAAAGCTTCACCCAAGATTCCATGAATTGCTTTAAGAGGAAGGTCCTTTGAGGGGTTTATTCTAAGTATTTTCATTCTTGAGCGATCGCCCTGCTCAAGTTTGGGGTGATTAATTCGTTTGCCTTCAACTACTCCAATATACGGTTGCCTGGTTTTCTTGTCGGTCCACAGGTAGCAAAACATTTTGCCCTTATAACAAAACATGGGCATACGGTACTTCCAGGCTTCGGTAACATCTTCATCCAATGCAAGGATAATATCCCGAAGCGCCAGCATACAGCTTTTGGTTGGTTCTTCCTGGTTAAGGTAGTAATTGTCGATATCCCGGAGCATTATCAGCCAGGTTATTGTGTGTTACGTGAGAACTCCGGATTCTGAACAAATTCTTCATCAGAAAGCGTTTTAAGAAAAGCTACCAATGCTGCCTTTTCATCTTCCGAAAGTTGAACACCCCCATTACTCAATTGCTTCATTAATGGGTCAACGGTTGGAGAAGGCTGTAATCCTTCACTATAAAAGTTTACCACTTCTTCCAGTGTAGCAAAACGGCCATCGTGCATATAAGGGGCTGTGTATTCAATGTTTCGCAGGGTAGGGGATTTATACTTTCCGAAATCAAGTGGATCACCGGAAATATCAAAATGGCCCGGATCAGGGTCTGTATCCAACGCATTGTTATGTAATTGACCATCTGTGAAAAATGCTGTGGCATGGCAATGGAAGCAGTCTCCTCGCTCGGTGAAAAATAATTCAAAGCCAAGATTTTCCTGATTGGTAAACTGCGCTTCCCCACGTTGTACTTTATCGAATTTGGCATTTCCTGAATTCAAGGTGCGTAAAAATTGGGCCAATGCCATTTCAATATGTTGGTAAGTGATTTCATCTGTTCCAAATGCTTTCTTGAATAACCCAAGGTAAGCAGCATCACTTTTTAAATTATCGAGATTGGTAAAAAAGAAATGCTGTACTTCAAATTCCATTATGTCTTCAAGGCTACCTTGCACATCACCCTTCCACAACCAATTATAAGACCATCCTAGATTGACATGCGGAAGTACATCTGGCACTGATGTAAAAGAATGCTCCTGCACATGGCACGTAGCACAAGCCCTGGATTGATTTTGATCCAGAATTGAATCGTAATAAAGCATACGACCAAGCTCTATGCCCTCAACAGTCATTGGGTTATCGTCAGGAATCTCCATAGCGGGGAACCCCTTTGGTATTTTCAGATCATAGGCCGTAGGGGTATAGTCCGGTTGTTCGTCTGGCGTGCATGAAAGCAAGGCAGATGCAAGTAAAAAAATGCTGCCTACTGCTTTTATTCTCATAGTGCTGTTTCGGGGAAATTAACTGAAAACACATCCGTGCCGTTCATCTGAACAGTTGCCTGGGCATCTGCATTGCCCATGATACCGGAGCCCCAATAAGCAAAATCCCAGTCAACCGGGTTTTGAAACCAGTTGCTTATTTCCATTGCCATTCCCACATTAAGGTTTGAGGCGTTGGCATCGAATGAAGAATTTGGAAGATCAACATGTATTTCATAAGCAACACCGTTCAGGCTACCTGAGTGGAAGTTGAAAAAAGTGATAACATCGTCACTTATATATTCGCCTTCAAGTTTCATATAATGATATCCTCCTCCCATCATCATGGGCCATTCCATTAGCTGGTCAAGTTCCAAACCCAGACTGCCGGTTACATTATCTTCAGGCACCAGCCCATAAACAAATGAAATACCAGAATACGATCCGTAAGGTATTTTTTCTGAAAGCTCATAATTCAGGGTAGCCTCATCCCTAATATCTACATAGTGGATATCCGGAATGGCAATATCAGTACCATCCGTTTTGTGAAAGGTTACCCTAGATACAAAATATTTTACTGTTTTAATACTGTAAGCCTGACCTACAGCATTGGTGTATTTTATATTGTCTAATTCAAGAGGTTGGTTATCTACAAGGTGCAGAAATTGAAGGTTTACGGATGTTGCTTCCGGCTGAATACTATTATTGGTGCATCCTACAAAAGTTGCTAATATGAAAGCAAATACGGAGACTCTGAATGTTTTCATAACGTTTGGGATTTTACGTAAAAATAACGGGTAGCAACTAATTAAATAGGATTTAAGTCACACAACCCTACGTAAATACGTATTTTTTGGGCTTTAGATCTAAGGGTTGGGTAATATTATTCTGAATACAGTGCCTTTATTGTAGTGGGATTCAAATTCAACTTTTCCATTTAACCGTTCCGTGGCAGTTTTTAAAATATATAAACCCAGCCCGGAACCCTGCACATTTGAGTTTGCCCTAAAGAACATATCAAATATTTTTTCCTTGTATTCATCCTGTATCCCAATACCATTATCCTCCACTTTAATTTCTATTGAATCTACACATTCCAAAGGGCTGATCTCGATTTTTACAAAAGGTTCCCTTCTAGAACTCGAATACTTTATAGCATTTTCCACAAGGTTTTGAATAATACTATTGACAGAACTCTTATCAGAATAGAATTCAATGGAACTATCCACATTGATCTTAAACTGAATTGTCTTGAAATTGGGCATATAATTATACGCTTTGATACATTGGTCTATTATTTCACGAAAGTCAATTTCTGACTTTACGATTTTGGATTCTTTCATTCTCGTCAAATCAATAAAATCCAAAATGATGGTTTCCAAACGTTGAATTTGCTCATGGTACATGGCAAAATATTTCAAAGATTTTTCATCATCGATATCAAGGTTTACAACATTGTGTAGTCCCATAAGTGATGAAATAGGGCCTCTTAAGTCGTGAGAAACTTTGTAAACGAAGTTGTCCAGTTCCCTGTTTTTCTTTTGTACTTCCTCTTTTTTTTCTTTTTGCCATTTAGCTTCTCTTTCCAGCATTTCTACTTTTGAGATTGCCTTCAGACTTTTAATCACATTTTTTACATCTCTTTTCTGAACCTTATCTTTATGTTCATTGTGATATTCAATATACATAAGGGCCTCTTCCATCTTATTTTCATTTTTTGCAATTTGGTACAGCGTTTTGTATGCTCTGTATAAAATTAAATTGTGATGAGAACCTTTACCTTTTTTGATGCATTCGAGAAGCCTTTTTTTAGCTAGCTCAAACTTGCCCCATTTCATATAAAGCTGGCCAAGTTTGTTTAAGGTCATCATGCAACCTACATGTTCCTGTAACTCTTCGTGTAACTCAAGGCCTTTAAGGTAATCTTTTTCGCCTTCCTCAAATCTTTCCAGATGATCATGTATTTTGGCCCTTCCGTAAAGGGCAAATCCCAAACCGCGGGTATCACCGGTCTGTTGTTTCAATTCAATACTCTGATTGATCGTTTCAAATGCCTTATTAACATTGCCTTCTTTCAGGTACAAACCTGACAACGGATTAAGGGCATTGGAAACGCCATTTAAATCATTGATAGATTCACTTAGCAAAATACAGTTTTTGTAGGTTTCTTCTGCTTTGGTGTAGTCATTAAAGAACTGGTACACGGAGCCTATACTTTTCAGTGTTCTGGATTGATTGACAACATCGTTTATTTCCTTAAAAAGGTCGTACGCCTGTAAAAGGTACTTCAGGCCGACATGGTAATCGTCTGTTTTGTAATGGATACTTCCTATTGTATTGTACGTAAAGGCCAGGCCGTATTTATCTTTTGACTCTTGAAAATATTCGAGGGCAGCATCTATATGGGGTTGCGCTTCCTTATGCTTGGTAACGATCATATATAAAAATGCAAGGTAGGAATGTGCATAAGCCTGTCCTTTAGCATACTCATTTTTGGTGGATAATTCGAGTGCATCTTTGGTTAGTTTGATTGACTGGGAAATATCACTTACCCGTAGTTTTAGCGCTTTCTCAAGCAAGTTGTCAATACTCTCTTCCTGGGAGATGGCCGTTTCTTTGGAGTCTGGCATTTTTTTTGGCAGTTATGCAGCCTAAAGTAATAAAGCTTAAATTAAAATGCTAAATTAGTGTGGTCTTGAGCATGACCTTAATGCAGGCCTTGGTTTTAAGCATACTACGATTTACACTTCTATCCCAAAAACATGCTTAATAAGCATTCCTATGCCAAATGAAATAACTGCAACACCTAGTGAGATCAAGGCCATTTCCACAAATCGCTTTTTGAAGGATATTGCTTTTGCTACAGAAATATAGTAGGTATAGGAAGCAATTATTCCAATGGTAATTACCAGCATAATCCCTAAAGCAAGGAAGGGGTTGCTCAGTAAAAAATAAGGTAGAACTAGAAACACTACAGTTATTATGTATGCAGAACCTGTATAAATGGCAGAGGTAACAGGGTTCGTTTCTTCCTGATTGTCTTCTTTAGAGGCAAGGTAACCAGAGGCAGCCATTGAAAGAGAAGCAGCTACTCCCATTACCAAACCGGTGCTTCCTACAATTAGATTATTTGCAAAAGCAAATGTTAGGCCTGCAAGTGTTCCTGTAAACTCTACCAATGCATCATTCAAACCCAAAACGATTGCTCCTGCGTAGGTTAACCGGTAATCATTTAAGATTCCTATTAAGCGTTCTTCGTGTTTTTCTTCATCCTGTTTTACACGTAGGGCTTCTGGGTATGATTCAGAAATAGAATCATAAAATTCACTGGCGACCACTTCTCTTTGTTCCATAAAACGCAATGCGAATGATAAACCAAAGGTTTTGGCCAGGTGTCTGTATTTCTTAATACGTCTTTGGTCAGGTATAGCTTCTTTCCCGGTTACATTCTTCCAGAAATAATAATGCTCCAGTTCCTGCGCAGCAATTTCCCGAAGAATTTTTGCGTTTTCTTTATCTTCTGTTAATCCGGCTAGCTCAAGATAGATAAAATGATCTGTTAGTTCGAGTTTTTGTTGCTGATATATTTTTTCTATATCCATTGGAATACTTGTCTAGACAATTCTAGCAAATAATATTCTAATGGGGTAAACGAAAGAAATTTGATTTGGGTATAGCAATACTTGCTTAAACAACAATGGTTTTGGCAAGTGTATAACCATCAGTAATGTTACCGCTTACATCATCAGCCATGTTTTGAGAAAGGCTATCTGAGAAAATATTATCCTGTTCGTTTGATGTGTCAGGCGCTCCGTTATAACCGGATGAATTATATACTTCTGTATATATATCTTTAGGGAAAGCTATTTGGGATACTAGAAGAGAGCTGCCATTGGTGTCAGATATTTCAATATGTATATGGGGAGCTCTTCCTCGATACCATCCGGGGAAAATGCTAATGAAAGACACCTGTCCATTTCCATCTGTAGTTTGTCTGCCCCTTAAGAAATTGGCGCTAGTGTAGTTATTATACTGTGAGTAGTTCCCATCTTTATCACAGTGCCAAACATCAACTAATACGCCCTCAAGTGGAATGCACCCGTTACTTGCATCTTGAACATTTATAATCATTAGCATAGCTACACCTGTACGGTCAGAGACTATATTTTCTCTAACATATTGGGCGGGTGTTTTTATTGGGTATGGGCCTTCTGTTTCGCTAGGTGAAATGGTACAAGAATCACTTGAATCAGTGGCTGATGCATTTGAACTTTCAGATGAGTCGAATAAATCCGATGCATTAATTTCTTCTTTTGAGCAGGAGGTTAAAAAAGTAGGAATTGTGGTTAATGCTCCTATGCCAACTAGACCTTTCTTAATAAAATTCTTTCTATCCATAATGTTATCATTAGTTGCTCCTTTCTGTGAGAAGAAGCATTTTAATTGCTCTACATGCTTCAAATAACGCATGCATAAACTTATTAGTTTGATGTTTTTAAGTTATTTAAACACAGAGAGTTATATTTTCAACGAACGGCTCTACTTATTCAACAAATGGAAGTTGGGGTAGAAAAAGAATAAAATAAAAAAGCCGGTACTCATAATTAAGTACCGGCTTAGTTCTTTGTGATCGCGAAAGGATTCGAACCTTTGACCGTCTGCTTAGAAGGCAGATGCTCTATCCAGCTGAGCTACGCGACCAGTGCCTTTCGCAAGAAAATGTGTCGGGGTGGCAGGATTCGAACCTGCGACCTCCTGCTCCCAAAGCAGGCGCGATAACCGGGCTACGCTACACCCCGAAACAAAAATGGCGGAGAGGGGGGGATTCGAACCCCCGGTACCAGTTTCCCAGTACGACAGTTTAGCAAACTGCTGGTTTCAGCCACTCACCCACCTCTCCTTTAATAGCCCTTCGCTATTTGGGAGTGCAAATATACCACTATACATTTTTTTTGAACAAGTAGCACCTGAAATAAATTTAAGTAGGTAAAACGCCTAAATTTTAGATTGAGAATATTACCTATTTCTATATTAAATAAGTAGTATAGGTTTGTTAGATATTAAACGTTACAACTATGAAAACAAAAGGTAAAAAAACTCAGTTGGTAAGAGAACTGGTTTCTCCAACAGGCAGAACATTTGATTTAATGACAGATGCCGAGTTTATGGAATTCTGCAATAAAAGAAGGATGCGTATGAATCATGCTGCGTAGCTAATTCAAGAACTCATCAAATGTGACCTGCACATAATACAGGCCACCAACGCTGGCATTCCCAAGTCCGGTAGTATAATACTGGTTGAGAATGTTAGCTCCTCCCACCTTAACTACCGAAGACCACTTTGGTAATTTTAAACTTACCTGGGCATCAAGCGTATTGTATGCCGGAATTGTTGAAGAGCCAAAATCGGACTGCCATAAATAGCTCTGCTGCCAATGCCACGAAACATTAAAACCAATATTTTTTACAACATGGTAATTTGCCAGGGAAATATTAATTCTGTGCTGCGGAGTATTGAAACGGGTTTGGTATCCTTCAGGCTTATTCTTGTTTTCGTCCAGGCTGTTATTTGATATGTTGGTTTTTACCAGGTAGCCTCCGGGTAAAAACGAATCCACTCCAATGGCCCAACCATAGGTAATTACCGGTTCCTCTGAACTAATGGTAGTTATAAACCTGCTTTCAGAGGAACCTCCGGGATTTAATACCAGAGCTTGTTTGGCATGAAAACCATCGTAGGTATTATGGTAAAAGTAAGCATCAACCATTAGCAGCTTTTGCATATATAAGCCCTTATATCCTATTTCAAGTACCTGTACGGTTTCCGGCCTAAAAACAGGAATAATAAAAGGTTCAGATTCCGGTGTCCCGGTAAATGGGTTGTTACCTGAAAGTGCAAAGACAGGTTGAGTATGCAGGCCATACGCTTGTTGAACTTCTTCGCTGCCACCAATTACCCTGAAATCAAATTGGGTTCCATTAAACTGTAATTGTCCAAGAGATAAATCAACCCATTGATCGGCAGTAGAAGCAAAACGGAAAGCTGTCTGTGCAGAGCAACGGACATTATGTGTCTGGTTACGGTCAAGTGAATATACAGCGGACATTCTAGGGGTAAGCTGGCCATCATATTCTGAGTTTTTATCGTACCTTCCTGAGAGCGTGAGCTTGAGTCGTTCTCTAAAGAATGTTTCAATCAGCTGACCATAAAGGCCAAATTGGGATTGCTGGATAGGCTCTCCCGGTTCATCAAAAAATATGGTTCCATTCGTGTTTATGGAATAAAGACGATAGCTAGCACCCATTTGCAAGCCCAATGAATTGAACAAGTGCGAGAAATCGTACATGCCCTCGAACTGGTACATACTACTATGATCAATTACCAGGGCTCCTCCTTCACTAACAGGTTTTGAAATCAAGTCATTCCAAATAACATCAAATTCAGTCTCACCTGGCAAAGGACGATAGGGCTTTGAATTACTAAAAATATTGCCACGGCTATCCCTGTTATCAGCAAATGTTCTGGCCAGGTTATAGGTAGCATCAAGTG
>JAGQYJ010000089.1 GCA_020436145.1 Cyclobacteriaceae bacterium | reverse complement strand
AACCCGGTGGTGAAGTAAAAATTATGATTCCTGGTATTGAAACTATGGATCATCACCACGATCACGATCATGATAGTGACCACCACCACGATCATGACCACCACCATCATCATCATGATCATCACCATCACGACCATCATCATTCGCACGAAAAAACCATTCTGGAAGTAGAGCAAGACATACTAAGTAATAACGATATGCTGGCCCAGAGAAATCGTGGGTACTTTGAAGCAAAAAATATTACAGCTATTAATCTTGTAAGCTCACCAGGGTCTGGTAAAACCTCTTTGCTGGAGGCAACACTTCGAGACCTAAAAACTGAAATTGAATTCAGTGTAATAGAAGGTGACCAGCAAACCACCAACGATGCCAACCGAATTGATGCACTTAAAATTCCTGTAGTCCAGATAAATACAGGTAAGGGTTGCCATTTGGATAGCGATATGGTGTACAAAGCTTTCAAAAAGATGGAATTGAAGGATAATTCCATCTTGATGATTGAAAACGTGGGTAATTTGGTTTGTCCGGCTTTATTCGATTTGGGCGAGCAGCATAGGGTGGTTATTATAAGCACTACGGAAGGTGATGACAAACCTATAAAGTACCCCGATATGTTTGAGAAGTCGGATATATGCATCATTAACAAGATTGATCTGCTGCCCTATGTTTCGTTTGATGTAGAAAAAGCGAAAGATTATGCCAGAAGAATAAACCCTGACCTTACATTTTTTGAGTTGTCGGCAACTAAAGGAGAGGGTCTTGATGCCTGGTACAAGTGGCTTCGTCAACATGTTTCCAAACCTTTAAAAGAAATTTAATATGTGCCTGGCCATACCCGGAAAGATAGAAAGTATAGAGAACCAATTGGATGAAATCTTTAGGATAGGAAAAGTATCTTTTGGTGAGATTAAAAAGGACATAAATCTTTCAATGGTGCCGGAAGCAAAAGTAGGGGACTACGTGATGGTACATGTGGGAGTGGCCATCAGTGTGGTAGATGAAGAGGAGGCTAAACGTACTTTTGACTTGCTAATGCAAATGGGAGAAGTGGACGAACTAAAAGATAGCGAGTAACTATCCTGATTAAAATTCATTAAAAAAGGCCGCATCTGCGGCCTTTTTTAATGAGACTATCATTCATCTCTATTGAGTTCCAGTAAAACATTGATGGTTACTTCGCCACCAACTACTGCCGTGGCAGCCCAGTTGCCCGTTCCTACACCGTAGTCATTTCTATTAATTTTAAAACTTCCCTTTATACCCATAATCAAAGAATTTTTCTTCCATGGATTGGGCCCTACGCCAAGCACCTGAAAAGGGACTTCAACAGGTTTTGTCACATCCTTAACAGTAAGGTTTCCTTTTACAACATAGCCTTCATCCGTCTTGCTAAAACCGGTAGAAGTAAATTTCATTTCAGGAAATTTTTCGACATTAAAAAAGCTATCAGACTTAAGATCGCTATCCCTTTTCTCATTATCAGTATTTACGCTTGCCACTTTTACATTAAAGTTGGCCGAACTGCCTGCCAGGTTTTCCGGATCGAATTTCAAACTACCCTCATAGTCATTAAAATAACCTTCTACGGGAGTAAAGAAGTGGTTTACCGAAAAACCAATTTTACAATGGCTCTTTCCAATTTTCCATTCGGGTGCATCCTGATTACTGGTAAATGAAAAAAATGTTAAAATCAGGGCGACCTGAACTATTCTTAATAGCGGTTTGTTCATGTGTAATTCTATTTATAGGTTCAACATTAGTTTATTTGCATAACATATTTTTTCTTAATTGGTTCCCACAACAAGAATGGAAGATAAAATTTACATTATATCTGGTACGAACAGAGAAGAGGCTGTGTCATTGGCAGTATCACATATTTACAAAAATGAGTTTAAATTGTTAGGTATGGAGGCAGAAATTATTGACTTACGCGATTTGCCTGATAATTACCTGGCAGCAGCCCTTTACGAAAATGCAGGAACCCATCAAGGTATGGTGGACATGCGCCAAAAGATGAAGGAGGGGCAGAAATTTTTGTTTGTTGTTCCTGAATATAACGGTTCGTTTCCGGGAGTTTTAAAAGCATTTATCGATGGGTTGAAATTTCCGGAAACATTTACAAATAAGAAATGCGCGTTGGTGGGTGTTTCTTCAGGTGTTCAGGGAGGAGCTCTCGCATTGAGCCATTTGACGGATATTTTAAATTATTGCGGCACGCATGTGCTGGCCCGTAAGGTGCGTTTGGCTGAAATAGGAAAAAACATGAAGGAAGGGCTTATTACAAATAAGCTTTACAATCAACTTATCAACTGGCAGATAAACGAATTTTTGGAGTTTTAAAAACCCAGGTTCTAAACTCTAAACTCTAGACTCGTAATTCGCCAATCTCCTATTTCACTCTTCCCGGGTTGTTGGCAATAAAAGATTTCCACGACTTGGTGCCTGATATGGTTTTTCCTCCCTGAAAAAAGTGACAAACGGCTACACCGAGTGCATCAGTTGCATCTAATAACTTGGGTACATCATCAAATTTTAAGAGCTGTTTAAGCATAGCTGCAACTTGTTCTTTGGAGGCGTTTCCGTTACCCGTAACAGCTTGCTTTACTTTTTTAGGGGCATATTCAGTTATGGGCACTTCACGAAAAAGAGCTGCTGACATAGCAACGCCCTGGGCTCTGCCCAGTTTAAGCATAGATTGTACGTTTTTACCAAAAAAGGGAGCCTCCAGGGCAACTTCATCAGGATGAAATTCATCTATAATGGTCAATACTCTATCAAAAATTTTCTTAAGCTTCAATTCGTGGCCTTCATAGCGCTTCAAATGAATAACCCCAAACTGCATTAACTCCAATTGCTGACCGGTTACTTTTATCAGGCCATAACCCATTACGTTTGTTCCGGGGTCTAATCCAAGAATTATACGTTCGGTTTTAACTTTTTTATCTATCTTAACCACCGATGCAATTTAGCAGGTATCTTACATATAGCAAAAGCGAATCGGCCTATCGGTTTATCCCATGGATTATTAAAGGGACTTTGGTAGTCGCTTCTTTTTATTATGTTGTGTCCAGACTATTTGTTGAAAAGGTCAATGCTATTGAAACGCTCACTCACATTGCACAACCTTTTTTTGGATGGATTATATGTATTGTAGTGTTGCTGATGTTAGTCAACTGGTGGATCGAAGCCATTAAATGGCAGATAGTAGCCAAACCTTTTAGTAAAATTTCATTGATCCAATCAGTCAAAGCAATTGTAGCCGGTGTTTCGCTTGACTCTGTTCTTCCCTTAGGAACAGGAGCGGTTGCAGGTAAAGTACTTAGCTTAAAAGGAAGTAATAGAAACAACCTTCTTTTACCTGTGGTTGTAGCCCAGGGAGTACAGTCTATTTGGACTGTTGTATTTGGCTCAATCGGGATTTATCAACTAGCTCAATTAACTGAACTGGGAAAATTGTATGTAATAGAAAGCTGGCACGTTGCAGTTTTTTTTATCCTGTCGCTTGCTTCTCTGGGTATGATATATTTTTGGCCAAGGTGGAAGAAAATACTAATGCGCTATTCATTTAGGAGTTGGTTTTCCATTTTGATATTATCGCTGTTCAGATATATGGTTTTTCTATCTCAGATTTTAGTCTTAAGCAGTTTTCTAAGCAATAATATATCTATTGAAGTACTACTTGGGTGTGCAACATGGATGTTTTTTGCCAAAACAATTGTTCCCAAACCCGGGCATTTGGGTTCATTAGGTGTTCGTGGTGCTGCTGCCATTTATTTCTTAAACCTGGTAGGCTATCCTTATACGGGCTTTGTACTGGCAACTTTTGTGCTTTGGGTCATTAACCTGGCTATACCATCGCTCGTTGGACTCTTCTATATAAAGGAATTGCAACTTTCCGCTAATTCTAATGATGCTTGAGTGGGTTTTAGCCGCAATAGTCATCCTGTATTGCGTGTTCGTACTTTACCTGTGGCTTGGATGGGAACGTATCGGAATAAATTCCAATGATGAATTTCAGCCTTCTGTGGCCGTAATTGTTCCTGTTAGAAACGAGGAAAAAAATATTGCTCAATTGCTTAGCGATTTACTTCAACAAACCTATCAGGGCAAATGGGAAATAATTGTTGTAAATGACCACTCTGAAGACAACACCGTAATTTCTGTAAATAATTTATCGAAAGGAAGTATCAACCTTAAAGTACTGGAGTTAGAACAAGGTGAAGGCAAAAAGGCTGCGCTGACATTAGGAATTGAAAGCACTGATTCGGAAATTATTTTGACAACAGATGGAGATTGCCGTGTAGGAAAAAGATGGATTGAAGCTATGGTAAAAGCTTTTCAGAAAGATATACATATGGTAAGCGGACCTGTTGGATTTGTGCATCAAATTGGGTTGTTTCATCATATGCAGATGATAGAATTTGCCTCCTTAATAGGCAGCGGAGCTGCTTTGATTGGCTGGGGTAAACCCATAATGGCCAATGGGGCCAACCTGGCATTCAGAAAATCGTCTTTTGAAAAAGTACAGGGATATAGCGGTGCTACAACCGCTTCTGGTGATGATGTTTTTCTGTTGCATAAAATCGCCCATAGATACCCTAACCCTATTGCATTTGCAAAACAAGAGAATGCCATTGTGCAAACCCTTGCTCTTTCAAATTGGAAAGCTTTTTGGCTTCAAAGGAAACGGTGGGCAAGTAAGTGGAAAGCGTACAGCGATCTTTTAACCAAAGGTATTGCCGTATTGGTATTTATCCTCTCTTTGGGTCTTGGTATCCTGCCTGTGTTGGTAGCATTTGGAATCGTTGACATATTTACCTGGCTTAATCTTTTAATAGCAAAGTCATTCTTCGATTATTTCTTCCTTAGGTCAGTAGTACGATTCTCAGAATCTAATATGAGCTTAACTGCATTTTTGTTACTCCAATTATTGCATCCATATTATGTTGTATTAACAGCTTTGTTTTCATTTGGAAAAACGTATACTTGGAAAGAAAGAAAAGTACAATGACGGACCGTGAATTTGACGTACTCGATGAGCTTTATTTTTTAACAAGTTTCCAGGAACTTTCAGAAAACTGCGGCCTATCCCGGGAAGCATTATCCTTAGTACTTTGGGAATTGATGAAAAAAAACTGGGCGAACTGCTATCGAAAGTACGATCAGGAGTTTAAGCCCACAAAGGAGGAGTTCGAAGCAAATTTTGCCGATTATCACTATCTTGCATCCAAGAAAGGGTTAATGGCACATAATGCAAGATAATCCACAACTATCGGAACTAGATTATAAGAAAAAGTACTCCCTCAAGCAAATGGAGTTGGACTCCCTGCTTGAGATTACTCAGGCTATCAACAACAATATGTCTGAGAAAAATCTGTACAAGATTTATGAATTCACCATTAGGGCTAACCTAAACGTAAGCAGGTTGCTGCTTTGTGTAAAAGAAGGGAACAACTGGGATAGAAAAGTGGAATTTGGTGTTGATTTGGAAAGTGGTTTTAAGATAGACAAATCGTTTTATGAGGTGGATGAAGTGACTCCGGTAACGATAGCCGGGCAAAAGGGAACCGGATTCCAATGGGTAATTCCCGTTAAACACAAGAAAAAGCAATTGGCTGTTGTTTTGGTAGCTCAAAAGGAAGAGGATGAAGAACAACTGAATATAACTTTTTTGCAAGCCATAAGTAATCTCATAATTGTGGCTATAGAAAACAAACGGTTAGCGAGGACGCAACTGGAAGAAGAAGCATTTAAAAAGGAGCTGGAAATTGCCAAGGGCGTACAAAAGCTATTGTTTCCGGAAGTGCTCCCAAACGGCCATCGGCTAAAAATGCAGGCAAGTTATTTGCCTCACCATTCTATTGGAGGCGATTATTATGACTACATTCCCATAAATGCCAACCAGTTCTTGCTCTGTATTGCTGATGTGTCCGGGAAGGGCATTCCTGCGGCTATAATGATGTCTAATTTTCAGGCTTCTTTGCGCACCTTGTTAAGGCAAACCTCAAACCTTACAGAGATTGTTGAGGCGTTGAATTTTCAGATAATGGAAAACTCCAAAGGAGACCAGTTTATTACTTTTTTTGGTGCTATTTACGATCATACCCTTAATACACTGGTGTATGTAAACTCAGGCCATAATCCACCTTTTATGGTGGATGGTAAAGGAGAGTTTAAGGCTTTGACTGAAGGAAGCACGGTACTAGGTGCATTTGAGGAACTTCCATTTGTAAACGAAGGATTTATTGATGACCTGGAAGGCTTTACCCTATTAGCCTATACTGATGGCCTCACAGAAACTGAAAACACTCAGGGGGTAGAATTGGGAAGTGAGCCAATAGAAAAATATTTTGAAGAGAACTTTAATAAACCCCTTGAAAAAATACACGAAGATGTATTAAAGATAGTGGACGATTTCAGGGGATCTAAACCTTATCGTGACGACATAACTCTCTTGTCGTGCAAAGTGGAGACAAGGTGAAATAATGGTGCATAAAATACCCAAATGGTTCCAAAGAATGTTTCCTGGCTACACCTGGCAGCTCCCAAACGGACAAAAAACCATTTATTTAACATTTGATGACGGACCAATTCCGGAAATCACGGAATGGGTCCTGGATACTTTAAAGAAGTACAATATCAAGGCCTCTTTTTTTGTGGTGGGTGAAAATGTGAGCAAACACCCTGAAATATTTAGAAAGCTGGTAAAGGATAGACATGTAGTTGGAAACCACACGTTTCATCATGTACGGGGCTGGGAAACCTCAACTCCGATGTATTTGGTGGATGCAGGTTTATGTAAAGAGGTAATAATGGAAAATGGTGGTGACGAACCCAAATATTTCCGTCCGCCTCACGGGCGCATCAAACCAAGCCAGGCTAAGGAATTGAGGAATCAGTACGAGCTTCTAATGTGGAATGTGCTGACCATAGATTATGATAAAAACTTCAATGAAGAAAAGTGCCTGAGAAATTCTATAAAAGCAACCAGCAAAGGAGCTATTGTTGTTTTTCATGACAGCCTGAAAGCAGAAAAAAACCTAAGATATGTACTTCCAAGATACATTGAGCATTTTCTGGCACAAGGGTACTCATTTGAGCCGTTACCATGATTGAAACTGCCGCCCTGGTTCTAGTGGGCATTGCCCTGATTTCTGATATACTTCTGGTTCTCCTATGGCTGGTAAACTTTAAATCAGATATGTCAGACCCGGAGTATTTTCCAGAAGTTGATATTCTGGTGGCTGCAAGAAACGAAGAAGAAAATATTGGCCGATGCCTTAATTCTTTAATCTCACTAGATTATCCTGTCGAAAAAGTTAATATATGGGTGGGAGATGATGGTTCAAGTGACAAAACATGGAAACTCATCCGGCAGTTTCAGGAAAAGTATCCGAATGTTCATGGGTATAAAATCAATGAGCATATTGTAAAAGGAAATGGTAAAGCCAATGTGCTGGCACAATTGGCCCATTATGGTAAAGCGGAGTGGATGTTCGTGACCGATGCGGATATTGCAGTGCCCAAGCAGTGGGTAAAGGCCATGCTGGGCGCAGCCCAGGCACATGATTTAGCCCTGGTAACGGGCACCTCTTTGGTAGAAGGCGTCAGCTTTCTGGCACGTTTCCAACTTGTAGAATGGCTGTATGCCACATCAATGCTCAAAGTAGTTTCTGACCTGGGCGTGCAGGCTACAACCATGGGTAATAATATGGCTATCAAAAGGGAGGCATATGAAGAGGTTGGGGGCTATGAAAGTATACCATTCTCCGTAACTGAAGACCTGGAGTTGTTTAAACAGGTAAAGAAAAGATATGTGACCCGCAATTTGTTTGCATCCGAAGTACTTAACAAAAGTGTTCCCCAAACCAGTGTTAAAAGTTTATATGTACAAAGAAAACGATGGATGAAAGGAGCTTTTCAGTTACCCTTTTCCATGCTGGCCATTTTGATTGTACAGGCAATGTATTTTCCGGCTGTTATTACACTGTTTTTTTTGAGCCCTGTTCTTGGTATTGTATTTTGGTTCTTAAAGTGGTTCACCAAGTACAGTTTTTTAACTTTAGCAGCACAAAAATTAAAGGAGAAGCTCTCCATTTTTGATAGTTTTGTAATGGATTTGGCATCAGTCATTTTTTCAATCACATCTCTGGTATATTATTTTTGGCCGGGAAAGATTAGTTGGAAAGGTAGAAAGTATTAAAGATGATAGTAAAGCTATTTGGGGTTACACGTGAGATTGTAGGAGGGCCTTTGCTGGAGGTGAATGATATTGCTACAGTAGGTGAGTTGAAGGACTATGTGATGTCAACTTACCCTGGAATAAAAAAGTTAAATTCTCTTATGGTGGCTGTAAATAGCGAGTATGCCAAAGACGACCTTACGCTCAACGAGAACGATGAAATAGCCCTGATACCACCTGTAAGTGGAGGATAATGATAAAAATTACTGACCAACCCCTTAATACTCAAGCCATTATTGATTCTATGGCCTCTCCTGAAGGCGGTGCGGTAAACGTTTTTATTGGAACAGTGCGCAATGTTACTAAGGGCAAGCAGGTAATTCGTCTTGAGTTTGAAGCTTATGAGCCCATGGCAACCAAAGAGTTGACAAAAATTATGGAAGAGGCTAAGAGAAAATGGCCAATTTTAAAAGTTGCTGTGCACCACAGAGTAGGCGTGCTGGATATTAGTGAGGTTCCTGTGGTTATTGCTGTTTCCACCCCTCATCGTGCTGCTGGTTTTGAAGCCTGCCAGTATATTATTGATACACTTAAACAAACCGTACCGATCTGGAAAAAGGAGATTTTTGAAGACGGTGAAGTGTGGGTGGCAGCGCACCCGTAGTTTTATTTGGCCTTCTTACAATCCAGTAATTGCTGTTTTAATTCAAGAATGAGCTTTTCTTGTTTTTCAGCTTCCTCTTTTGCTTGCAGCATTAACTCTTTTGCATATTGCATATTCCGAATAGCCTCTGCATGAGCAAGTTCTTCCTGAGTCTTTTTTGCAAAGGAATATAGGAAAAGACCTATACAGAAAACTACGAGTATAATAATTGCAATGTTCTTTTTCATGGCTTAAATTAGCTAGACGTTAATCTAGTTATAATATAAATAATAAGTCAAGTTTAAGAACTTCTTCTTTAAAACTTCAAACAAACCGGCTGATCCATTTCCATCTTTTCACCTGTAAAAGAAAGCAAGCCGGAATCGGGGTCTCGTTTAAATACAGTAATATCGTTTGATTTCTGGTTGGCAGCCAGCAAAAATTTTTCGTTTGGCGAAAAGGTGAAGTTTCTTGGCCAATTTCCTTGTACGGGCTCTGTTGCTATCTTTTCGAGTTTACCATCATTGGATACTTTAAAAACAGCAATGCTATTATGCCCTCGGTTAGAAGCATAAAGGAATTGGCCATCTCCTGAAACATGAATGTCGGCACAGGCATTTTTGCCTTTGTAATCTTTGGGCAAGGTGCTTAGCTTGGTTATTCTGGTAAACTCTCCTGTTTGGTTATTTACCGATACCGATACAACAGTGTTCGACAACTCATTGATGATAAACGCGATGTTTTTGTTTGGATGAAAGATCAAATGCCTGGGGCCGTCTCCCGGATCGAGTTCCAGGGCAACCTTTTCATCTCCGGCTTCGCCATTTACAATCGGGTACACCAATACTTTATCATTCCCCAGGTCAACTGCATAGAGCCATCTTCCATCTTCTGAAAAGCGGACACAATGTGCATGTGGTCCTTCCTGGTTTGGCAAAACTGGTCCATTCCCGGTATGCTGTTTCACTGAAATGGCAGGCTGGATGCTCCCATCCTTATTTACAGGATACACAGCAATATTTCCTGTAACATAATTGGCTGTAGCCAATAAATTTTCTTTGTGGTTCAGTTCAATGTAGCATGGAGAGTAACCTTTACTGGATTGCTCACCAATACGTTCCAGCATAGATTTAGCTGCGTTCCATTTAAAGGATGAAACACTCCCATCTTCATTTTCATTCACAGAAAAAACTTTCGTTCTATCTTTAGTAATGGCCAGGTACGAAGGGTTGGAGGCTTCGGCAATCAACTGTTTACCAGAAAGCCTACCGGTAAATGTATCAAAGTCTATTTTATAAATACCGTGGCTACCACTGCTTGTATAAGTGCCTACCAATAAATCTAACGAAGGAGCACCTTCAGTTTGGTTGTCTCCTTGTTCCGGGGTGCATCTCAAAAAAGTTGTGACAAGAACAGTGATAAGCAGAAAAAATATGACCGGTTGTTTCATGATTTTTTAAATTGATTACCACTAATCTAATGTAGTAAAAAGCAAATAGCACCTATTAGGTGCTATTTGTACGAAGCGAATCACATTAAGTGATGATTAATAGTTTCTTCTGATAATCTTGGTTACATCTGCCTCTTCAACAATGCCTACAGGCCCCTTGTATATACCACCATCCTTACCCAGGTCTGTCACCTTCACTGAAATTACGTTTTTCCCTTTTGTGTTCAGCAATCCCCTGGGTATGGCATATACCCGTATTTTATTGTACGACTGGCTATCGCCAAGCCTTCGACCATCATTAGTTTCTCCAATTTTTCGACCATTCAAATAGGTCATGTCAAAATCATCGATTTTTCCTAATACGAGATAGTAGTTCTTACCGCTCTGTGGCTCGAAGTCAAGCATAAACGTTTTTCTGTACCATGCTATTCCGTCAAATGTGCGGTACCCCTGGTTGTCCCAATGAGAAGGTACCATCAGGGTTTCCCAATCGGAATCATTGTAATCCGGATCGCTGAAACCAGTATTGTCGGTAGGTATAAATTTCCAGGGGCCATACAGGCTTTGCAATAAGTTTTCGCTATTTTTTTGCGTGTATATACCGGGTCTTCCATTAACAATCCCTCCATCCAGTATTTCATCATATACCCGAATGGCAATTACATTGTCTCCATTGAAATTAATAATTTCATTTGGGATATAATATTTCCTGTTCGAGTTATAGGCAGTACGAAACCTTGGCGGGAAAGCCCCGCTTTTACCAATCAGGATACCATTCAAGTAGGTTTCATCTACATCGTCTATAAACCCCGGGAGCAAAAAATGTGCTTCTTGTTTATTTAACTCACGGCCATCAAAATGTACACGATACCATGCGTATCCATCATATCCGTTGAAACCTTCGTTTTCCCATTTAGCGGGTACATATATCTTTTCCCAATTATGGTCTTTATAATCTGGAGATGACCAATTAGGGTTATCTCCTATGCTGAATTGCCAATAGGTAGAAAGGTTAATCTTTCTGTCCAGGTCATCTTCCGTATAATATCCGTTGCTGGTATAGTTATCTTCACCAAGCAACCAATCCCAAAACCAGTTTCGTTGGGGAGGTTCTTGCCAACGGGTATCCCTGTTACCCTTTTCCTGAGCAAAAAGAGGGGTGGTTGCTGCCAGTAATAAGGCAGCAACCAGGATTGATGTTGTTTTATTTTGAGTGCTCATATTTTAATTCTCTTTTAACGAATGACCTTCTTCATTTAAGGATGCATAGGTAATGCTCTTTTGGCTTTTACCCTTCTTTATTTTACTGTACATTACCACTGTATCATTGCCCATGTCTATTACAAACCCATAGGTGCGCATCAGATGTGTTCCAATAATAGCTGTAATTCTCTTACCCGTTCGGGCTTGAATTGACTCAGCAATATTACTGATATCAAAGGCATACATAGGGCAACGTAGTTGAGTA
>JAGQYJ010000008.1:13133-43541 GCA_020436145.1 Cyclobacteriaceae bacterium | reverse complement strand
ACAGAAACAGTATTCGTCAAATCATCGGTACATAAACCTGGAGTAGTAGCCTTAACTTTAATAGTAACATCAGCAGTTAAAGCATAAGATATTAAATCCAAATCACCCCCATCTCCTACATAGACAGCACTAAGTGGTGAGTCATCAGAATTATCCAGTAATTGATAGTTAACATTATTTTCACTTGACTGCACCGTTATCGTAGAAGTTGAATTTTCACATACATTAACGGATGCTGGGGAAACAGTCAAAGAATTGCTTGGAAGCGCATTTACCACTACGTCTACAACTGTTGCTGCACTCTCACAGCCCGAAACCGTTTGTGTAACATACAACCTGTAGGTACCAGCTGTTGTATTATCAACTACGGCACCTCCGGGTGTATAAGGACTACCAGAGCCTACAAGGTTTGTCAACCCAGCATCATCATACCATTTAATTGCTGTTCCAGTTGCTGTTAAAGAAGGAGTTGCATCATTCTCACATATAGGTGAAGGATCACTTGATGTAGGTGGGGAAGGATTTAAAACAGTAATAGCTACATTATCAGTAAGGTCAACTGAACAATTACTTGTTAAAGTGCTACTTGCAGCAACTTTAATTGTAACATTAGAATTAAGCGTGAAACTTGTTATTATCAAGTCTGATCCTGTTCCATTTAAAGTGTTACTTAACGGACTATCGTCAGAATCATCCTGTAATTGATATTGCACATTTGTCTCACTATTTACAATCGTAATATCTGTTGTTTCGCCAAAACAAACATTTGCAGTTGCAGGGTTTACGGTTAGAGAGTTAGAAGGTAATGGGATTATAGTTTGTGTAATAGTATTTGTTGTAGCAGAGCAACTGCCATTTTCAATCGCAACAGCATAAATATCGTCATCATCATTCAAAGTTGATGTCATGTACGTGTTTGTAAGTGATGGTCCCTGAACACTTATGCTATTGACAAAAAACTCATAGTTTACCGGTGTAGAAGGAGAACCTCCTGTCGAAACAATAAATGAAACGGACTCACCATCGCAACTTGTATCTGCTACTGCCGAGCTTGATAATGATGAAGTAAAACCAGGATTTACAGTAATAGTCGAAGCCGCAGATTCATCTGTACACCCATTTGCATCTGTAACAATTACCGAAACCTGGTCCCCGTTTGATAATGATGAAGTGGAATAGGTGTCTGAAGCACTTGACTGAAGCGTAGTTCTTGCCCCAGATGGATCAAGAATAAACTCATAATTTACGGCACTCATTGGTGTTGCCGTAAATGTTATAAGCTCACTAGAACAAATTACTCCACCTTTATCATCTGAAATTAAAGCGACTGGAGGATTAGTAGCTGATAATGTTCCATGATTAACTCCACCATTGGTGGCATCACCATTTACAACCAAACTACCACCAAATGGGCTTGCACGAACTATGTTCGCAGAACCAGCTGCAGTAGCACGAACCTGAAGTCCAGAAATAGTAAAACTATTTATTGAACTACTGGAACCACCAAAAAGTGACAAATTAACAGTAACGGTACTAGTGGTAACAGAAATAGAATTAAAACCAATATTTGAACCAGTAACAGTTGCACTACCTGTACCTGCAAGGAACTCAAACGAACCTCCACTAAATCTAAGAACAAATGTTCGATTAGTATTTGCGCCAATATCCGTAGGGTTGGTCTCAGTTATAACAATATCTGATAGTGAATAATAATCAGAAGTTGAAGGACCAGCATTCAGACATATGCTTTCACCACCTGTTGCTGGTGTAACAGTAACCTGGGAATTAGCATAAAACGAGCTAATTAAGAGTAGAAGCAAAAAAATAAGACGCCTTTTTAACAAATGCATGCCAACCAGGTTGTTAGGTTTAGATAATGTTTTTTATTCCTATTAAAGCTATAAAGTAACCTATTTATTAATCAGATTCACAATATTTTAGCTATTTCATTTCACCATTACTTTTCATTTTAACCAGGAAAACCTTGGTTTGAGATTCAAGCCCTGCAGTGCCAGTATATGCAATTGAACCATCTGCTAAAACTACTGCACCTCCTGAAGTATAGGATGATTCAGACCCAAGAATATTATTCCACTTCACTGATCCAAATTCACCAGTTTCCAATATTACTGATGAAGTCTGGTTTGAATTTGGCTCATTTATAATTGCTGAAACAATATAATTCTCATCAAGTTTCTGCACAATTGAAGTTCCTGCAATTTCATTTTCAGCCCGAATTAAAGAAGGAGGTGAAAATAAGTATCTTTCATTATCAGGGTTTTCAATAACTCGAATCAAAAAAGCTTCTTTTTCAGAAGTTGTAAGTGTCATATATGTATCATCAGTACTGAGAATCGCATCTGCCAACTTTGTATCCAATACATTTAAAGGTTCTGGTAAACCCCATCCAATCTCACCAAAATTTAGATTAGACTGGTACAACTCAAGGTTAATTGTACTTCCTGACTGTGAGTATCCATAAACAAGAAAATTTAGCTCTGGTCCACCTACTGCATAATTATTTATAACCTCTAACCCTCGTACAAAAATCAGATCAGGCCCACCGTCACCCATTCCATTCTCATGATGTTGCCCTTCTGAGAGATTATTGTAAATTATTGCCTGGACAGAGTTGCCACCGAGCTTTCCATTTACCAAACCTGAGTATGTTCCAACTACAAGGAAATCGCCAGAACTGGTGACTGTTATATCATTACATTTGTATGAATAAACATTTGTCGAATCATACGTGTGGTCCATCAATTTATTCCCATCAGTATCTATTCGTAATATTTTAATTTTGGTTGATCCACTAAGCTCAGATGTACCTGCAATTAAATACCCCCCTGATTCGACCAAGACTTTAGTCATTCTATCATCGCCTCCAAAATCATATGTCTCTTGCCACTCCTGGTTACCTTCCGCATCTGTTTTAATCAATAGATAGTCCGATGTACCTCCAAATGTCGAAATGGAGTTTCCGCCAATAATAAATCCTCCATCGGGAGTTTCCTTAACATCCACTCCTTCCTGGTCACCGGTTTGTCCGTAAAACTTAAGAAAATACTTATCTGCTGTAGGTTCAATGTTTGAAGCATTGTCGCAACCTACGAACAAAAGTAGAAGTACCAGATAGAATAATTCCTTCCTATTCATCTTTCCCCTTTTTCTTAAATATTCCATTAAACATGCTTCCCATTGTAACTGTCTTCTTTTTACGGGGTTTGTATTGAGGCCACACAAAACCCAGCGTTAACGACAAATCACTTTCTCTAAAACTATCATCTATCTTCTGATATAACGAACTGTATTCGACTATTTCAGGATACTTATCGGGCTCACTCAGAAAGGCATACTGAGTCTCCTTATTAAGCAGGTTGCTCAAACCTAGCTTATAGCGTACATCTATAAAAACATATTTATACCCAAACCTCCTCATTAGTCCTCCACCTAAAATAATAGAGTTGGAAAACCGATTGCGAATAGAAGAAATATCTAAGGATTTAGGCCCAATAGGATTAATGTTTTCACCTTGTACAATTGAATAAGAAGCGATGGAGCTTGTATATACATTATAGTTTGGACTATATCCGCCATACACATAAGGATAATATTTGACCCCCGGATACGTAAACTTTAAATAAATAGGTAGGCCAACATTATACCCCCATTCACTAAATGTCTGTGGATCTTTTGAATTCTGATTTCCATTGCTATCATCAAATAGTTTATTTGTGTAGCTATACTTATTAATTCCCACATCAGCGTCTATCCCAAGACTTACGACCTTATTAAAATGAATATCAAGCGATCCAATGATATTTGCACCAATCAAACCTTTATATCTATCAGTATCAAGATTGGTATTGCCAACACCATTCTTATAAAGTGAAGATATTAAACTATAGTTAATCCCTCCCCTTACTCTCCAGGAAAGAATTGGAGTAGTAATAAACTCCTTACTTAATTGCTCCAGCTCTATTGGGTCGGAAGGTTTAATCCTGTATTCCGGATCTAATTTAAGGAGTCCTAAAAAGCTATTTTGTGCCCCATAAGGATCATCAATGTATAGATAAGTAACTGTTAGCATTCTATACGCCTCTATCTTTTCCGGTTTAGTAAACCCGTTATCTATACAATCGCCCAAAAGAGATGGGATGGAATATAAATGACCCTCTTTGAATTCAGATTGTGCTTCATCCCAGTTTTGAGCACATTGCGAAACTCCTTGTCTATAGCCTATCAGAAGAAAAAACAGCACAAAAAATAGCCCAATCTTATTCATATGTTATTTTGAGTTCGGCTCCACCAGCAAGCTAACACATGTATTTCTAAATTCAATATTGTTACCCACATACCTTTCCCACTCATCAAGTGTCATGTTTCTTTTAATGTGTCCACAGATTTCATCGGCCATTTGATCGGCATGAACAGGCCATTTTTTAACTTTTCCATTATTTGTCCCTACAACCAAATACTCATCATCATTGCTAAAGGCAACATCCCAGGCATATGCTCCAAAATTATCTTTCATTACAGTAGCAAATTCATCAAGTGCATCCATATTCCAAACATGAATACTATTGTCAAAGCTGGCTGCAGCAAGTAATTTTCCATTATGAGAGAACTCAAGGGCATTAATTCTTGAGGTTGGTCCCGTAAGTCTTCTTATCACACTCCTGGTAACGTTACTCCACAGATATACAAATGAATCTTCTCCACCAAATGCTATTTGCGTACCACCTTTACTTATCCTGACCGCATGAATTGGTGTATGGCTGGGGATTTCGTAAATAAGTCTTTGCTGTTTTGAACTCAAGTCGATTTGGATTAACTGTCCATCACTCGTTCCTGCCACAAGCAAGGTTCCATCCGGGTTAACATCAAAAGTGCGCACATTAACCCCTAGCTTTTTAGAGAACTCTATACTATTCGTAGTTGGATTGTAAATATTTAAAATGCCATCAAACCCAAGCGACAGAAGCCTATTGTCCGGAAGAAAACTAACTTCATACACAAGCCCCTTATGTCCCTTAACGAGCGTAGGTTTGTCATTCAGGTTGTCTAACCTATATACTTCAATTGCTGAAGAATCACTTGCCACTGCGAGCAGCTTATGATCCTTGCTAACCTCAATATCTCTTAAAGGGTAGCTATGTACTTCACCAATAGTTACGAAACCGGCTTGTTCATTTTTTAAATCCCATTTTATTATCTTACCATCACTTCCAACAGAATAGAAATTGTTGCCTTCTCCAAAATCAACTGCCCGAACTGCACCACCATGACCTGAAAAGGTATTGTAATCAGGCCCCATAAAATTAGCCATAGCATAATAAAGGCCATCATAAATGTATTTATCGTACTCATAACCACCATAGGCCTTATTAAACTGGTAAGCTTGTTGAGCCAAAAGACCCTTAAGATCGTCATCCGTTTCTTGCAATGATTTGGTGGTCATTGATTGTGCAACGGAAAGATGCAATAAGGCATTAGCTTCAGATGTCTTATTATCAGCAATTATCCTTAGACTATCTGCACGATTTCGCTGAACAATAGAAATATCTCTTTCTCGATTGGCTTCTTCAGAAGCTAATCGAGCCGCTTCAGCATTTTTTCGTACTTGTACATATGCACTTTGCAATTCGTTAATTCTCTCATTTCTTTCCGTTAAAAGATCGGCTATTTCCAACGCCTTAGCTTCAGCATCAGCTCTGGCATCTTCAGCTTCATTTTTTGCAACAATAGCTTGTTGCTCTGCCTGGCGGGCGTTAAGTGCCTCTTGTTCCGCATTTTTTCTCTGAGTATTGGCATCAATCTGTTGAGTAATAGCCCAGACAAACATAAATATGGCGATAATGGCTGCGGCTCCCAGCACCATAGCCATCACTTTGGCACGTTGTAGGTCTCGTTTTTGTTTAAGTTCAAGGCTTTTCTGATCGGCTTCATAAGAAACCTTACTGGTATCCAAAAAAACAATAGCCCGCTCAAAAGCAGTGTTGTAACGCTCTGCCCATTGACGGGTTGGGTTTTGTTTCTTTTGCCAGTTTAATGCCAGCTGCAAATCGGGTGGTCTCCAAAGCCCACTGCGTCCTATCTGGTGCATTTCAGCTGCTTCTGAAATACGTTTGTACATTTTAGCAGAATCACTTTCCTCCTCAACCCAGATACGAAGACGAGTCCAGATACGCATCAGACTCTCATGAGATATTTCTAGTATTGACTCTGAACTGAGTGCAATAGGCAATGCAGGCATTAGGAGCGATCTACCTGGTTTTCTAAAGTGCTCAACAATTTCGATTACCTCTGAATGGGAGACTCCTGCTATTGATGCAATTTCCTTTACACTTCCCCTCCTTCTAATTCCAAAATTATCATCGCCTATTTCGGTAAGTGCCTTAAAAAGCACTTCTGCAATACGTTTTCCTTTATCTGAAAGTTCATCATACGCCTCATCGGCATGTATAGATAATGCATCTGATATTTTTCCAATTGCATTATAATGCCTAATATCAATCTCCTCTCCCGGCTCGTGGTTCTGCACCCAGTACTCCCAGGTACGCATCAATGCGTGCTGCATAATTGGCAGTTGATCCTGGTTATCTCCAATTTCTTCAAGCAGCTTATTCACCAGTCTGTCTGAAATTCTTCCTCCACCTACCGCAACTGGCCCTTCAATAGCCATTCGTTTTTGTTGGCGAGACATTAAAGGAATAACAAAGCTGCTATTATTTACATGTTCAGTAAGTCTGCTATACTGCGCACTATCGCCAATAAAATCAGAACGCATTGTAATAGCCACATAAATAGGAACATCATCCTGCTCTATCGCATCAACCAGCAGGTTAACAAACTGAACAGCTTCATTTTTGTTTTCGTAACTATACTCTGCATACCTAAAGAGTTCCTCAAACTGATCTATTACGATCAAAAGGTTCTCGCCTGTTGTGGCCTTATATCGCCTTGCAATATCTACTAACCCGGTAGAGCCGGTTTTAAGCAAAGCAGAAGTTACATTATGCCTTATCGAATGATTTTCTTCTTGTTTAAATACCGAGGCGTGATTAACCAACCCTTGGGCAAGGTTATCAATTGGTCCTCCTCCTGGCCTGGAAATAATAATATTCCAGTTAGGGCCTACTTCTGTCATGAACCCGCCATAAAGAACAGGGATAACCCCGCAGTGCATTAATGATGATTTACCACTGCCTGAATACCCCAATAGGGCAATAAACCTATTCTTTGAAAGCTTTAGCAGAATTTCATCAACCTGACCCTCGCGACCAAAAAATAAGTGGCATTCATCTACCCCAAAAGGTCTAAGCCCGGGGAAAGGATTGGTAAGATCACCTGAAGCAATAAGTTCAGAATCAAAGAGCTGTTCTTCAGCTTCGCTCCTATGTAAACTATAGTTAAGCACTAAGTTAGGTGTGTTGGCCAATGTATATTATGCACTAAACTAAGGAAAATAGTCAAAATAAAATAATAGAGGAATTTTTTTTGAAATACTATGCAGTTATATTGTTTATAACGGAATGGGCAAAAGAGATGTTGTCAGCAAGTAAGTCGTGCCATAAATCCTTATCAATTACATATAATTCAGTATCTGTATTAGCTACAACCATTACTGATTCCAATTCTTCTTCGTTCAGGATTAGTTCCCCAATAAATTCGCCTTCTGCTAACTCAACTTTAGCCCTTCCTTCCTGGTAATATGACAGATTACCACTAACTACAATTATGAAAGAGTTGGCATATTCCTTTCCTAAACTAATTGTGTCTCCTTCTTTAAGAGTCAGCTCATCCATTGAATCTGCCATATGACTCAAATCTAAGCTTGGAACATTGCTGAAAAGTTTCATAGATTTAAGAAACAGGGTTTTTTCAAAAATAAGAACTCCTTGCCCAAGGGCTTTTTTGTTCGACATTCTATTATTACATACCTCCTGCACCTCTGTTTCTACTCTTACAATGTGCTCATGGTATAAAGCTTCATCAAGCTGGTAGAGAGCCCAACCTGCCATCTGCTGAATCATTAAATCCGGGTTGAATAAGTTGGCTATAATATCGTTAGCAAAAAGCTGTTTCTTAAGAGAACCCATTTGATACAGCACGCAGCATTTTGTCCATCGATTACTTTGAGTAAAATCCCTATTCAGTAAGAATTTAAGTACCTGCAATGAAGTAAGCTGAATACGCGGATAAAACGGCTCCAATTTTCTTACCTTTTCAGCAACTGAAATTTCATCAAGAACGGGGATTATTTTGGCTTTAAGGTCTTCTGACAACAGCACATCAAGCATTTCTATGGCGAGAGTTATACCTTCATTGGTTCCGCTTTCCAGGTTTTGCCTCACAAGATGAATAGAGGCAGGGTCGTATAACATCGACAAAAGTGTATAAATATGTTTAATGTCATTTTCATTCTCTTCTGCCAACGATTCATTGAGGAATACTGCATAGGAATCTTTGGGTATTTCCAAGGAAGCAGCCAGGTTCCATGAAATATCTCCAATATCACTTTCAATTGCATACTTGATCCGTGTCATTTGCCCAATATCCGCCTTGAATCCAGCCTCACTTAAAGAAACTAGTACCTGAGAGGATATAATTTTATCAGGAAAGTCAATCTTATTCCACAACATGGCTATAGCATTTGACCCTCCGATTCGGCCAATAATCTGAACAATTTTTACCATTAGCTTAGCATCTTGTCCGGATTTGTAGAAGCTGTTATCAAGTGCCTGTAACGCGCCTTCGCCAATAAGAACAAGCGCACTTTTAGCAAAGTTGGAGAACCTTGAAGAATTCAGATTTTCTATCAAAGCCATTAATACCTCGTAGGTATGTTTTTTTTCCGATGCTTTAATGGCTGCTATTCGAACTCTGGCATTATAATCTGATAATAACTCAACCAGGTAAAAAACTGCATCATCTGATTGCATGTTCCCAATTAATTCAGCCCCATATTGCCTATCCTGTTCACTTTCTGATCTACATAGGGTTGCAATTCGTTTGACTGAAATATCGCCCTCAGAAAGAAGATTCAGCAAATCAAAATTTGATAATTTATTTCTACCTGTTTCTGCATCTTTTTCGCTTGCTGTCACAATGTATTTATCAGACACGGAAAGTCCTCTGACTGCATTCATTTTTTGTTGAGCAAAGTCGCGAACAATGCTTTTGGGGTGGCGCATTAAAATGTTTAGAGAGCTGTTAATATAGTTAGGGTTTATCTTTTCCAGAAGCTTATATGAAAACACCGCCATAGAAGGAACATCGTTTAAAAGGTTGTTTTGCACCTTGCTCACAACGGACTCGTGTACAATATCAATTTCCTCAATTGTAATTTGTTTTGATTCCAGGTTATCCCTAAGTCTGTTACGGTACTCTGCGTATAACTTACTTGCTAAAACACCCCATCCAATTACAACCAAAACAATTAAATACGAATAATGTATTAGCTCAAAAAATGCTAAAAACCCTAAGGAAAGAATAATACCTGCCGTTACAAGTTTGGCTGTCTCATTAACAACGCCTTCAATTTTGGTTTGTATATCAAATCGAATACTTGATTTAAGAGTCATAAAATAAATCTTATACGTAGGGTTTTCCAACGCATCCCTTAAAAAGGCTACGAACAGCTTACTTATGGCTACAAAAACAAAGAATAGATAAAATCCGCTGGTTCCTTCCTGGTACCCGAATACGTAGTATATACCCATTATGAGTAAGGTAATAACCCCTAATATTACGGGTAAAATAGTAAGTGAAATCCTTAGCCCATAGTCCGCAATTATTCTATCGTTAAAAAACGTCTGAAAGATAAAACTGAGAATCAGAATGGCCCCGTTAAACCATCCCAGGAATTGTCTAAGCTCAACCTCTCCCTGAGCTGTATCAGGATACTGAATGGTAAGAACCGTCAAATAAGTGTTTTCAACAAGCAGGTACGCGAATACTGAAAATGTAAGAAACAAGGCAAGTAAAAGCACATATCTATCCTTAAACATTTCTCCAATAGAAACACTTTTCTGCACTTCAGAACCTGTAAATATTGCACCTAACTTGTACTTTTTGAGAATAATAGAAAGAAAGAGTGTAGACCCAAATATACTCAGAGCACCAATCAAAAGCAGATCGTATGTTTGAGGCACAATTATGAAGCCCAAACCAACTGTAAAAAAGGTGAGAATGGCCGCAAGAAGCTGCCCTGTATCTATTCCACCAATAATTCGCTTAGATTGACGCAGGTCAAACATTCGCCCAAAAATTCCCCAGAAATTAAGAAGAAATACTGCGATAGAAGGGCCCATTAAAGCAAAGTGCACAAAAGCCAGTTTCTTTTGTTGCGCATCGGGTACCACTTTAAATGCAATATAAAGCCCAAGAGTAATTACAAGTAAAACCAAAAGATTAACGAAGGATAAAGCTGAGTATTTAAGCTTATTTTGCATAAAAGCAAAAAGTCCCGTGGTAATCACACCCGCAAAACCAGCCGCAAAAATCCCCCATCTGATGTATTCTTCTCCTAGCCTTGTTACAAAAAGGGTCTCGGCCGAAATCTGGAATGTAGCCAAAAAAATACCCATAAAAAATCCATAGCCCAATAGCAACAGCACCTGTTGCTCTTCTTCGGGCTTTGCATTTAAAGCTTTAAATATAAGCTTAAGCATTTCTGATCAGGATAATAAATAAGGCTATATTACAACAAATAGACTATTATCTGAAAGTTTAGATAAAAAAAAGCCCGGAGTGGTCCAGGCTTCATTTTTTTTCAAAATTTATAATGATTACTTAGATGCAGTAGAATCAGCAGGCATACCCTCAGGAGCTCCCTGATTATCATACTCTTTGTTTAAACCTTCAATCACCGCTTTAGTTATATCCATAGTGCTGTCACCATACCAAATTTCGCCACCGGTAGAATGTTTAAAAATCATGTCAAGATTATGGTTTTCGCCATATTTTTTTAAAAATTTAGCTACAACATCATACAGTTCCTTATTGAGTTTTGCCTCCTCCTTTAACAACTCTTGCGTAAGCGATTGCTGATATTGCTGCAGGTTTTGCTGTTTCTTGGTGAGATCTTCTTCCACGGCTCTTGCCTGAGCAATTGTCATATTTTGTGCAGTTCTCTGGTAATCTTCAATTTGTTTTTGTAACCCCGAAGCTCTGTTTGCAAACTCCTTTTCAAACTTAGCCCTTTTGTCTTCCAGTTTTTTGCTTACTTCCTCAAAATACTTATAATGAGTTGCCAATGAATCGGAGTTAACATATGCTAAAGACAATTTTGATTTGGCAGCCGTCATTTCTTCTGAGCTCCCTTCACCTGTATTTTGAGGCTGGCATGCAGCCAAACCCAAAACACTTACCGTTAATATAAATACTGCTTTTTTCATGAATTTATTTGTTTCAAAAGTCCCGCAAATAAAGGAATTTGAAACTAATTAAGAAAAGAAAAATGTAATAATGATGTTAGGGTCAAGCTTCCTCCGATTCATCCAATTCAAATGAATAGAGCGTATCATCCAATTTCAGTTCCCCTGAATTGAAATCTCTGACAAATTCTGCTATAACTTTACCGGTTACCTCCTCTATGTTCAGGCCTACATCCAATCCAACCCCAAACTCCAAAGAAGTATCCACTTCAACATGCTCTTTTACTTTAACCTCGCCCTCCTCTTCCAATTCCAGAATAAGCTCTGTCATGTATAGTCCAATCTCTTCTTCTTTTTCAGAAAGTTCCTTAAGGTCTCCGTTTTCATCAACAGAATAAGTCATTGAATTAAATTCAGGATAGCGCTCCACTGTTTTTTGTTCAGCCATCTCATACAGGTCACTATGGTGGTTTAAGCGTAAGGTGTAAATAACTGCATCGTAAATTACCTCTCTGCCTTTATATTTCCCAATAAAAATGAAGTTCACGTACTCATCCCCATTGTCTTCCGACTCAACTATCATATAGCCGTCATCGTTCATTCGAGACTTATATTCCTTAATTACCTTGGAATCAAAACCTTCGTTTAAAGAGCTCATTTCTCAACATGACCTTTTTGTACATTAGAAAATTACAAAAAAATTATGTTAACCGGCAAGCCAAAAAGGAATTAAATACAATAACAAATTGTTAAGCTGGGTCTATTTCTTTTCGAACCACTTACTGTACATAATGTAATTCTTAGCTGTACGCTCGAAAACATCTTTTCTATTTTCACCAACATCCTTTACTTTCTTTGCAGGTGTGCCTGCATAAATGCTATTAGGTTCTACTATTGTGTTTTCAAGTACAACGGCTCCTGCTGCTATAATAGAGCCCGAATGAACCACTGCCTTATCCATTACAATTGCACCCATTCCAATCAACACATTATCGTGCAACGTACAGCCATGTACAATTGCATTATGCGCAATAGAGACATTATTGCCTATTACAGTTTTAGCCGTTTGATACGTGCAATGAATAACTGCCCCATCCTGAATATTGGTATTATCACCAATGGTAATTGAGTTCACATCCCCACGTACCACCGCATTGAACCAAACACTGCAATTCTTGCCCATGATTACTTCTCCCACAACCGTTGCATTATCGGCCAAAAAGCAGTTATCACCAAACTTTGGTTCAATTCCATTAACAGATTGAATAAGTGCCATATTTTTTAAAGACTATTTGCTACAAAAGTGAATATCTTAAAAAGAATATACTAATATTCTGCCATTATGTCACTTTTTATAGCTATCCTGTTAACTTTGCAACCTTGTAACAATTAAAAAATGAGTGATATCATACATGACATAGGTATTTTGGGTAATGAAAGCTATGAGGATCTCTGTGAAGTACGCATAAGCAAAGACACCAACTCAGGTAAAAACCGAAAGCTTTACATAGAAAGTTACGGATGTCAGATGAATTTTTCAGATAGTGAAATTGTATCTTCCATTATGGCTGAAAACGGGTTTGATACTACTTCAGAGTTGGATAAGGCAGATGTTATTTTATTAAACACGTGTTCTATTAGGGAGAAGGCCGAGACAACAGTTCGTAACAGGCTGAACCATTTCAATGCACTAAAGAAAAAGCAACCCGGAGTGGTCATTGGAGTTCTTGGTTGTATGGCTGAACGCCTCAAACAAAAGCTTTTAGAAGAAGAAAAGGTTGTTGACCTCGTAGCCGGGCCAGATGCATACAGGGACTTACCCAACCTGGTAACACAGGTTGATGAAGGACAAAAAGCTGTTAACACTATTCTTTCCAGAGAAGAAACATATGCTGATATCAATCCTGTTCGTCTAAATTCCAATGGGGTAACTGCTTTTATATCCATAATGCGTGGGTGTGACAACATGTGTGCCTTTTGCGTTGTTCCGTTTACGAGAGGGCGTGAGCGTAGCAGGGATCCTCAATCTATTATAAATGAGGCTAAGGAATTGTTTAACAACGGTTATAAAGAAGTTACTTTATTAGGGCAAAATGTGGACTCATACAAATGGTCTCCCAACCTGGAGCTAAAAGGGAAGGCCCAAATAGAAAAAGCCAATGAATCTAATATTGTCAACTTTGCTCAATTGCTTGAGATGGTTGCAAAGGTGAGCCCTCAACTTCGTATTCGTTTTTCTACTTCACACCCCAAGGACATTACAGATGAAGTATTGCATACCATAAAGAAGTACGAAAATGTATGCAATTACATTCACCTTCCTGCGCAAAGCGGTAATTCTAGAGTGCTGGAGTTAATGAACCGTACATATTCAAGAGATTGGTACATAAACAGAGTAGATGCAATACGCAGGATCCTGGGTGAAGACTGTGGAATTTCATCTGATATGATTGCCGGGTTTTGTACAGAGACTGAAGAAGAACATAGGGATACCCTTACATTAATGGACTACGTAAAATATGATTTCTCATACATGTTCTATTATTCAGAAAGACCAGGTACATATGCAGCCAAAAAGCTTCAGGACGATGTTGATCTTGAAACGAAGAAAAGAAGGCTGAATGAAATTATTGCAAAACAGCAGGAATTATCACTTGAAAGAAATAAACTGAATATTGGCAAAGTCGAAAAAGTCTTGGTTGAAGGATATTCAAAACGTTCTGATGAGCACCTGCAAGGTAGAACCAGTGCCAATAAAGTAGCAGTTTTTCCGGCAGAAAATTACAAGCCGGGTGACTATGTTCATGTGTACATCGAAGACTGTACTACCGCTACCCTTACAGGAAAAGTTGTGGAACCAGAGTTTGCTCAGGTATGAATGAATCAGAAATACTGCGCATAAAACAGCGGTTTGGTATTATTGGCAATTCACCACTGCTTAATCATGCATTGGAAGTGGCCATTCAGGTAGCACCTACCGACATGACCGTGTTAATTACAGGTGAGAGTGGAAGCGGTAAGGAATCCTTTTCCAAAATAATACATCAATTAAGCGCCCGAAAACATGGCGCTTTTATCGCTGTTAATTGTGGAGCCATTCCCGAAGGAACCATTGACTCTGAACTTTTCGGACACGAAAAAGGCTCTTTCACAGGAGCGCATGATGCTCGGAAGGGTTATTTTGAAGTAACCAATAAAGGCACAATATTTTTGGATGAAATTGCAGAGCTGCCTTTAAGTACCCAGGCTCGGTTATTACGAGTGCTCGAAGTAGGCGAGTTTATAAAAGTGGGTTCGTCCAAAGTACAAAAAACAGATGTGCGTGTTGTTGCAGCCACCAATGTTTCCCTTGAAGATGCTGTACACAAAGGGAAATTTAGAGAAGACCTGTATTATCGATTAAACACTGTACCTATTTTTGTTCCTCCATTGCGTCAAAGAGGTTCTGATATAGAGTTACTGTTTAGAAAATTTGCTTCAGACTTCAGCGAGAAGTATAAAACCAAGCCTCTTAAACTAAGCCACGAGGCCATAGAAGTGCTTCTCGACTTTGATTTCCCTGGTAATATACGCCAACTAAAAAATATTGTAGAGCAAATGTCTGTGCTTGAACTGGAAAAGGAGATTTCCGGAGAGGTGATGATGAAATACCTTCCTGTTTCGCGGTCAAAGCACCCTGTTTTATACCAGGGCAATACTGAAAAGGAAAGTATTTCAGAGCGAGACCTTCTCTACAAAGTATTATTTGACCTGAAGAGGGACGTGACAGATCTTAAAAAACTTGTTGGAGATATTATTGAAAGTGGTGGAGATGTACATCCTCACCTGATAGATGAACACAAGCGTTTGTTAAGTGAAAACACGATTGGGCAAATTAAAGAAAAGGAAGATAATGACTCTTCTCTTGTTATAGATGTTCCAGCACGGGAATCGGACACTTATGATGAAGAACCTATAGAAGATATTTCCCACGAATTGGAAGATGATGATTCTTTATCCATCGAAAAAAAGGAAAAAGAGCTGATAATTAAAGCGTTAAGAAAAAACAATAACAAAAGGAAATATGCGGCACGGGATTTGGGAATATCGGAACGAACCCTATACCGCAAAATAAAACAATATGATGTTTAGATTACGCCAATTGCTATTTGCTCCTTTGGTTTTTGTGGCCACCGCCTGCGGTGTTTACAGCTTTACGGGAACAACCATTTCCGCAGAAACCATCTCAATTCAAACCTTTTACAATGATGCTAATAATGGCCCGGCCAATCTTGCTGTATTGTTTACGGACCAGTTGCGAGATTACTTCCAGCAAAATACCAGTTTGTCGCAGGTAAAAGACGAAGGAGAGCTTCAGATTGAAGGAGCGGTAACCGGGTATAGATTGACCCCGGTAGCACCATCAGCCTCTACTGGAGTTAGTACCAATGATCAGGCTAATCTTACCCGGCTTACCATTACAGTTAAGGTAAGCTATATAAACCTTGAAGATGAGGAACAAAATTTTAATAATAAGAGCTTTTCATTCTATTCTGATTTTGACAGTGATCAGGGGCTAACAGCTGTGGAAAACCAACTAATCCAGGAAATATATGACCAGATAATTTTGGATATATTTAATGCCACAGTTGCCAATTGGTAATATTTTTTCATAGTTTTACTAGCCTGCGGTAATCCAAACTATTGGTGAAAAAGGAACGATTCAGAGAAATTGTAAGTAGTTATTCTTCTACTCCGGAAGAAGTAAAGTCTTTGCAAAAACTGGCAACAGACTATCCATTTAGCCAAATTGTGCACTTATTGCTGGCCAATGCAGTAAAAAAGGAAGATGCAACAGAGTTTAAAAAAAGTCTTATCAATGCTGCTCTGCACTCCACAGACAGAAGTATTGTTAAAAGCCTGATTGAGAACAACCTGGTACCAAGTGAAATAGTATTACGAAAACCAAGTGCCGTTCAAAAAAAGCAACCTGTCCCAAAAGGCACTGTTTCTAAACCACCATTAACCAAACCTGCTAAGTACAATGCTGAAGCGCTAAGAAAAGAAGTGCTAAAAAATTTGGAACTTTTGATCCAGACAAAAAAAGATGTTGCCGTATGGTTTGAGGACGAAGCTGCTGCTGGTCAAAAAGAGAAGAAAAAAGTTATAAAACCCAGTATAAAAAAGAAGGCAACTACTGATAAAACATCAAAAGAAAAGCCAGTAGCTACTAAAAAATCAGTTACTAAAAGGGGGACCACAAATAAGCAGTCAAAGATTATTGATGAGTTTATTGAGAAGGAACCGACCATAACTAAAAACAGTAAAACTGTGCACGACAAGGAGGACCTTGCCAAAGAAAGTGCCCAGATGCGGGATGATGTTGTTAGTGAGCGTCTTGCAAAGATTTTTGCCAGTCAGGGAAAAACTGAAAAGGCAATTGAGATTTATAAAAAATTAATTTGGAAACTTCCACAAAAAAAGGCGTTATTTGCAGCTCAAATTGAAAAATTAAAGAAAAACTAATGCTTTTATTCGTATTAATTCTTATCCTGATCGCTGCCGTTTTACTCATTTTAGTTGTTTTAGCACAAAACCCTAAGGGGGGAGGATTATCAAGCCAGTTTGGAGGCTCAGGAGCCAGCAATATTATTGGTGTTAAGAAAACAAGCGACCTGCTAGAAAAATTGACCTGGGGCTTTGCCGTAGCAATTGTGGTACTTAGCATGGGCACCAAATTGTTGATAAATAATCAGTCTACGGATGAAGCCGTAAGCCCTAACCTTGAACGTGCAGGAGAGCAGCAACAGGCGCTACCTCCTTCGCTAGATCTGAACGATGAAAACTCAGGGAATACCGATAATACCCAGGGAGATGATCAAACATCAGACAACTCTGAAGAACAAGAATAGATTAAGATGATAAATAAAAAGGGGCTAAGCCCCTTTTTTTATGCCATATTTTGTCCAAAATATGACAGAGCTAAACCCAAACTGAAATTTTGTCTGCCTTGTTGTCACATTCTTTATTTGGCACAAGAAATGATAATAAGCGGACAGTATAAAATTGTGTTAAATCAAAATCCAATAAAATGTCTAAAGTAAAAATTACACCACTTGCCGACAGGGTACTTGTTTTGCCTGAGGCCGCAGAAGAAACCACTGCATCTGGCATTATTATCCCTGATACTGCTAAGGAAAAACCTCAAAGGGGTAAAGTTGCTGCTGTTGGGAAAGGTAAAGAAAAAGAACCTATGACAGTGAAAGAGGGCGATACCGTGCTTTATGGGAAATATTCCGGAACAGAAATAAATATTGACGGAGTAGATTACCTTATCATGCGAGAGTCTGACATTTTAGCAATTGTTTAACAACCAAATCTGATAACAGTAGAAAATTATGGCAAAAGAAATAGTATTTGAAAGCGAAGCCAGGGGACAATTAAAAGCAGGTGTTGATGCACTTGCTAACGCGGTAAAAGTAACCTTAGGGCCTAAAGGCAGAAACGTAATTATTGATAAAAAATTTGGAGCACCTTCCATTACTAAAGATGGAGTTTCAGTTGCAAAAGAAATTGAGTTAAAAGACCCGGTTGAAAACATGGGCGCTCAATTGGTGAAAGAGGTCGCTTCTAAAACAGCTGACGATGCCGGAGATGGCACTACAACGGCAACAGTAATTGCTCAGGCTATTTACAGCTTTGGAGTAAAAAACGTAGCTGCTGGTGCTAATCCAATGGACTTGAAAAGAGGTATTGACAAAGCTGTGGAAGCAGTTATAGCTGATCTCGGAAAGCAAGCTAAAGAAATAAGCAATAGTAACGAGATTGCCCAGGTAGGTTCTATATCGGCCAACAATGACCCTGCCATTGGTAAAATGATTGCCGATGCCATGGACAAAGTTGGTAAGGATGGTGTAATTACTGTAGAAGAAGCTAAGGGAACTGAAACAGAGGTTAAAACAGTTGAAGGTATGCAGTTTGACAGAGGATATCTCTCTGCCTACTTTGTAACCAACACCGACAAAATGGAGGCAGAATTGGATGCGCCTTTTATCCTGATTTACGATAAAAAGGTTTCATCTATGAAAGAACTCCTTCCTATTCTTGAAGCTGTGTCTCAAACAGGTAAACCATTGGTTATTGTTGCCGAAGATGTAGATGGCGAAGCACTTGCTACCCTTGTGGTAAACAAAATTAGGGGCACTCTAAAAATTGCTGCAGTGAAAGCCCCAGGTTTTGGCGATAGAAGAAAAGCTATGCTGGAAGATATTGCTATCCTTACAGGAGGTACCGTAATTTCTGAAGAAAGAGGGTATAAACTTGAAAACGCTACCTTAGATTACCTGGGAACAGCAGAAAAAATCATTATCGATAAGGACAATACGACCATCGTTAACGGTTCGGGAGAAAAGAAAAATATCACTGCTCGTATCAATCAGATTAAGCAGCAAATAGAAAATACCACTTCTGACTATGACAAGGAAAAACTTCAGGAGCGTTTAGCAAAACTTTCTGGTGGTGTAGCAATCCTATACATTGGTGCAGCCACCGAAATTGAAATGAAGGAGAAAAAAGACCGAGTAGATGATGCCTTGCATGCTACAAGGGCTGCTGTGCAGGAAGGTATTGTAGCTGGTGGCGGAGTAGCTTTCATCAGAGCTATAGCCGCTTTGGATAAAGTGAAAACAGAAAATACAGATCAGGAGACTGGTGTTAATATTGTTCGCCAGGCAATTGAAGCTCCTTTAAGAACTATTGTTGAAAATGCTGGTTTGGAAGGTTCTGTAATTGTGCAGAAAGTAAAAGAAGGCAAAGCCGATTTTGGTTATAACGCAAAGGATAACAAGTTTGAAAATCTGATCGCCTCTGGAGTAATTGATCCTAAAAAGGTTACTCGTCTGGCATTGGAAAATGCTGCGTCAATTGCCTCGCTCCTGCTTACAACTGAAGTTGTAGTAGCGGAAGAACCTGCAGATGAACCAGCTATGCCTCCAATGGGCGGTGGTGGAATGCCAGGGATGATGTAATAAATTGTTGGTACATAAATTTCAAAAAGCCTCTCCAAATGGAGAGGCTTTTTGTTTTCCGACCATAGAAAGTATTTCTCTGGTTATATTAGTACTTTGATCTCTAATTCATAATCATGAAAAACATAATGCGCCTCCTGATTGTCACTTTGGTTGGATTTCTGTTCTTTTCATGTGCCAAGAAACAAAGCACGCAAATAAGTTCACCTAATGGCAACATTGTTCTAAACACATTTACCAACAAAGAAGGAGAACCGGGATACAAAATTGTTTTTGACAACAAAACTGTTATTGACAGTTCTTTCCTGGGATATGTTTTAAATGACAGGTTAGATCTCTCTCGGAACCTTCAAGTTGATTCAATCTCCACTACAACTTTTAACGAAACCTGGGAGCGGCCATGGGGAGAATCCCGAACTGTAGATAATTATTATAACCAATTAACACTCAGCCTTTCCACTAAAACTGATCCTGTACTCACGTTTAAAATCGTGTTTAGAGTATTTGATGATGGTATTGGTTTTAGGTATGAAATTCCCGAACAGCAAGGCATTGACAGTATTTTTATAAATAATGAAAAAACTCAGTTCCATCTTACAGATGATTTGACAGCCTGGTGGATACCCGGAGATTGGGAGTCGTATGAGCACCTCTGGACAAAGTCTCGCCTTTCGGAAATTGATGCTGGAGCCAGGCGTAATCACCCTAACCTCAGCTGTACCTTAATCCCTGATTCGCTTGCAGTCAACACACCACTCACTATGGAAGGAGACGGCTATTACCTGAGCATTCATGAAGCAAGCCTGGTAGATTATGCAGGAATGACTTTACATGTGGATAAAGGTTCTCACACTTTAACAAGCTCTTTGGTTCCCTGGCCAGATGGCGTAAAGGTGAAAACCAAATCACCAATGAAAAGCCCCTGGCGAACAATACAAATTGTAAAAGAACCAGGAGAACTTATAACCTCCAATCTCATAGTTAACCTCAACGAGCCAAGTAAAATTGAAAACACCGGCTGGATAAAACCATCTAAGTATATGGGCATTTGGTGGGAAATGCACATTGGCAAAAGCTCGTGGGCACCTACCTGGAACAACCCGGGAGCGACAACTGAAAATGCGAAAAAATATATCGACTTTGCCTCTAAGCATCATATTGATGGCCTACTTGTAGAAGGCTGGAATACCGGTTGGGAAAACTGGCTGGATACCGCCACCCAAATATTTGACTTTGTGACCCCCTACCCTTATTTTAATATCGATGAAGTGTTACGCTATGGTAAGAGCAAAGGGGTAAACCTAATTGGCCATCATGAAACCTCAGGGGATGTTGCAACCTACGATAGACTTATGGATTCAGCTTACCAATATTATGAAGATAAAGGTGTGAAATATGTTAAATCAGGTTATGTGGGTAGAATCACTCCTCATCAATATCATCATAGCCAATGGATGGTAAACCATTACCAACGAGCCGTGACAAAAGCTGCTGAACATCATATTATGCTGGATGTGCATGAACCTATAAAAGCCACAGGGCTAAGACGTACATGGCCTAATTTATTATCCAGAGAGGGCCTCAGAGGACAAGAATTTAATGCTTGGAGTGAAACAAATCCACCGTCCCATACAGCTACAATTCCTTTTACACGTATGCTTGGAGGGCCTGTTGATTTTACTCCGGGCATATTCAATATCAAGTTCAACGAATTCAAAAAAGACAAGCAGGTGAATACTACCCTGGCCAAACAACTGGCTCTATATGTAGTTATTTATAGCCCCGTACAAATGGCAGCTGATTTACCCGAGCATTATGAAAAGCACCTTGACGCCTTTAAGTTTATTGAGGACGTGCCCGTAAATTGGGAACGAACCAAAGTGCTTAATGCAGCTATTGGTGAGTATGTTACCATTGCACGACAGGAAAGAGGTACAGATAATTGGTTTATAGGAAGTATAACCAACGAAGAGCAACGGGAATTCGATTTGTTACTTGATTTTCTCCAGGAAGGCAACTATAAAGCCGTTATTTATAAGGATGGACCGGATGCCCATTGGGATAAGAACCCAGTTTCATATACTATCGATTCTCTAACTGTAACTAACGAAGATATTTTACACCTTAAATTAGCTCCGGGTGGAGGTGTAGCGGTGGCATTGTTTCAAAAATAAACTCGTATGAAGTTAATTCGTATTTACATCTATCTTTTGCCGATGGTAATTGTATTGTTGCTTTCAGGAAACTCTCTGGACGCACAAGATAGATTATATGACATCCAGCTTTCTGACTCAATAACAGAATACGATTTCGTACTTAGTAAGCTTCACGCTTTTGTAGACACCACCAATCAAAAGACATTTGGCGAGATACTAAAAAACCAAGAACAATTCAAAATTGATCCTAAGTATACCAAGAATGATTATGATATTAACTCAACCTATTGGGTAAGGCTTGGCATTAGGCATAATCCAAAAAGCAAACGAAAGTGGGTACTCGAATTCTATGACCAGACTATAGATAGTATTACTATGTACCAACCAACTCTCAATGGTAAATACCTTAAGTATAAGATGGGTGATCAAATAGATTTTGAAGACAGAACAATCAAACACAAAAACTTCCTTGCCTTACTTGAAAACCCTAGAGACACTACGTATCAATACTACTTCAAAATAAATTCAGCCAACAAGGCAGACGTAAGAATTGTAGTAAGAAGTCTCGATCGTTTTGTCCATTATGCCCTCAACGAATACTTTGCTTTTGGTATTTTATATGGACTTATACTCATTATTAGTATTTACAATTTTCTACTCTTCTTTGCTATTAGGGAGAAAAAATACATACTCTATACGTTTTATTTACTAAGTGTTGGCATATATGCTATGTGCACAGATGGTATAGCCTTTCAGTACCTATGGCCTAAACACCCGTCCTGGAATCAACTTGCATCAGGCATCTCCATTTACCTGGTAATCATATTTGCCTTATTCTTCACCAAGCTATTTCTAAACTCTAAATCAAACTCTCCGTTTCATGATAACCTTCTTAAGCTCACGATAGTAGGTAGAAGTCTGCTTTTCTTGTATGCACTCTTTTTCTCTACAAACACTATTGACAATCGTTTTATAGAAATATTGCCCATTAGTATCATGCTTATTTCCAGTATTGCTGTTTGGAAAAGAGACTACAAACCTGCCCGATTTATGGTCATTGCCTATTCTATATTAATGGTAGGTATCATTGTGAAGTCACTTGTATATGCCGGCCTGTTTCCTTTTTCTATTCTTACCAATTATAGCCTTCGAATTAGTTTTATTTTAGAAATGCTGTTTCTAACAATTGCCCTTGCCGACAGGGTAAGAATTCTGAAAGATAACAGGGATCAGGCATTGAAAGAAATAATTAAAGAACATGAAATCAATGCCGAATTACAGGACAAAGTGACTCGTGAGCTCGAGGCCAAGGTTATGGAAAGAACCATTGAACTCAACAAGAAAAATCAACTTTTAGAAGAAACTAATCAAAAGTTAGCAAATCAGTCTCAAGAAATTCATCAAATCAATAGTGTTCTTGATCTGGATAACTGGAAACTCAAAAACAATCTGAAAAATGTTGTTCAGGACAGACTATTTAATAAATACCTAACGTATGATGAATTCAGAAGCGTGTTCCCTGATCATCTTGCATGCTATAGGTATTTGGAAAAGAGCAAATGGGGGCGTGGGTTTAACTGCAAAAAATGTGGTAATGAAAAATACTCTTCATCTCATAAAAATTTTTCAAGGAGGTGTAGCAAATGTGGTTATCTGGAGTCAATTACAGCCTATACTATTTTTCATGGGATCAAGTTTCCTATTGAAAAGGCCTTTTATATAACGTTTAGAGTAACCCGGGGAAGAAAAGATTATACGCTTGATGAATTAGCAGAAACACTTGACTTAAGAAAAAATACCGTCTGGAAGTTCAAGCAAAAAATTGAACATACCCTGGAAGCACACCCAAAGTCTAAAAAGAACTATCAAATAACAGAGGATTTTATTCCAACTATGAATTAACACTTTGGTAACATGATTAGGAAAAACCTAATTCAAAAACGCTCAATGCGGTAATCTTGTTACTATTGCGCAATATATTTAGTACTAATGGGCAAAAAAGCAGAAGTTATGATTTTTTTATTGATATTTAAGCGTGATAGATAGTAGGTAAAATACCTAATATATAGGATCCATATTTTTTGTTTCAGACTATTTTTTTTTGGGTTTCCCTTTGTACATGTTAACATTACTATAACCGAGTTAATGGTCAAACTATGTGCAAATCAAACAACCAAACCTATCGGACAGATGTGAGTAGTTCATTTTTTGTCTTTAATAAGGGCACTTCAAAGCTCTATTTTTTTACCCTACTGATTATCAGTATATCAAGTTTTCTTCAAGCTCAAAATAGGCAAGTTTCCGGAACAGTTAAGGATGCCATTAGTAGTGATCCACTTCCTGGAGCTACGGTGTTTGTAAAAGGGACCACCAATGGAACTGTTACTGATATTGATGGAAACTTTAACATTAATGCTTCTCCATCAGATACCATAGTAGTAACATTTGTCGGTTTTACAAATCAGGAATTCACACCAGGCAATCAAACTCTATTTAATATTCTGCTCAAAGAAGATCTAAAACAATTGGATGAAATAGTTGTTATAGGTTATGGTACCGTTCGAAAAAGTGATTTAACTGGTTCAGTTTCATCTGTAAAAAATGAAGAACTAATAAAATCCCCAGCGTCTGATCCTGTAAATTCTATGCAGGGGAAGGTAGCGGGATTACAAATTTTAAGTGGAGGTGAACCAGGTACGGAATCATATGTAAGATTAAGGGGAATAAACACCCTAAATAATAATAAGGTACTTTATGTAGTGGATGGGGTAATTATTAATGATGATAACAATGTCAATAAGGGCATTAGTTTTCTAAACAGCCAGGATATAGAATCTATTGAAGTTCTTAAGGACGCCTCTGCTAAAGCCATCTTCGGTACAAGAGGCGCCAATGGGGTAATTATTGTAACAACAAAAAAATCTAAAGGCGAAGCAACGTTTAATTTTTCTGCAGATTATGGGGTTGAAAAAATGTCTCATAAAATAGAATTAATGAACGGAAAAGAATTCGCCCAATTCATTAATGCTGCTGAGCCAGGAACTTATAATAATATAGATGCACTACCAAATGTTGATTGGCAAGAATTAGTTTATGAAGAATGGACGCCCATCCAGAATTATACTCTTTCAGCATCGGGTTCAACCGATAAACTAAATTATTACATCTCAGGGGGATACTATTCTCAAAAAGGTATTTTACCCAAATCTGATTTTGACAGATTTACTCTTAAGTTCAACAACACCTATCAGGTTAAGGAGTATCTAAAAATTGGAACCAGTTTAACAGGTTTTGCAACTACCAAACAAAACCCTCCTGGTGTGATTAATACTGTATATTGGGCATGGCCAATAAATGAGCCATACAATAGTGATGGAACATTTGCAGAGGTACTAGGATCAGCAAACCCCCTTGCAGCAATAGAATATACTAATTCAAATAAGAATGAATTCAGAGCTATCGGAAATGTATATGCTGAAATCAAATTTCTAAAGGACTTTAAATTTAAATCTAGCTACCAATTCGATGTATCTAATTCCAAATCCAAGAGCTTTACACCCGTTTTTTATGTTGCTCCGTTGCAACTGAATGAAGAAAGTGACATATCAGTTACATTTAATGAAACGAGAAAATGGATTTTTGAAAATACTCTAAACTATAATAAAGAGTTTGGCGAGCATAGATTAGATGCTATAATAGGTTATACTGCCCAAGAAGATGTTTGGGAATTTATTTCAGGAAGCCGAGTTAATGTTTTAGGAGAAAGCCCTGACCTTTGGTACTTGCATTCCGGATCATCAGATGAAACTCAAAATGACAATTATGCTTCTTTGAGTGCTCTTACATCTATATTGTTCAGAGCCAATTATGCATTTGCCGACAGATATATTGCTACTCTAACATTCAGAAGAGATGGGTCTTCCAAGTTTGGCATTAATAACAGATATGCTAATTTCCCAGCAATAGCTTTGGGATGGAATATTTCCAATGAAGCGTTTTTCCCAAAGGATTTAATCATTGATAAATTGAAGGTTAGAGCCAGTTGGGGTGTAAATGGAAATGAAAAAATCAATTATCTTGATCAGTATTCCTATTTGTCCACAGGATATGATGCAGTTTTTGGCACCAATCAATCATTAAATTCAGGAGTAACCTATTCTGGTCAACCGGGTAATCCTGATTTAAAATGGGAAACAACAACTGAATACGATCTTGGAATAGAATTTGGCTTATTTAAAAGTAAACTAACTGGAGAATTGGATTACTATGACAGACTAACAAGTGACATTTTGGTAAAACTTACCTTACCTGGTTTTGCTGGCGCTGGGGTAGGAGTAAAAAAGACTTTTAATGCAGCTGATGTTAGAAATAGTGGATTTGAATTTGTTTTAAACTGGCAGGATGAAATCGGGAATATCACCTATGGATTGGGTTTAAATGGCAACATTAATAACAATCAAGTCGAAGGATTGGGAGAAGGTATACCGGGTGCAGGAGATAATATTCCAGATGGGTATTTAGGTAATGGGAAAAATGTTACGATAACAGAGGTTGGACAACCAATAGGATATTTTTATGGGTACAAGGTCATTGGAGTATTCCAAAATGCAGATCAGCTAAGCTCTACACCACACCTTTCCACTCAAAGCGTAGGTGATTTTATTTATCAGGATACAAATAATGATGGGACACTTGATGCTAATGACAGAACATATATTGGGTCATGGATTCCAAAGTTTGTGTATGGATTTAATGCAAATATTGGCTTTAAGGGACTATCCTTAAATCTGGATTTTGCAGGCCAATCCGGAAATGATATTTATAATGGAAAACAAACCTTACAACATAGTACACTAAATCATGAAGTAAAATTCATTAATAGGTGGACAGGAGAAGGAACAAGCAATACAGATCCACGAGCTTCTATAGGTGGTGCAAATTATGAACCATCAGATTACTTTATTGAAGATGCCTCGTTTTTAAAACTAAGAACTGTTACACTATCCTATGCCTTACCTAATTCTATAGTTGAGAAAATAAAAATGCAGTCCTTATCCGTTTTTGTAAGAGGAACGGATTTATGGATAATGACCAATTATAGCGGTTACACGGCCGAAATTGGAAGTGGTGATTCCGCTCTAGGTGGAGTTATTGATTTAGGTGTCTACCCCACAACAAAAGTTATAAGTGGAGGATTAAACTTAAGATTCTAAGCATTATCGAGATGAAAAAAATAATTATACTATCATTTGTACTTGTTTTGATTCTGATGTCATCATGTAACGATGACTTTCTTGAAAGACCTCCTCAAGGCTCTATTGCGGTAGGATCTTACCCTTCTACAAGCAATGAGGCCATTGCAGCTACTAATGCCGTTTATAATACTTTAAGAATCTGGCAATTTAATTCCGGTGGCTTTCCTCTTTTGGATATTATGTCGGATGAAGCAAGAAAAGGTAGCAACCCTGGTGATGGAACATCGGTTGTGCCATTTGACAACTTTACATACACACCAACCGAAGGGGGCATTGAAAACTGGTATAGAACACTCTACCTAGGAATAAGGCGGTCTTATCTTGTATTGGAATCAGTACCGTCAATTGAAATGGATGATGACCTTAAAACAAGACTAATTGCTGAAACCAGGTTTTTGCTTGGATACTTTTATTCTCTCTTAGTCAGAGGATTCGGAGATGTTCCACTTGTAACCTCATCAGTTCCTCCAACCATTTTAAGCAGAACTGCTTCCGAAGAAATATATCAACAAATAATTTTTCCCGATCTTGAGTTTGCAGCCGATAACCTTCCCAAAAAATCAGAATATTCTAACGATGATATCGGGAGAATCACAAGTGGGGCTGCTAAAGCACTTTTAGCAAGACTTTATCTATACAGAAAGGACTACACAAACGCTGAAAAATACAGCTTGGAAGTGATTAATTCATTGGAATATGGGTTAGAAAGTAATTTTGCAGATGCATTTAGCGTTGCTGGTGAGTTTGGAACTGAATCAGTTTTTGAAATTGGTGCATTGCCATATGGCAGCCTTTCACTAGGCGGCAACCAATATGCCAATACTCAGGGTGTAAGAGGAACTCCAAACTATGGTTGGGGATTTGCACGTCCGTCTTACCAATGGATTACCGATATGATGAACGATACAGATCCACGAATTGAGCCTTCAATAATATTTTTAAATGAAGTTATAGATGACATTGTAATAGTTGGTGATCCTATAACTCCAGACACAACATATACAGACGCAAGCAATACACAAATACTTGAAATTGAAGCTTACAATCAAAAAGTATATGCTGGCACTTCAAATCAGGATCAATGGGGGCACAATAGGCGCATCATAAGGTACGCTGATGTTCTACTAATGGCCGCAGAGGCATTAAACGAAAACAATAAACCAAACGATGCATTAGTATATATTAATGAGGTTAGAAGTAGAGCAAGAGCAGGAAACCTCGGTGTCTTACCTGACATTGTTACAACCGATAAGTCTCAGCTTAGAAATGCCATTTATAACGAGCGAGCCAAAGAACTATTTATGGAAGGTCTTAGATTCTGGGACCTAATAAGAACAGATAGAGCTGAATCCATTCTCGGGCCACTAGGATTTATAAAAGATAAAAATGAGATATTTCCAATTCCTCAATCAGAAATAGATATTTCTGGTGGAGTTATAATTCAAAACCCTAATTATTAATGAAACAGAAAACCCAAATTTAAAACAAAACAAAAACAACTATGAAAATGAATTATTTTAAACTTAAACCAATAATGTTGGCTGCAGCATCTTTTGTTGTATTGACATTAACCAATTGTAATAAAGATGAAACTCCTTCTGAAATTACAATTGAATCTATTACTGCTACAGGTACTGACTTGTCGTCTGGAAATGAAACTACAAAGGACCTAAATGGTGCTACTGCCGCCACAGATGTGCCTTTGGATGCTACTATTATCATTACTTTTTCTAAAGATGTAAGTGCATCAAGTGTATCCACTACGAGTGTTACATTAAATGATGGAACAAGCGATGTTTCAATAACTGTAAGTGCAAGTGAAAATACAGTTACCATTATCCCTAATAGTGATTTAGAGAGGGGTTTAGATCATACTTTGACCTTAACAGGAGATTTGAAAGCAAATGATGGTGGTAAATTCACTGAAGCAAGTAGATCATTTAAATCCGCTGGTAGAGCAGACGTAACTCCACCAAATTCAAGCGATCAAGTGGCTTATTGGCCTTTCGATGGCAATGCTGACGATGCTGTTGGCTCATTTGATGCAGATAATGAAGTTGCTATTACCTATATTGAGGATAGGTTTGGTTATACTTCCAGTTGTGCTTCGTTTGATGGAGATGAAAGTATTATTGAAATCCCTAATGGTGATCAGCTTCAAAATACAACAGACTTTACATTAAGCTTCTGGATGAAATCCAACTCATCTGATAAAAATGATAGTGATGAAACAAGAGGTCAGTTTGTAATGGGTCTTGCCGGATGGTACGGTTTCCAATTCGAAATTTTTGGAAATTATGGTGGTTGTAAGCTTGCTTCTCAATATGAGATTGATGATCAAACTACTGCAGCTCAGGATCTATGGTGGTCAACTACAGGAAACCTAGGATGGCAAGGTTGGACTTATGATGAAGATGTTTCTGCATCTGGTGGTTTAGCCGCTATTATTGCTGACCAGTGGGCTCATGTTGTGGTTACTTATGATGCAACTACTAAAATTGGAAGTATTTATATTAACGGGAAGTTGAGAAAAAGCCAAGACTTTAACTTATATGGAGATACTCATACACTTTACAGAGCAGTTGGGTTAAAATATGCTGGCAACGATGCTCCCGGAAATCACCTTGCATTCGGATTTATCCAAGGCATTGACAACAGAACTATTACTGACGACTGGGCTAATCCAGTTGGATTCCCAGACAACAACCACTTTAAAGGAGAGTTAGATGACATTCGCATATTCCATGCAGCCTATTCTGCAGATGATGTAACTGCACTTTATAATGCAGAAAAATAAACCTTTTTAAATGAGAGGACACTCTCACGCTTTATAACTTGGTTGATTAGAAGAGAAGCATTTCCCAAAAAGTGGGATTTGCTTCTTTTTCTAAAGCTAAAATTGTTATTATCCCGTGATCAAAAAACTTTTCATCCTTCTGAGTCTAATTTTATTGGGTTGCAAAACCAAGCCCTCAGAAGAACCCGTTATTTACTTTCAAATTCTTGGGGTTGAAATAAATAGTAAAAATCTCGATGCCACAAATACAACTTCTGATATAAATATTAAGGGACCAATCATTGCATCATTTACAAAACCTCTAGATATAACTTCTGCCGCTGAGAACATTATTTTGGTTGACAACCAGAGTATGGAGGTTCCTTATCAATTAATTTTTGAAGACGAAAACTCTACAGTAAATCTGGTTCTTGATAGTGATTTAGAATATGCGGCAAATTATACATTAACCATAAGCGACCAGCTAAAAGGGAACAATGGGGAAGAATTTAAAGGCGTTCAATATAATTTCACAACTATAAACGGAACATTAAGATTAGATTCTTTGAAAATCAACAATCAATATTTTCCAACCACCACGATACTAAAAGACATTGATTTAAACATTCATATTCAAGCTTATTTTTCAGAACCACTTGAAGAGCAATGGCTGGATAATTTTAAACTTTATGGTAACGGAAACACTGATATATCCGCATCTATAAGTGAAAACAAAAAAGAAATTACCATTACTAATATAGAATCCCTCAATTATCTGCAAAAGTTTGCTTTTGTTATTAAAAATACTCTTACATCAGACAGAGGATATGAATA
>JAGQYJ010000008.1:3913-13039 GCA_020436145.1 Cyclobacteriaceae bacterium | reverse complement strand
GAATACGAAGGTTTTTCAAATAGTTTTTATACAAAAGTTGATAGCACATTTAAATTCCCGGAAATATCTGATGACGAGCTACTAACAAAGGTCCAGGAACAGACTTTTAAATATTTCTGGGATTTTGGGCATCCGGTTTCGGGTCTTTCCAGGGAAAGAAATACTTCGGGTGAAACTGTAACCAGTGGAGGATCAGGATTTGGTCTTATGGCCGTTATCGTTGGAATTGAAAGAGGCTTTATTACACGTGCAGAAGGAATAGAAAGATGGAATACAACTGTAAACTTTCTACTCAATAACGCTGACCGTTTTCATGGTGCATGGTCACATTGGCTCAACGGAACTTCAGGATCTGTAATACCCTTTAGTACAAAGGACAATGGTGGCGACCTTGTTGAAACCTCATATATGGCTATGGGCCTTCTAACCGTACGCCAGTACCTAAACCCTGCTGTACCCGAGGAAAAAGCCATTATTGATAATATAAATACACTATGGGAAGAAATTGAATGGGACTGGTACACGCAGGGTCAAGACCAACTTTACTGGCATTGGTCGCCTAACTACAATTTTGAAATGAATATGCCGATTAGAGGTTGGAATGAAGCGTTGATTACCCATGTACTTGCCGCCTCGTCACCAACACATGCAGTTGCAACATCGGTATATAATAATGGATGGGCACTAAATGGCAGCATTGTGAATGGCGACAGCTATTATGGATATACTTTACCCCTTGGCTCCTATTTAGGTGGACCACTTTTCTTTGAGCAATATACTTTCTTGGGGCTAAACCCCACAAATCTTTCAGATCAATATGCTAACTACTGGGATCAGGTAGTTAATCATACCTTGATAAATTATTCTTATTGTGTGGATAACCCCAAAAACTGGATAGGATATAATAATGCATGCTGGGGATTAACGGCAAGCGATAACCAGGATGGATACTCCGCCCACTCTCCAACTAATGACAAAGGTGTAATCACACCTACCGCAGCACTTTCATCCATTGCTTTCACACCTGAGGAATCCATTAGAGCTTTAAGATATTTCTATTATATTTTGGGAGATAGAACCTGGGGTGATTATGGCTTTTACGATGCGTTTAATATTACAGAAAATTGGTATGCTTCTTCCTACCTGGCAATTGATCAGGGTCCCATTTTACTTATGATTGAAAACCATAGAACAGGGCTACTCTGGGATTTGTTTATGTCATGTCCTGAAGTACAGAATGGTTTAACAAACCTTGGATTTACTTATTAGTTAAACCCTGACCCAACTCAAAAAAATGCATATTATTAGATCATCCGTTTTATCACTTGCACTGCTTATATCCACACAATTATTTGCTCAAAATGAAATGATATATGAGCCTAAGGAATACATCTCCCAAGAGGATACACTACTCTATCAGGTTCTGTGGCCTGAAAAATTTAAAAAGAAAAAGAAATACCCACTGGTCCTATTCTTACATGGTTCTGGAGAAAGAGGGAATGACAACAAAAAACAATTAATTCATGGAAGCAAGCTTTTTTTGGATAACAGAAAAGAGTTTCCTGCAATAGTAGTTTTTCCACAATGTCCTGAAGAAGATTATTGGTCGAATGTAAACCGAAAGGAAGATAGCACAGGACATAAGCAATTCAATTTTACAGTTGGCCAACCTCCTACACATGCCATGGAGCAACTTATGAGCCTTATGGATTCATTAACACAGCTCTCATTCGTTGATCAAAAAAGAGTTTACGTTATGGGGCTTTCCATGGGTGGCATGGGAACGTTCGAAATAATAAGCAGAAAACCAGACATGTTTGCCGCTGCTGTACCAATTTGCGGAGGCGCTCGCCCTGAAACCGCCAAAAATTTTGCCAGTAAGGTTAACCTATGGGTTTTCCATGGAGCTAAAGACGATGTTGTACCACCACAGAAGTCTGAAGTTATGGTTGAAGCAATAAAAAAAGCAAATGGGAATGTGAAGTTTACACTTTACCCAAACGCAAATCACAATAGCTGGGATAGCACTTTCGCAGAACCGGAACTTCTGAAATGGCTTTTCTCAAACACAAAATAACTCAACATGATAAAACAAGCAACCACTCTAATTGTAGCCCTGTTCATAATTTCCTGTTCAACACAGGAACGCGTAAGTGAGAACAGGGAAAAAGTGTTTATCGATTCTTTAATGAATGTAATGACACTTGAAGAAAAAATTGGACAACTGAATTTGCCCACTTCAGGTGACATTACCACAGGTCAGGCTTCAAGCTCTGACATAGGTCAGAAAATTATTAAGGGTGAAGTAGGTGGTTTATTTAATATTAAAACTGCGAGTAAAATAAGAGAGGTACAACGCATAGCAGTTGAAGATAGCAGACTTAAAATTCCCCTGATTTTCGGAATGGATGTAATACACGGCTATAAAACTGTATTCCCGGTCCCTTTGGCATTATCATGCACATGGGACATGGAATTAATTGAAAAGTCGGCTCAGATTGCTGCCAAGGAAGCAAGTGCGGATGGCATTTGCTGGACATTCTCACCCATGGTTGACATCGCCAGAGATCCAAGATGGGGTAGAATTACCGAAGGAGCAGGAGAAGACCCATATCTGGGATCAGTTATTGCTAAAGCAATGGTAGAAGGATACCAGGGAGACGATTTAACAGCCAACAACACCATTATGGCATGCGTTAAGCACTTTGCTCTTTATGGCGCAGCAGAAGCAGGCAGAGATTACAACACAGTTGATATGAGCCGTCTTAGGATGTACAATGAGTATCTCCCCCCCTATAAAGCAGCTGTTGATGCTGGTGTGGGAAGTGTTATGACTTCGTTTAATACAGTTGACGGAATTCCTGCAAGCGGAAACAAATGGCTTCTCACAGATTTACTACGAAATGAGTGGGGCTTTGATGGTTTTGTTGTTACCGATTACACAGCAATTAATGAGATGATTGCTCACGGCTTAGGCGATCTCCAAAAGGTATCTGAACTGGCAATAGAAGCAGGAACAGACATGGATATGGTAGGTGAAGGGTTTCTTAAAACTTTAAAGAAATCGCTAGACGAAGGGAAAATAACCGAACAAGATATTGACAATGCGTGCAAAAGAATACTAGAAGCCAAATACAGACTTGGGCTTTTTGAAGATCCATATAAGTACTGCGATCTTAAAAGAGACAAAACGGATATTTATACTGATGAACATCTTGCAATTGCACGAAAGATTGCTTCTGAGTCATTTGTGCTTTTGAAAAATGATAACCACACCTTACCCCTTAAAAAGAAAGGTACCATTGCTCTTATAGGCCCACTTGCTGATAATGCTGAAAATATGGCCGGCTCCTGGAGCGTTGCTGGCGATTTCGAAAAAAATATCTCTTTGAAACAAGGTTTAGAAAATGTAGCTGGAAGTAATGTTACTATTTTATATGCCCGTGGAGCCAATATAACTTCAGACCCTGGTTTAGAAGCACGTGTAAGCATCTTTGGTAAACCAACCAGGCGAGATGACCGCCCTGAGTCGGTCATGATTCAGGAAGCGATTGCAACAGCTAAAAAAGCTGATGTAATTGTAGCTGCAATGGGCGAGCCTTCCGAGATGAGCGGAGAAAGCTCAAGCCTATCTAATATTGAACTTCCGGAAAACCAAAGAACCCTACTAAAAGAGCTTCTGAAAACCGGTAAACCAGTTGTTCTGGTTCTATTTACAGGCAGGCCTTTGGCCATTAAATGGGAAAGTGAAAATATTCCCTCTATTTTAAATGTTTGGTTTGGAGGTAGTCAAACAGGGAATGCTATTGCAGATGTATTATTTGGTGATGTAAATCCTTCTGGCAAACTCACAACTACCTTTCCGCAAAATACAGGGCAAATACCCTTATATTACAATCATTTAAACACAGGCCGACCATTGGAAGGAGAATGGTTTGTGAAATTTAAATCTAACTATCTGGATGTATCGAATGAGCCTGTATATCCATTCGGTTATGGGCTTAGTTACAGCACTTTTGAATACAGAGATCTATCCCTTAATAAATCACAGGTTACTAAAAGTGATTCCATCGATGTTCAAATTACCCTTACCAACACGGGCAAGGTAGCAGGCAGTGAAGTAACACAGCTATACATTAGAGATTTGGCTGCAAGCATTTCTCGTCCAGTTAAAGAATTAAAAGGGTTTACCAAAACATATCTTGAGCCTGGGCAATCGAAAACGCTTCATTTTACACTTCATAATGACGAACTTTCATTTTATAACAGTAATTTAAAGTGGGTAAGCGAACCCGGTGAGTTTAACGTTTACGTTGGTGGCAGCTCACAAGACAACCTTTCGGCAAACTTTGAATTAATTGATTAAAGAGAAAAGCATGAGAAAGAGAGTTATACATCTATCAATAATTGGCTTGGCAATCATATTTGCTTCATGTAAAAACAAAACGGCTACTACAGACAGTGAGTCTGTTTCAACTAATGCTGAGACAAGCGTCATTTCAGATGACTCTCTTTTAAACTTAGTTCAGTATGAAACGTTTCAATATTTCTGGGAAGGAGCTGAGCCGGTTAGTGGAATGGCACGTGAGCGTTTTCATGAAGATAATGAATATGGACACGACAAGGATATTGTAACCTCAGGTGGTTCAGGCTTTGGATTAATGGCATTGGTAGTGGGTATTGATCGGGGATTTATAACTCGAGAAGAGGGAATTAAAAGATTTGAGAAAATTGTTTCTTTCCTGGAAACGGCTGATAAGTTTCATGGCGTATGGCCACACTGGTGGTATGGGCCAACGGGCAAGGTATACCCTTTTAGCAAAAAAGACGATGGAGGTGACCTTGTAGAAAGCTCCTTTATTGCAGCAGGTCTGCTAACGGTGAGGCAATATCTAAACAAGGAGAATGAGCGAGAAGCACAATTAATTGATCGAATAAATTCCCTTTGGCAAAACATTGAGTTTGACTGGCACACACGTGGTGGTCAAAATGTATTGTACTGGCACTGGTCTCCAAATTACGGATGGGATATGAATTTTGCCGTAAGAGGCTATAATGAGTGCCTGATTATGTATGTTCTTGCTGCCTCTTCCCCTACTCATTCAATAAAACCGGAAGTATATGACGAAGGATGGGCTCGTGGTGGCTTGATTAAAGATGATACTTTATTTTATGGTCTTAGAACGGTACTAAATCATTACGAAACCAACGACTCTCCTGTAGGACCATTATTTTGGGCGCATTACTCATATCTCGGGCTTAACCCAACCAACCTCAAGGATAAATATGCCAACTATTGGGAGTTGAATCAAAACCATGCCCTAATAGATTACAGGTATTGTGTTGACAATCCACACCATTACAAAGGTTATGGGCCTGATTGCTGGGGGTTAACTTCCAGTTACTCTATTAAAGGATACGCAGGCCACAGGCCTGATGAGGATTTGGGAGTAATATCACCTACTGCCGCATTATCATCCTTTCCATATACGCCCAAAGAGAGTATGGCATTTCTTAAATTCCTATACAATGATGCTGACTCTCTTATAGGGGAATATGGCCCATACGATGCGTTTAGTTTTGAAAGTAATTGGTATCTTCCTCGCTATCTAGCAATTGACCAGGGACCAATACCTGTAATGATTGAAAATTATAGAACCGGTCTTATCTGGAATCTTTTTATGTCGGCTCCTGAAGTACAGCAAGGATTGAGCAAATTAGGATTTACAACAGACCCAAGCGAATAATTATTTTCAAAAAAGCTATTTGTAATCGATTACAAAATTGTAACTTAACCCTCCTAAACCTTACACAGCCAAAAAAGTTAATAAACAGATATGCAGAAACAATCATCAACGACTGAAGAAGAAAAGTACAACCTGTTCAGAGTAATTTTCCTGGCTTTTGTGGCAGCCATAGGCGGCTTCCTTTTCGGATTTGATAGTGGAGTAATAAACGGAACGGTAGATGCCCTTCAATCTGCATTTAATGCAGATGCCGTAGGTACAGGTTTCAATGTAGCTTCGGTATTATTGGGCTGTGCCATAGGAGCCTTCTTTGCTGGAACCCTAGCAGACAAGTATGGCCGGAAACCAATGATGCTTGCCACAGCTGTGTTCTTTATTATCAGCGCCTGGGGTTCCGGAATCTCGGCTAGTTCGTTTGAATTTGTTATCTATCGATTAATAGGAGGATTTGCTGTAGGTGCAGCAAGCATTCTCGCCCCTGCTTACATCAGTGAGATTGCACCAGCCAAAATAAGAGGCAGGCTGGCCACACTTCAACAGCTTATGATTGTAATAGGATTGTTTGCAGCCTTTATGAGCAATTACTGGCTTGTAGGCATGTCAGGAGGCGCTTCAGAGCTGCACTGGATGGAATTTCAAACCTGGCAATGGATGTTTTGGGCTGAAATTTTGCCAGCTTCAGTATTTTTAGTTGTACTTTTTTTCATACCAGAATCACCAAGATATTTGGTAGCAGCAGGTAAGACAGAACTGGCTGGGAATGTATTAGCAAAAATTTCTGACCCTGAGACAGCAGCAGCTAAAGTTGAAGATATTAAATCTACGCTTAGAGAGGGCAGTAAGCCTAAACTAAGGGATGTAATAAGTAAATATACAGGCAAAGTTCATGCTTTGGTTTGGGTTGGCCTGGGCTTAGCAGCATTGCAACAGTTTACCGGTATAAATGTGATTTTCTATTATGGAGCCACTCTTTGGAAAGCAGCCGGGTTTACGGAATCAGATGCCCTTTTGACAAATGTTATAAGCGGCAGCGTAAATATTTTCTTTACTTTCGTAGCCATTGCACTTATTGATCGGCTTGGAAGAAAGCCTTTGCTTCTTATTGGCTCATTGGGGCAGGCAGTTATGTTAGGAATTCTGGCCTTTATTTTTGGTACAGCTTCATTAGATACAGCAGGAAACTTAATGTTGTCCGATTCAATGGGAACCGTGGCTTTGCTAACAGCCAACGGCTACATTGCTTTCTTTGCATTTTCGTGGGGTCCCGTTATGTGGGTTATGCTTGGCGAAATGTTTCCCAATCAGTACCGAGGTGCTGCGCTTGCCTTAAGCGGACTGGCACAATGGATAGCGAACTTTGTTATAACCATGACCTTCCCCATTCTCTTAACCAGTCTTGGTCTTGGGTTCTCATACGGAATATATGCATTCTTTGGAGTGGTTGCTTACTTCTTTGTCAAATCACTGGTAAAAGAAACAAAAGGCCGAACACTAGAGGATATGTCGCGAGAGCAGGATTTAGAAGAGCAGAAATATGCCTGAGTTATTACCTGAAAAATTTCTGTACAAACAAAAATATTGATCAACTGAAATATTAAATATTTTCAGCCTGAACTATTTCAATTGCTTGACTTCAAATGGAAGGTTAAAGATGTCCTGGTAATCTTTACCAGAGTCTTTTATCTCTTCGTCATCCTCTTCGTAATACCATTCTACAAGTACTCCCTTGTTGGAGTTGTATAATTTTTCCAATTGCTTGAACAAGTCAGCCAAACATTTGCTCGTGCTTGTATTAAAATACTCAAGAATTACTTTGAATACAGTATTTTGTTGGGCTTCACTCACATATTCTTCCAAATACTCAGCAAGTTTATTATAAAACTTGGTAGGGTTTTCAGTAATTGATCGCCCTGAAAGCTTCAGTAGCCCCTCATCAAATCTAAAATCTACTTCCGGGGTTCTATCAGTTCCATTAATGAATATGTTTTCCATGTAGCTTAAAAATTCGATAATAATGTTGCCTTATTTCACATCCCACAATTATCAAAAGCTGCCTCCACTAAAGTAGTAAATAAGGTAATCGTTTTACTAAAAATATTATCCCCTAAAATACCTAGACTTAGCTAGGTGATTATACCTATAAAAAGGGCAACGTATTAAATACTCAATACGCTGCCCTTTGAGCTTAATTTTTCAAATTAAAGTTGAATATCCTCTGCTCCGTGAGTCAATCGCTTCAATCGTTTCAGGAATAACAACAATAGAATACCAAATGCACCTGTAAAGCCGAAGATCATTAAAAATGTTCTAAGTTCAATTTTGTTCTGAACTTCAAACACCTCCACATTGCCTTCGTATTCTGCATAATCTACAGGAGAAGCACCACTTCTTACACTTTCAGCCTTTGTTTCATTATATCCAAAACGTAAAATGACAGTATAATCCTTTACATCCTCATCGCTGGTAAGATATTCCTTCATATGTTCCACATTCTTTGATGTAAGGTTGAATTGACTCATCACATCTTTACCACTATTATCCAGAACAATATGCCCTTCTTCAACATGTCCTTTTGTAACTATTTCAAAGTCGTATCCTTTGGTAGCAAGAGTATCAATGGCATCATCACTGAAGTTACTTACACTAAAATCAGAGGACAATGATACCTCAATGGGTTCTGCCTGTGCACTTTCGCCAATGGAACCGGCCACTTTGTTTCCTAATCCTGTTGCCGCAAAATACACACCCATCATAATAGATACGTACTTAACAGGAGCCACCTTGGTAACAAATGAAAGTGCTACTGGCGACATACTTAGCTCGCCCAATGTATGCAACAAGTAGGCTAGAATTAAAAGCACAAGAGCAGCTTTGTCTCCATACTGCTGAACTTCAGTAGAAGCCTTAGCCATAAACAGGAACCCGATACCCATGATAATTGTACCAACTGCCATTTTAAATAATGACGAGTCCTCCTTACCCCACTTTGCCCACAATATCCAGAAACCACCTACGATAGTTCCGAATATCATAATAAAGAATGCATTCACGGACTGGAATACAGATGCCGGAATCAAATAAGGATTTGTAAATACATCAAGGTAAAATCTCAGGAATACATATACACCAGCCAAAATAAGCGTCAGTACTAAAAACAATGAAAATGTATCCTTCTTTTTAACCTTATCCACTATGGTTTTAACAAGCAAAGCACCTATAAAAACTATAAAAAGAGAATCAATTGTAAACAGTGAAACAACCCGGTCTATTTTGTCCCTGGTGTAAATATTCATTAAACCTCCGGCTTGCTCAAAAGCGCCCCAGAAAACAATTACTATAAGAAATGAAATAATGAGCACAACAAATCTATCTTTCTCGA
>JAGQYJ010000008.1:0-3815 GCA_020436145.1 Cyclobacteriaceae bacterium | reverse complement strand
TCTTTTTTCTCTGCTTTGGAAGGAACATCGCCAATGCCTTTAAGGTATTTTTTACCACCCCAAACAAAGGTGATCTGACCAAGCAACATCCCAAAGCCGGCCAAGGCAAACCCATAATGCCAGCCGATGGTCTCACCAACAGCTCCAACAATAAGAGATGAAAGCATGGCACCTACGTTAATACCTATATAAAACAGGGTAAAACCCTGGTCTCTTCTGGGGTCTCCTTTAGGATACAGGCCACCTACCATGGTAGAGATGTTGGGTTTAAGGGCTCCAACGCCCAGTATAATTAATAGCAATCCGGTATAAAAAGCCCAAAGTGCATCAATAGCTAATGTAAACTGGCCAACTACCAGGATCATACCACCGAGGAACACACTCCGCTTTTGGCCAATAAATTTATCCGCCAGTATACCTCCGGGTATAGACATCACATACACCAGCATGGTGTACCATCCATACATGGCCAGGGCATTCCCGTTTGACCATCCTAATCCCGGATTAAATAGCTTTGTAGCCGAGGTAACCATATACAAAGTGAGAATCGCACGCATTCCATAATAGGAAAAACGCTCCCACATTTCGGCAAAGAACAACACAAAGAGCCCGGTTGGGTGCCCAAAAAGTGTTGATGAATTATTATTTGTTTCTGTACTCATATGTTGTTTTTAAAGGTGACCCCGGCAAAAGCCGGAATGAAAAGGCTACCAAAATAATGCGCTCAATCAATTTAAACAAGAATAACTATCCCAGTTGCATTCATTATGGGTTTAACGGTCAGGTTTACGGGTCTATCTTTTCAATAATCACTACATTTGTACGCATATTCGACCAAATTCAATTAACCAAGTAAATTAATGACACAATCAGAGGTACAATCTAAAAATGCCCCTTTGGAAGAGCTGGGAATTAAGGATGCAAATGCCCATTGGAATCTTTCACCTGAAAAATTGGCGGAGATAGCCATTGAAAAAGGACAGGCAAAAAAAACAAACACAGGAGCTATTGCCGTAAACACCGGTGAGTTCACCGGAAGATCACCTAAAGACAGATTTATTGTTAAAGATGATATTACAAAAGACTCCGTGTGGTGGGGGAATATCAACATTCCATTCGAGCCTGAAAAATTTGATAAACTTTACAATAAACTAGTTGACTATCTGTCCGGAAAAGATGTGTATGTGCGTGATGCCTACGCATGTGCTGATCCACAATACAGAACAAACATCAGGGTAGTTAATGAGTACCCGTGGTCTAACCAATTTGTGTATAACATGTTTTTAAGACCTACGGAAGAAGAGCTTGAAAACATGAAGCCGGATTGGGTGGTAATAAATGCACCAGGGTTTGTAGCCGATCCTGTTGTTGACGGAACCAGACAGCACAATTTTGCTGTTCTTAACTTCACAAAAAAAATAGCAATAGTTGGAGGAACGGCCTATACCGGAGAAATCAAAAAAGGTATTTTCTCTGCGTTGAATTTCGAGTTACCTCATTTCAAAAAAACTTTATCCATGCACTGCTCTGCCAATATTGGTGAAGGAGGTGATACGGCAATTTTCTTTGGCTTATCAGGAACTGGCAAAACCACGCTTTCGGCCGACCCTGATCGTAAATTGATTGGCGATGATGAGCATGGATGGTCTCATGAAAACAAAATTTTCAATTTTGAAGGTGGATGCTATGCCAAAGTAATTGACCTATCCGAAGAAAAGGAGCCGGATATATTCAGGGCTATTCGCCCGGGTGCAATTCTGGAAAATGTTGTTTTTAAAGAAGGAACAAACGAGGTCGATTTCACCGATAGCACAATTACCGAAAACACCCGGGTATCCTACCCTATTTATAATATCGATAACATTGCAACACCATCTATAGGGGTAAACCCAAAAAATGTTTTCTTCCTTACGGCCGATGCTTCGGGAGTGCTGCCTCCTATTTCAAGGCTAACCCCGGGACAGGCTGCTTTCCACTTTATTTCGGGTTATACTTCTAAGGTAGCAGGTACTGAAATGGGCATAACCGAACCTCAGCCAACATTCTCTGCTGGTTTTGGTGCTGCTTTTTTGCCTCTACACCCAACAAAGTATGCCGAAATTCTAAGTAAAAATATGAAGGAACAAGGCGTTAATGTATGGTTGATAAATACCGGATGGTCCGAAGGGCCTTATGGAAAAGCCAAACGGATGAAGCTTAAATATACCAGGGCTATGATTACTGCTGCCCTTAATGGTGAACTGGATGATGTGGAATACCATACACATACCATTTTTGGAATTGATATGCCAATAAGTTGCCCAGGAGTTCCGGCAGAGATTTTAAGTCCTAAACAATGCTGGAATGATGATGAAGCCTTTTATAAAGCAGCAAATAAATTGGCTGATTCGTTCAACCAGAACTTTGAGAAGTTTGCCGAGTACGCCAATGAAGAAATCCTGGCAGGTGCTCCGAAATCCAAATAAATTATTCCAAATATAAAGGGGCTTCGGCCCCTTTTGTTTTATATGCTTTCCCAGGATTTTGCCAAATCCGAAATTAATCGTTCCTTAGTTGGCTGTAAACTCTAATGGAGTTTGATGAACAAACCATAAAAGAATGAGTAAATTCCTGCGTACTTCTATACTTCTACTTTTTGTTTTCCAAACATTTTTTGCCGCAGCCCAAAACTCCAATGATACCTTAACAGATTCTACCCAATCAAAAATAGCTGTAGTTCAGGATACGGTAGTTGCAGTACAAGAAAATCAGGCTTCGGTAAAAAAGAATTTGATAGATGAAAATGCCTTGAAAGAAGAAAGCAACTGGGTAGTTTCAATTCCTCGCGGATTGCTTGGAATGGCCACGCTGATACTTATTGCCTACCTGTTCAGCACCAACAGAAAAGCTATTTCATGGCGGGTAGTGGCCACCGGAATTGCTTCCCAACTTGTTCTTGCCTTTGCCATATTAAAGCTCCCGTGGGTTCGGGCAGCTTTTGAGCTTTTCGGGAAGGTATTTGTTAAGGTACTCGATTTTACCAGGGATGGAAGTACATTCCTTTTTGGAAACCTGTTGGATGTAAACTCAATCGGATTTGTTTTTGCCCTTCAAATTCTGCCTACTATTATTTTCTTTTCTGCCCTGACCAGCGTTCTGTTTTACCTGGGTATTATTCAAAAAGTAGTTTATGGATTAGCCTGGCTACTTACTAAGGCACTAAAGATTTCCGGTGCTGAATCACTTTCGGTAGCGGGTAATATTTTTCTGGGCCAGACAGAAGCCCCTCTGCTGATAAAAGCCTATTTGGAAAAAATGAATAAGTCGGAAATTCTGCTGGTAATGACTGGTGGAATGGCAACTGTGGCGGGTGGTGTTCTGGCTGCTTATATAGGCTTCCTGGGTGGAGATGATCCTGTTCAAAGGCTTATTTTTGCCAAGCACCTACTGGCGGCCTCCATTATGGCGGCCCCTGGCGCGGTGGTTATTTCAAAGATTATTGTACCTCAAACCGAACCGATAGATACCAACATTGAGATAAGCAAGCAAAATGTGGGTAGCAACTTTTTAGATGCCATGTCGAACGGGACAACCGAAGGCTTGAAACTGGCGCTTAATGTTGGCGCCATGCTACTTGTGTTCTTTGCGTTCATTGCCATGTTCAACTATTTCTTTATCAAAATAGGCGACATTTCCGGACTTAATGAGTCGATCTCAGCAATGACAAACGGTCAATACCATAACCTTTCATTGCAATTTATCCTTGGCTATACATTTGCACCACTTATGTGGTTGATTGGGGTTGTCTCCCAAGACATCACCTTAGTGGGTCAGCT
>JAGQYJ010000088.1:8236-11930 GCA_020436145.1 Cyclobacteriaceae bacterium | reverse complement strand
ATTACCGATATATCTTTGACAAGCTAACTGTGTAATACCTGTGGCATCCCAAATAGCTGCATTGATCCTTCTAATATTTCCTTTGGAACCACCGGTTTCTATTATGAAACTCATATTGCCTGTAGAGGTGCCAGTAAATGAAAACCAAACATTATAATCTGGAGAGGTGTTCCAGCAAGAGCCAGCGCTCATATCAGCTGTTGCATTGACAGTTGTGTAAGCTGCATCAGGAGAACATGTGCCAAGCAATGGATCAATGTCTATCGCATTTGCAAAGTCATCGTTTGCCGGTTGCGCAGAAATAGTATGGTATCCTATGAAAAATAGGAACAGTAAGACAGATGGTTTCATAAAAGCAAGCCTGTATTCGTTAGACTATATTCTACAATAATACAATTAGTAACCAAAAAATAAATGCTAATAAGGTGAATTAGTCTTGCAATATTTCAATTTCAACACGAACGTTTTTGGATGCCAATCGATCAAACTTTTCATAAATTGGTTTTTTCCCTCCATATCCTATAACTTCCATTCGTTCTTCAGAAACCCCATTGTTAACCAAGTACTTTTTAATAATTTCCGCTCTTCTCAAAGAGAGCTTTTTTGCAGAGCCATTTTTTTCTTTTGTTGCCTGGCTTAGAGAGAAATATTCCGGGACATCATTATCAATTTCAATTATTTTACCTCGTGCATTTCCATTTGTATGCCCTGAAATACGAATCTTATAGTCTTGTCTCTCCTTCAGCATTTCTAAAAGACTGTTGATTTCAAATTGAGATTCAGGTTTCATTATTGCCGCATCTTTGTAAAAGAAAACGTTGTACATAATAGCAACGTCTCCTTTTTCATATCTTACCAAGGGGAAGTCGATAAATAGAGAATCGCTATGTACACTTAGAAAGGCTTTTGTTTCCCCATTTATTTCCTTACCAAGATCCAAATTATGTTGAGCTTTTTTGTATCCAAAAATTTCAGCTATAAACTCAAGAGAGTTTGATTGATTGTGGGGCTCATTAATAAAATTTACCTCATGTGCCCTTACAGTTCTTATAAGCTTAAGACGGTCTGGATCAATAATATTTACATCACCATTTACTTTTGTTTCTGTAACAGCATTATAGGTGTTAAAAATCATTTTATACTGGTCTTTCTCCGTTTTAAATCTTTCGGGGGTATATTGTTCTATTTCAACAGAAGTAATTTTAGAAGTATTTTTTGGCCTTTCCTTTGTATCTGATGAAATAATAGCAGGGCTAACAATGCTAGGGTCTAATGGGTTCTTACCTGCATCTGGACTCACTTGCTCCTTTTGATCAGTGACAATCTTATTATTGGTTGGTATTGTACTCGTTGCTGTCATACCTGAGCCTGGTGAATAGGCTAGTACCCACGCATCATCAAAAGAAGTAGTGGTCCGAATTATATTAACCTGAGGAATGGCTTCATCTACGGTTGCATACTTTTGAATGTACACATAATAGAAATTAGTCTGATCCGAAAACATGATTGAAGGCTTTCTGCCTTCTGATAACAGCCTGTCTTTAAACCTTAAAGCATTTGTTTTATTCTGAAATGAGCCAACAACCATATAAATTCCTTTTTGCAATGGTTTAATATCGCTGGTTTGTCCTTTAGAATAAGTGTTCAATAAAATCGTAAATAACGCAACTAATAGAAATTGCTTTTTCATAACATTAAGTTTGATTTAACAAGCTCCCTTCGAGAAACACCTTTAGATAATATGAATGTTAATAGGTTGGAAATCTACCATTTAACCTCCTACATTGCAAGAAAGATGTATGTTTTGTTATGTGATTTATCAAATTAGTTCAATAAAATAACTATTAACTGAACAATTTAGGCTGTATTTTAGCACTTTATTGAATTAAGCTGTATGAAAATATGAAAAACACATTGCTATTTTTTTTATTGCTTGTAACGTTTTCATGTAACCAAAGTGAATCTAATGGAGAGATGTCTAATCAGATAAGCACAGTTAAAAAAGAAACAATTGAAATGCACGATGTGGTGATGGCAGATATGGGTAAACTAAGAAGTTTAAGAGATTCGCTACTTTCATTGAGTGTTAGGAATGATTCAATAGAAAGTGTACAATTAAGGAAAATAATATTTAATCTGGACTCAGCAGATAAAGCCATGTGGGATTGGATGCATAACTATAATGTAAACTTTAAATCTGAAACAGACTCTGCAACATTGGTGTATTTTCATCGGAAGTACCTGGATATTCAACAGATTAAGCAGCTTTTTGAAAACTCAATTTCAAGCGGTCAAAATTACCTTTCAACTTCTATTGATGGTCATGCTCAATAATAAGTGCAACTACTGTTTTATTTGTTTCCCTTACCAGAAAGTCAGCCTCTGAAAATTTGAAATTAATATCGTCTGCAGGAACCAATTTATCAATAAGCACACTTTTAACTTTATTTTCGAAAAAACCGCTTGCTCCTTGTATTTTTCCATATATAGAGGAGATATTCAAATCTTCTTTTGAAAAAAGGACGCACAAATAATCTGTACCAATTGTTTCATCTATTTCAATAGGAGTATTTTCATCAGGAACATAAAAGCTTGCTTCTGATGAAAAGGCAGCGCTTGTCAGATCCGGGGGAAATAGCTCAAAAATTTCTTCGGTAAGGTCGCTTGCAAAAACATACAGAAATCCAGTGCTGTGATTAATGACCTTGATTTTAAATTTTGTACCAGATGGATATGAGTTTTTTATTTTATAATACCCCGGCCGAAGCTGGACCAGTTCCATATTACCTCCTCCACCCATTATCTCAAGTTGAATTCCGCCTGAGAGCTCCGATACAGAGTTTTTAGGTGGTATCATATAGAGGCTAAATGCCTGTGGCGTATATTTAATAAAGTCGGCATATGGTATCCACATAAACCCATCGTTACCCCATTCTGTGCCCCGGCTGTTCATTACCTCAAATGCTCCACCAAATTTGTTGTCATCGTATCCAACTACGCATAGGGCCTGACCTGGAAGGTTATCAGAGTACTCTTCTCTTGGTCTCCAAAACTCTTTTGCATAATCAAAAGATTTTCCTACATGCATAGCCACAACCACAGGTAAATTATCTGCCAGGGTGGTCTTTATAGATTTTATTTTTGTCGATTCATTATCTGTTACATCAAATAGCCTTGCATATTCAGATAGCTTATTTCTTGAGGCCAGATTTATCTTACTGGCAGGGGAGTGGGTTATGCATCGAACCGGCAAGTCTACATATCTCGTTGTACCATATTGTTTCATTGCTTTAAGAATTTGAGCAATTGAAACCACTTCCTCACAGTTCTTATTTGTTTCTGTATTAGTTGAGTAATAATAAGGGAAGAGTGGAGAAAAAGCTTTTTGTGTTATCTCTCTACCAGTTCTACCTGTCTGTTGGGCTTCAACAATTGTTAATGCGGCATAGGATGCTGCCCAGGCCGGGCTTGTAGGATAATCGAACTGGTTAAGAGGTTTGGGAGCAAATTCTTTTAAACTATAGGATGCCGGAAGTGTACGTGTTCCACCTCTTACCGTATAATATCTTTTCTCAACTTTAGTGTATTCGTAATCACTAATAAGTACACCTTCTTGTTTGCTTTGAGAAAGTGTAATCAAACTACAACAAAAAAAAGGTAGAATAAGAACTATTCTACCTAAATACTTATACAT
>JAGQYJ010000088.1:0-8138 GCA_020436145.1 Cyclobacteriaceae bacterium | reverse complement strand
GTTTGCTTTGAGAAAGTGTAATCAAACTACAACAAAAAAAAGGTAGAATAAGAACTATTCTACCTAAATACTTATACATAAATGGTCTTTTAACGTGCCACAAAAACGAAGTCACTTCCAGGTTCATTATCTCCAAATTCTCCAGAGTGGGGCTCCATCTTTAAATTAAGAAGATAGCCTTCAATTTCCTGTAAAGTTAATATTTTATCCTGACCTCCATATGACCTCAATCCTTCTAGAAACTTACGTGCAAACGGAGAATGTCCACCAGGCTTACCATCGGCAACATATTGTTTTCCACCTGATGTAATATATTTTCTTGTCTTCCATCTTAATCTTCTTTCAATAAACTCTGATCGGGTTATATCTGCATACATGTCATCCATACCTCTGCTACCTGCTTTAGCCACCATAGGGTCAAATGTACCACCGAAACAAGCATCCAAAGTCAAAAGAATATGATTAGATGGGATGTTGTTGACAACTGTTCGAAGTGTTGAATGCGAGATATAAGAGGTTTTACCTGGGTCATTTACTTTGCTGTCTTTACCAACTAGGTAACCTTCGGTAAAGATATCGTCAAACTGTCCATGGCCGGCAAAGAAAATAAATAGCTGGTCATTAGGCTGATAACTTTTTTTAGCGTACTCCCTGAGTTTGGCCATTATTTCTGAAGTTGTAGCATTTAAAACTACCTCAGTTTTAAATCCATAACTTTCTTCAAGTTCCTGGGCAATTGTTTGTGCATCCTTTACCGGATTGAATAAATCAGTCCATTCATCATAATCATCATTACCGAATAGCAGCGCATAGTCAGTTCTGGAGGCTACCAAAGGAGTAGCACCGGCCAACTTAAGGACCCGGCTATCAGTACTTGTTATATCATCCATACTTACCGCAACGATTTTGATAATATTATCGCCTGGTTGTAAAGTAATATCTCTTTCAATTACTTTATCATAACCACTGCTGGCAGGCCTAAAGCCTCTTGCTTCCCCAACAAGCTGTTCATTCAGATATAAATCGGCACTTTTAAGTTTCCCTTCACTTTTGATACCTACTTTAACAGAATACATTTTTTCAGTTAAGGAGGTCTCGTAGGTTTGAGGGCTCATCCAGGTTATTGAGGGGGTAATACCTGACAAATTCAGCGTAATGCTGTTACTCTTTTTGCTTACTACTTGTGCAAACGAAGCACTTGTTGCAAGTAATACGATAAGGATTGGCTTAAGCAGTTTCATGACGTTAGAACCTATTGTGACATAAAATTACAGTTTATATGGAATTAATGCAACAAAATTTCGCATTAATTCTTCCTTAGATACCTTATAAGCTATTGATAGTAACCACTTTACCTTTTAATTAGTTTCCCAGACTTCACAGCGTTCACATTTACGCCATTTACATAAATGCTATAAGCATATATACCTGAAGGTAGCAAACGTCCATCTGTATTTAACCCATCCCAAACAATAGAATTGTATCCTGATACAACATTATCCTTTGAAAGCTTCCTGACAATTTTTCCCATAGAATCGAACACCATAACCTCAATACTATATTTTTCATCTAAAGGAAGCCCTATATTAAAGGTTACATCATGCGTAAATGGGTTAGGATATGGACTTTGAGTCATAAACTCTTCCGGCATAATTGCCTCCAATGCATTGGCTCCAAAATAAATTTCAAATTCTGTAAGCCCTCCATGATTAAAAGAGTACGAGTTTTCTTCTTTCATATTAATCATGGCAAAATGGGTTTTATCCACCAAGTAAAGATCAGGCGAGCTTTCTCCAATATGAGCATTGTCCCAATGTAATTCGTGCAGACTATTTGTTGGATTATCAACTTTATAGATGAAACTCCATTTTTCTTCATTTGAAGCCTGTCGAATATCCTTTTTAAAGGAGGGCTCGCTGAATTCAGGATGATTAAACTCTATAAGCTTCATCCTGGAAAACGCAGGCGGGTTAAGCCAGTCATACTGATCTTTGCTCAAAACAGCATCCTCTTCCATTCCAATCCCTCCTAAAACAATTTCATCATTGTCAGCATCAAATGCTCTAAGCCATACTTCCCAGGAAGATTCTGTTAATGGATTATCATTTTCAGAAATACCAGCTATTCTTCCTCCTGAATTAATTAAAGCAGGTATACGAAGAGTAAAATTAGAACCTGTGTTATTACGTACGAATGCACCTCCTCCAGCCGGAATTGTAGTAATATTATTATAGTTTCCGGTATAGTTTTGCAGGTTATCGACTTGCCCAGCCGTAATTCCAGATAGATTCTTCACATCATTCCACACAATACTGTGCATGAAAGGGTTGCCAATCAAATTCCATCCATTTACAAGGTTTATCACAAATTCATGGGTATTTTGTCCAGAACCATCATCTGTTGTAATAAAAGAGGTAAGTGCACCATCAGGAGAAGTAACTGAGGATCCAGATCCAGAGGCTGCCAAAGCAAAGTACCCAGCTCCAACCTTAAGACTTGTTGAACCAGAGGCCTCATTATAACTTGTGGCACTTCCTCCAGAGTATGAAAATACCCTCATTTTGGTGTTATCATAGCTTCCTCCAAAAATGCTCTGAAAGACATGTTCAACTGCTTCATTGTCCAATTCTGCAGGAACAGCCATAATTCTATAATTTTCAGTGGCATCTCCAACTCCATATCCGTTAATTGTGATTCCATCCGGATAATAAATTGGAAGTACCTGCTTATTGTCAATTGTACTCACAAAATTTCCAACATTATCCCGCGCTTCTATATAATACTCAACTCCTGTAGGACTTGAACTCAAAGATTCAACACCGCTTAAATCAAATTCGTAAGTATTGTTACCTACATCAGTTAATGCAACTTGTTCGTATGACGGATTCTCAGGATCAAAGTAGTTGATATCATTGTAAAAACCTGTGACTTCTGAGATACCAGATCTATCAGACAAAACAATTGTGGTTTTTTGATCAGTAGCCCCAATTGTATATTGCGGTTGCAATAAGGTAAATGACTCTATTGTTGGAGATTCCAAATCCACGGCACCATATAACAGAACTCTGTTATTTTCATTATCTGAGATATACAGGTTTTCAGATAAATCCCAATCTACATTGATGGGGTAGGACATAGATCTTCCTGATATTGAGTTGTAGTTTTCATCATTAGAAGAAGCATCTGGCTGCCCTAATATATAATCTGGAGCTATAGTATTATCAGTAGGTATCGAATTGTAAATCAGTACCCTATTATTACCATAGTCAGAGATAGCAAGCTTGCCTGTTCTTGAAACGCTTACCCCAGTTGAGAACCTAAAACTTGTAGGGCCAACTCCTTCATCTGAATAACCAAAATCGGGCTGGCCTAATACCATGTCCGCAGATGCCTGGTTAAAATTTGGAATTGAGTTGAATACTAGCACCCGACTATTTCCATAATCAGCTACCAGGAGTTTTCCTTCAGGAGAAACAGCAAGGTGAACAGGATAGAACATTTGATGTGCAGCTGATCCTGTAGAATATGCATATAAATCTGGTTGACCAATTACAAAATCAGCCCATGCATCATTAAAATCAGGAATAGCATTGTATACTAAAACTCTTGAATTATATATATCGCTTATTAATAATTTTTCAGATGCATCACCATTGTTATAGTATGTAACAATAGATTTTGGCCCTTCTTCGAACCTATTAGGTTCAGCACCTGTCCATGTAGAGGTAAAATCCGGTTGTCCGATGACAAAATCTGCAGGTGTTCCATTTGCGCTTGGGATAGTGTTCCAAATAAGTACCCGATAGCTATCTGCAACCAACAATTTATCATCATGGGAGAAAGCAACTGAATATACCTCGTCCGCAAACACAGAGGAGGAAGGAGAACCACTGTACTCAGTATCGAAATCGTTATGCCCAATAACTACATCAGCAGGAGTGCTAGGTGAAGAAGGTATTTGGTTCCATATTAATACCCTTGAACCATTGGCTACAGCCATTTTCCCACTTGTGCTTACTGCAACCTGCCATGGGTAAGGAATAGATACATCCGTGTACTCGTAATCATTAGAAAAAGCATCAGCCTGCCCCAAAACAGTTCTAGCTTCTTTCATATTGCCAAGCTCATTTGGAGTATCTGTAGCATCAATATGTACGTATCGTGTAACAGGATAGGCACTTCCGTAGGTACTGTTACCATTTTGAGTAGCTTTAATAGCAAGAAGACCAGATGCACTTGGAATAATATCTTGACCATTTGAACCACCTGAAGTAGCAGAACCAAATGCAATTTCAAACGTAACATCTAATGAAGAAGATGCTGTTGCTGAAACACTGAAATCTCCATCTGTCAAAAGCTGATCGCTTAAAGCCTCGAAGTCAATGGTTTGTCCAACCTTTAATCCTGACCAACCGGTTACATTTCCAAAATCAGAAGAGTTAGTTGCATTGAATATAGCTCCACCAGTGGCAGTATTGTCTTTAAGGTGTACAAAATCTGCATTAACAGCAACTCCAAAAGGAGCAGTAAATGCTCCAGCAGCCCCATCAATAAATGAATTAACTACTACAGGACTATTAGAAGACCCATTAAGATTTAGACTATTTGTAATTGATTGAATGGATCCATCTCTCAAGGATAAAGAAGTTCCTTCCTCCATTGTTAAATCAATGAAAATTTGATCTCCATCCAGCTCAATTAACCCATCGTTTGCAGTTGCGTCACTAAACTGATTGTTTCCATATATATAAGTATCTCCTTCAAATTCAACATTATTGAATACACTGGCGTTACCATTAATATAATTGCTTGTCGGTTCCGTAAAATAGAATGTTGAGGTTTCTGCGTTAAAATCGAGAGGGTCAGTTAAATAATTATAAAACCTGCTTACGTAGACATCAGAGCTACCCCAATAAGAAATATTATCATCATAAAGTCTCAGATAGGTAGATGTAAAATCATAATCGTTCGAATTAAAGGTTCCATTGTAAAACCTGGTATAATAAGCTTCATAATCCCCATCCAATAACCAATCTCCAGACCCATAGAAGTACACGTAATTTCTTGATTGAAGATTGTCAGCCATAAAAATGGAAAGACCAGACTCCTCTGAATCAAAAATTAATTGGGTAAAGTCCCTAGAAACCCCATCAGCTAAAGCCAATGACCCGCTTAGGGTTAGTGTATTGTCTTCATTACCATCATCCGAAATAGAAACAGAGGTAGTACTTCCGTTCCAATCCATATCATGGATAATAATAGGGTAATCAAGTGTTAATGTGCCACCTGATGGGAAAGAGTTACCATCAAAGTACACGTTGTCCACTAAAAGCGGAGCATATGAATAGAAGTCAGTTCCTCCGGAACTCATAGCCCAGTGACTTCCATAGTCGGACCAAAAACCTGAACCACCAACCCAATAAAAATCAGCAGGCAAAAGTGGTTCTGTCAGGAAGTCCCATCCGGTATTACCTCCTTTATCAATAGACTGGCTAGCTATTTCTGTGGTTGTAAAAGCTGAACCATTGTCAAGTGTAATATCTTGAATTATAGCATATTCAACATCCAGTGAAGTGCCGGAAAAGGTATTGACAAAAAGTGTGGTACTATTTCCTGGGTTGGTCGATTTTATATTTACCAATTGATCACGAGTACCAACAGCTATAAAATTATTATTTATTGTATGGGTGTAACCACTACCAAAATATATATTGGAACCAGGGCCAATAGAAAGATTATTACATTCAAATGGACCACTATAGATATATGCATTACCATCAAAAATAACACTGTTTAAAACCAAAGGATTGTACATATATAAGTAGGAAGTACTTCCATTAGGATTAAACTTAAATGTGGAGGATTGTGCATTAAATGTTATGGCATTAGAGTCTTGAAATAAAACTCTTAAATTAACAGTTGACGACCCCCAGTTTATTGTACCAGAAAAGATGTAATCAAGATATATCTGCTGTTCAACATTTATTGTTTTATTATTTGTATTAAGTGTACCTCCTCTTATGTTTAGATACGTTGTATTCAAACTGCTTAACAGTGTCCATTCGCCTGAACCTCTGAAATCAATATCACCACCCGTAAAAAGGTTATCCGCCAGGTGAATCGTATTTCCTATTTTATCAGATTCAAAAAACAATCTACCCATATCCCTTGTAACGCCATCAGCCATTTGAAGAGACCCCTGGATAACCAATGGATATTCATAATCTGCAAAAATGGTAGGTGAATTATCACCAGACCCTGACTCCCAGGTCATGTTATTACAATGGGTTTCCTGATCAATAGTAAGCGTACCTCCAGATGGAAATGAATTGGAAGTAAAGAATATATTATCAACAGGCCCCGGAGCGTCTGTAGCACTTATAAATGTTACACCGTCCGAGCTTGACTCCCAGTGGCTAACATCACTCCAGGTACCTTCACCATTAATCCATCTATAATCAAAAGGCACAATAGCGCTAAATGTCCAACCAGTATTCCCCCCCTTATCTTCGGCATTGGTGGCACTTACATCAATTCCTGGGAACGTATTGTCAATGAGATTATCCTGAATACTTACAAAATCGGCCGTTACAGCAGTAGAGGGCAAAACTGCCAAAATTCCTTGCCCCGGGGTACCGTAATCGTAGGATTTCAAAGAAACTAACTGAGAACGGGAGCCCTGAAGGTTAAGTGAATTAACAATTGTCTGGGTTTCACCAGCGAAAAGCTCTAGGGTCGCCCCGGGACTAACTGTTAGTGAATTAAATGTATTGCTACCCTCTATTCTGGAATCATTCGAAACCACCACATTATTTAAACTCATTGGGCCACCATAATAACTGGAAAGTACAACTGTATTAAATTGATTGTCAAGATAAAAGGTAGAAGAGCCTGCATTAATGGTGGGAGCAGATGCGTAGTTGTAGAATGAATAATTTACATTAATATCGGAGCTACCAAGATTGAGCGTAGTTTCATCACGATTAATATAACCGCCACCAAATGTTACAGAAAAATCATTGGTGTTAAAAGTTCCCTCATAGAAGGATAAATCATTGCCCGTTACCAGGTCACTAAAAAGTGTCCATGAACCTCCTCCCAAGAACTCAATATTTCCCCAAGAATTGGTATTGTCTGCAAAATCAATCTGGTTTAAACCATTTGACGAGTCAAAGGTCATATTTCCTATTTGGCGGCTCACACCATCGTCCATCGCTAAATTACCCTTGATCGTTACTCTTTGGCCCCAGTCTGAGAAAATCTCTGGGTTCTGAGCCCCGGAACCTGACTGCCATGTCATATTATTAATGGTAATGGCTTCATCAACGGTTACTGTGCCGCCTGAAGGGAAAGAATTTGTAGTAAAGAATATATTATCGATGGAGCCTGGAAGCTCTGTTTGGGTAGTTGAACCACCATCAGTAGTGGCCCAGTGCGAAAGATCTGTCCAGTTGCCATCACCGCCTATCCAGTAGTAATTAAGCGAGGTGAGTGGTGATGGAAATAACCACCCATTATTATTGCCATAATCTACAGAATTAGTGGCATTATAAGTTGTTCCACCGCCATCGTCAATATAATTATCGGCAATACTGGCATAATCGGCAGTAACTGTAGCCCCTGCAACTATAATATTTGCCTGGTTTCCTGGTGAATCGGATTTTATTACGGCAAGATTATCTCTGCCTGCACCCTGAGCTACTAAATTTGATGTTATAGTTTGGGTAGTTCCGGGAGCCAATCTTATTCCACCACCGTTCACAAGGGTAAGATTACCAATAGTATTATCTGACTGAACATAACATGTGCCAGAACCTATCGTTACATTATTATATGTATTGCTTCCATACCAGTATGGACCATCTCCATATTGATTCCTGTTTAGATTTAAATTAAAAGAATTTGTTGCAAATGTTCCGTAACCATAAAATGAGCTTGTATTAATGGTGGAATTTCCTCCATCAAATGTGCCAGAAAGGTAAAGGCTAAACCTTATATCAATGAAATGATCGTTTGTTTTTAACGAGCCATACACATCTACATAATCAAAGTTGGTAATATCCGATTGCAAACTCCAATCACCCGGGTAATAAAAATACATTCTAGGATACCAATAAGTATTTGGATTTCCCTGAATT
>JAGQYJ010000087.1 GCA_020436145.1 Cyclobacteriaceae bacterium | reverse complement strand
AGAGGAAGAGAGAACACCACAAAACATACCCTTGATAATGTAGAAGAGGTGAAGGAAGTAGTTATCAATATCGTTAGTTATGATATGGTGCAGCAGATGTCTCTGGCCAGTTCTGAGTTCCCAAAAGGAGTAAATGAATTTGTTAAATCAGGATTTACAGAAGTTCCTTCTGAAACTATACGCCCTCCAAGGGTGAAAGAATCTCCTGTTTCTTTTGAGTGCAAAGTGAATGATATTATTCATCTGGGCTATGAAGGTGGAGCTGGCAATCTAGTGATTTGTGAGGTTCAACGCATCCATATTAATGAAAGAATATTGAATGAGGAGGGAAAAATAGACCCTAATAAAATAGATACGGTTGCCCGTATGGGCGGATTTTGGTACTGCCGTGCCAGTGGTGGCTCATTATTTCAAATACCAAAACCACTTACCTCTGTTGGTATAGGGTATGACAACATTCCTGAAAAGATCAGAAACAGCAATATTTTAACTGGTAATGAACTCGGACAATTAGGGAATATTGAGGTCCTTCCTGATACTGAATCTATAAACAAAGCACGAAAGATTCCGGAAGTAGCGGATATTCTGAATTCAGAAACAAAAGTAGAAGAAAGGCTGCACCAACTGGCTAAAGGAATGCTGGCAAAAGAACAATTAGAGCTTGCCTGGGCTGTGCTATTATGCAATAAATAACATTTTTGGTTAAATTAACGTTAGAATAATAAGGTTAGGATAATTCTAATGAGTATTCAGGCCGGCCTTAGGGCCGGTTTTTGTTATGAAGACGTTTGTGACATTAGTATTTTCGCTTCTCATCGTTTTCAATTCCTTTTCTCAGGTAATTGAAACAAAGTATGATAGTGGCTCCATGCGCTCTATTGGGGAACTAAAAAATAATAAAAAAGAAGGTATTTGGAAGTTTTATTATCCTGACGGAACACTGCAGGCATTTGAAAACTATTCTAAGGATGAGCTAAATGGAGAGGCACTATCCTATGATTTCGAAGGAAATTTACAAAGCCGGGAACTTTGGAAAAATGGCTCTTTGGAAGACACTGCTACCTACTACTATCCCAATAAAAGAATAAAACGAAAAGGAATATATAAAAATGGCCAGTACGAAGGACTATGGATTGACTACTATCCAACAGGAGTGGTTAAACGAACTCTCGAATATCGGTTTGGCCAGCCTAACGGAGAATGGAAATACTATTCTGAAAATGGAGTTTTAATGCAAAAGGGAGCTTATAAAAGCGGGCTAGAAACAGGTCCTTGGGAGTTCTATTCTAAAAAAGGCAAACTTCAGTTTAAGGGCGAATACTCTAATGGGGAAAAAGTAGGTAATTGGGTTAGAATTAAAAGCGGCAAGGAGAAGCCTTACGAATATAAAAATTAGAAATCGCTCGTAAGACTTAGAAAAAAACCATGCTCCCCTATGTTGTTGAAGGAATATTCTGCTCGAATTACAAAATCGTACATCGTTACAAAGTCTAAACCTATTCCGGTTCCTGCCAGCCATCTATCACCTAATAAGGAGTTGCCTTCAAACCCTTCGGTATTTTTTGCATAGCCAACGTCAAGGTACGTTTTCAAATAGAGCCCATAAGGAATGTACTGAAACTGTTCAAGTGGCATACTCTTCCATCGCGTGCTTCCTTTAAAAATTTCCTTTTTGAAAGTCGCCTTGTTTAAGAAGTAATTCTGAGAATAAATTACATACAACTCATACCCACGAACCAGGTTATTCCTAAACCCCATTCCAGAAAGCAGCGTATACGGTTGTTTCCCGGGCACACTTAAACTTGCCGCTGAATAGTTGCTAAAATAAAACCCTTTGCCTAAATCGAGATAGCGGGAATAGTTGGTATCAAAACCTGTTTTGGAAACACTATTTTTACTCCCGAAGCCAATATGGTAGGCCTCTGCAACAAATGCATATCCTCGTAATGGATAGGCCACAATATCCCGCTTGTCAAGACTGAAAGTATAGCTTACTTTGGCATATTGCTGCCGGTTTGTTCCAGTTCCCAAATAGTCCGGGTTTAATTCCAGTACAGTATCCGCTACATTATTTATGCTGTACTCCAGCCCAAAGCTATGCCTGGTATAAAAAGAATTTCTCAAAGTATACCTACCTCCAAAATGGTAAGTTGTTTTCAACCTATTTTCCGATTCGTAGAATACACGTTTATTATCCTCCACTTTGTAGTGTAAATTATTGTATTCCAGATATTTCCAAAAAAAGGAAAGGCCATTCCTCTGACTTCTGTCTATATATGGAAAAGAGTATTCAACTTCAAATCTTCTGGTATAACCAAACTGTGCGGTTAGTGTCATACGCTCATTCATACCACGCATATTAAAGTGGTAAAGGCTTAACCCATAAATCAGTCTGTCAAAATCATGATCATGATTCACCCACCAATCGTTAAAGTTACGATCCGTAATATCAAGTAATGGAATGGGAAACAAATACCACCGCTCTGCTACCTGAATAACTACATCTACTTTATTATAATCCAGTTCAAGCATCTCCACCTTCACTTCATTAAAAAGCTTGGTATTATATATTTTGTTACGGTCAGCCTCCAAAATCTGTTTGAGCGCCTCGTATTCATAGGTCTGTCCTATTTCCACCGAAAGTTCCCGAAGAATAATACGGTCTCTTGTTTTGTTGTTACCGGTAAGAAAAATATTATCTATAAGCACAGGACGGGATTTTTCCTGCCCATATAAATTACTAAGCGTACCTGCAAAAATCAGAAAGAGTACTTTTAACCTGTGAGGCAATAGATTACTTTTTAATTAAACGTCAAAGATGCCATTTTCTAACGAACTATGATGCATTCAGGTTAAGTTTCAAACGAATTCTGACAATGTTTTGTTGGATGTCCATTCCACTGTCAAGCAAAATAGAATGCAACTGATAATGTAGCTCCATACCCACTCTATCCGTAATATCATGGCCTGCAACCAAAGTATATCGCTGATATTTATTGAAAGGAGAAAGATCATTTGTGTCCAGATCTCCCAAAAATTCAATGAAGACAATATTATAGATAGATTTGTTGCCGCCTCCTAAACTATAATAAGGTGTTTCAACTCCGAACCGGTAACGTCCACGGACCTTGTATTGTGTGGGCTCAATTTTAGTGACAAACCAACGTTCTTCTACCATAAACCTATGATGAAACTTGAATCCTGCTATCCTTGGCCACACCAATTCCGCCATTTGAAAAATGCGTAAGTCATTCACATTATCGTAATCAGGATTAAGATTATAGAAAAAAGCCACCCCACCCGTAATGCTAAAGCTATTTGTCAACCTCCATTGAAGAGCAGGGCGTACGTAAAAGACGGACCAATGGGTATCAAAATAGTATCTTGCACCTGCATCTCCAACAACTGATAGTTTTTCACTATAGTCATACTTTAAAATAACATCGTTCCAGCTTTGAAGCTCCCCATTTCTAATCTGTCCGAAAGAAAGACTTGAGTAAAACAAAAAACATAAAACAGATAAAAAGTGCTTTTGTTTAATGGTCAATAAAAAAATCATAACATAAAGTTATTGTGACACATCAATTACAAAAAAAGCCCGTTTCTGGTTAGAAAACGGGCTTTATGTAGTCCGTAGGGGAATCGAACCCCTGTTACCAGGATGAAAACCTGGCGTCCTAACCCCTAGACGAACGGACCTCTTTCAAAAGGTGGTGCAAATATAGTCTTGGTTTTTATTTTGCCAAACTGGTTCAATATTTTTTTATTTTATTTTCAATTTATGATTGTTATCATCTTTAACGATAATACAATTCTTATTTATTGATTTTGGTATATATGAATGCTACTTTTGGGGAAATTTTTAACCCATATTAAAGCTAGTAAAATCATGACAAAAGTAGCCATTAACGGATTCGGTAGAATTGGACGCCTGACTTTCAAAAGCCTTTTAAATAAAAAGGGAATTGAATTGGTTGCCATTAACGACCTTACAGATACTAAAACATTAGCTCACCTTTTAAAGTATGATTCAGTTCATGGTAAGTTCCCAGGAACAGTTGAAGCATCAGAAACAGGGATTATTGTAAACGGCAAAGAAATTAGAATTTATGCAGAACGCGAGCCTGCAAAATTGCCATGGGGTCAATTAGGCGTTGAGATCGTTTTGGAGTCAACCGGTAGGTTTGTAGACTCAGAGGGTGCCGGTGGACACCTGACAGCAGGAGCCAAAAAAGTTGTTATTTCTGCTCCTGCCAAAGGCGATATTCCTACAGTTGTTTTAGGTGTAAATGAAGAAACACTGACAGGATCAGAGACTATAATGTCTAATGCGTCTTGTACTACCAACTGCCTTGCTCCTATGGCTAAAGTGCTTGATGATACGTTTGGAATTGAGAAGGGGTATATTTCAACCATACACGCATATACCGCGGATCAAAATCTGCAGGATGCCCCTCACAGAGATTTGAGAAGGGCAAGAGCAGCCGCATATTCAATTGTGCCTACTTCTACAGGTGCAGCCAAAGCAGTTGGTTTGGTATTGCCTCACCTAAAAGGTAAGCTGGATGGTGTAGCTATGCGTGTGCCTATTCCAGATGGTTCATTAACTGACCTTACCGTTATTCTTAAAAAGGAAGCAACTGCCGAATCAATTAATGAAGCAATGAAAAAAGCTGCTAATGGACCTATGAAGGGCATTTTGGAATATACCGAAGATCCAATCGTATCTATTGATATTGTTGGAAATCCTCATTCATGTATCTTCGATTCCAAAATGACCTCGGCCAATGGAACATTGGTAAAAGTTGTTGGATGGTACGATAACGAAGCAGGTTACTCCAACCGTGCTGCTGACTTAATTGAAAAAATCAAGTAGCATTTAACATCACAAAATAGAAAAGGCTCCACTTGGAGCCTTTTTTGTTGTATTCAAACTTCTGCCAGCTTTAAAGCATTTCCATTTGAGCATCAGTAGCTTCTATGTTGTGATATACCTTCTGCACATCATCATTATCCTCTAAGGCTTCAATCAGTTTCATTACTTTTTCAAAAGCCGCATCATCCAGGCTAACAAATGTATTTGGAATACGTTCCAACTCTGCATTCTCTGCCTCAAGATCAAGCTCATCCAATTTAGATTGCATATTACCAAAATCTTCCATGGCACAGGTTACGGAAATAAATCCCTCTTCAAATTCAACATCTTCTGCCCCGCCATCTATCAGTTCCAGGGTAAGCTCATCTTCATCTGCACCATCAGGTAATGGAATAGCAAAAGCCCCTTTTCTGTCAAAAATAAATTCAAGAGACCCATTAGTACCCAGACTCCCTCCATGCTTGCTAAATGCCGCCCGTACATCAGCCACTGTTCTATTAAGGTTATCTGTGGTGCATTCTACAAAAACAGCTACTCCGTTGGAGCCATACCCTTCGTAGGTAGTTTCTATATAATCAGCAGCATCGCCACCTGCCACCTTTTTAATAGCGCGTTCAATGGTGTCTTTGGGCATATTTTTGCCCTTGGCATTTTGAACTGCCAGGCGTAACCTGGGGTTCATTTCAGGGTCTGCTCCACCGGTTTTAGCAGCTACCGTTATTTCCTTAATAAGCTTGGTAAATATCTTACCCCTCTTCTTATCTAGTGCACCTTTCTTATGTTTAATGGTGCTCCATTTACTATGGCCACTCATATAATGTTGTTTAAATCTGCCTCAAAATTATTATTTTCCTGACTTTTTCGCTTGTTGCTCCATCCGATTTTTAAACCAGATATTGGAAATTACTCCCACCAGAATAATCAGTATTCCTGCAAAGGATTTAAGTGTATATGACTCATCGAAAAAGAAATAGCCAAATATTAGAGCGAAAATAATCCCAATGTACTGGATGCTTGACACTTTGGATAGATCATCCAGTTGATACGCTTTGGTTAAAAAGTATTGAGCAAATTGAGTAGTAACACCAATGCTAATTAAAACCAACAGTTCTATTAAGTCAGGAGTTGTCCAACCGGTGAATAACAGAAAAGTACCAGTTATTGGTATCGTTATTAGTGGGAAATAGAATATAATAACCAATGGGTGTTCGCTAAATTTAAGTTTGCGAATGCTGTTGTAAGCGACACCTGCTCCAAGAGCTGAACCCACTCCAATTATAACTTGCCACATACTTACCCGAGGATCGAACCCCTGAATCAAAAACACACCTAAAAGCGCGACAAGAAAGAAAAACCATTGTACGGAATACACACGTTCCCTGACAATAAATATTCCCAATATTGTTGTGAAAATCGGAGATGTATACTGAATGGCCACTGCGCTAGCTAATGGCATTTGCTGTATAGTTGCAAAAAACATTAACAGAGCAACTGAACCAGCTACGCCACGAATGATTAACCATTTCTTATTATTACCCCAAATGCTTAATCCTAACCTTTTTACGGTAATAAATGAGATGACAAACGAAACAATGGAGCGAAAAAATACGATTTCAACTGGTCCTATTCTTGGAATATACTTTATAAGCACATTCATTACGGCAAAAAACGAAGTTGCCACCAGCATATAACGTACTCCATTACTCATTAGCTGGCTATTACTCCGTCCTGAATGGTAATTTTTCTGTCTGCAATTTCGGCCAGGTGGTCATTGTGGGTTACAATAACAAATGTCTGGCCCAGTTCATCTCTTAGCTTAAAAAACAGGTTATGTAACTCTTCAGCATTTTTGGAATCCAGGTTGCCACTTGGTTCGTCTGCAAAAACAATTTTTGGCTTGTTTACAAGTGCCCGAGCTACAGCAATGCGTTGCTGCTCACCTCCGGAAAGCTGTGACGGTTTATGATTTTTTCTCTCTGATATGGAAAGTATGCTCAAAAGCTCGTCAACATAGGCCTTTGTTTCCTTATCGTCCTTGCCACCGATCAACGCAGGCATTAAAACATTTTCGTACGAAGTAAACTCAGGTAAAAGATTATGAAACTGAAATACAAAACCAATGGCAGAGTTTCTAAATAGCGCAAGCTTTTTTTTATCCAACGAGCTGATCTGCCGTGAATTGATAGACAAAGAGCCGGCATCTGCCTTTTCAAGCGTACCTAAGATATGTAGTAAAGTACTTTTACCCGCCCCGGAAGCACCTACAATAGAGATAATTTCTTTCTCTTCAACATCAAGGTTGATTCCCTTAAGAACCTTCACTTCCCCATACGATTTTACAAGGTTCTGAGCTTGCAGTAGCGACTTCATGGCCATAGATTCCAAACATAAGAAATATATGTATAATGGTTCTTATCGTTTGAAATAATAAGGCAAATCAAGTACCTTCGCAAAACATTTTTGAGCCTATAACGGGCCCACTCAAACAACAAAAACTTCAGTTATGAACATACACGAATATCAGGCAAAGGACATACTTTCAAGCTACGGGGTTAGAGTTCAAAGAGGCATTGTAGCCGACTCAAAAGAAAAAGCAGTTAAAGCTGCCAAACAACTTCATAAAGACACCGGTACCGGATGGTATGTAGTAAAGGCCCAGATACATGCAGGTGGACGAGGTAAAGGCGGAGGAGTTAAGCTGGCGAAGAGCATTGATGATGTGGCCACTCTTTCAGACCAAATCCTGGGGATGCAACTGGTTACGCATCAAACAGGCCCTGAAGGAAAGAAAGTTCATAAAGTACTGATTGCGGAAGATGTATATTATCCTGGCGAATCGGAACCTAAAGAATACTATTTGAGTATTCTTCTGGACCGTGCTAAAGCATGCAATGTAATTATGGCTTCTACAGAAGGTGGGATGGACATTGAAACAGTAGCCGATAAAACACCTGAAAAAATTGTAAAGGAATGGATAGATCCTCGTGTGGGGTTGCAGGGGTTTCAGGCTCGTAAAGTTGCTTTTGCCTTAGGACTGGAAGGTGCAGCTTTCAAAGAAATGGTGAAGTTTATTTTTAGCCTGTATCAGGCATATGAAGCAACCGATTCATCTTTATTTGAGATAAACCCTGTACTTAAAACATCAGATAATAAAATTCTGGCAGTAGATGCCAAGGTTAACCTGGACGACAACGCTTTGTACAGACACAGCGATTTGTCTGAGCTTAGAGATTTGACAGAAGAAGACCCATTGGAAGTAGAAGCCGGACAAAACGACCTGAATTACGTTCGACTGGACGGTAACGTTGGCTGTATGGTAAATGGTGCCGGTTTGGCCATGGCTACCATGGATATCATCAAACTTTCTGGTGGTGAACCTGCCAATTTTCTTGATGTGGGTGGTTCTGCCAATGCGGAAACAGTGGAAGCCGGTTTCAGAATTATCCTTAAAGAGCCTAATGTTAAGGCTATTTTGATTAACATTTTTGGTGGCATTGTGCGTTGCGACCGAGTAGCTAATGGCGTGGTAGAAGCTTATAAAAACATTGGTGAGATTAACGTACCTATTATAGTACGTTTGCAAGGGACAAATGCGGAAGAAGGAGCTAAGATCATAGAAGAATCAGGACTTAAAGTAACTTCTGCGGTTGTGTTGAAAGATGCAGCTGATAAAGTGAAAGAAGCATTAGCTTAAAAGCCCACTGCACCCGTAGTTCAACTGGATAGAATATCGGATTTCGGCTCCGAGGGTTGAGGGTTCGAATCCTTCCGGGTGCACTAAAAAGCCTTGCAATTGCAGGGCTTTTTTTAAAGCCAGTGTTTAATGAGTAGGTAAATCACTCCCAATAGAAAAACTACAATTGCTATCCTGTTAATACCATGCATTAGCCGCAAGTTTATACTTGTGGAGCTTTCAGAGTCCCTTTTTCTGAAAACCTTAATAAAGTAACTCCACATCTCCCCTAACCGAAATGTTTCCTTTAAGCTATTTTTCTCTTCATTTTGCTCTTTTTCCATAAATTAAGGAACTAAAACTTTTGTTTTAAATTGCTTTCCATGGCCTCTTCATCAGGTTCAATCCATCGGCCGTCACCCTTAATAATGTTAATCAACTCATCAACTGCTTCTTCCGACTTAACCCCCTTCTTCACAACCTCTTGTCCGCGGTACAGTGTAATTTTACCAACTCCGGAACCCACGTATCCATAATCGGCATCGGCCATTTCACCGGGGCCATTTACTATGCATCCCATAATTCCTATCTTCACTCCCTTCAAGTGATCTGTCCGCTCTTTTATCATAGCGGTAGTGGATTGCAGATCAAACAATGTTCTGCCACATGATGGACAGGAGATATATTCCGTTTTGGACATGCGGGTACGGGCTGCTTGCAGAATACCAAAGGCAGTACTGTTGGAAAGGTCATTGAAGTTGCATGTTGGTGTATAATATCGGATCATTACTCCGTTGGCAAGGCCGTCAATTAAAATCCCTCCCATATCTGTAGCTGCATGCAACTGAAAGGACTCTGCTTCCATACCTGAATACTTTTGAGCCAAAACAACAGGTGCTTTAATTTTTTGCTGCTCCATCCAAAGCACGAACTGGCGATACGATGGCAAAGGATGCTCCATGTCAGACCTCAGTACTAGAACAACCGTTTCATCCAGCTTTGGAAGCTCGTCAATTGTACTTGTGCTTATTTCCAGAAAGTTTAGCTTTTGGTGCCTGAACTTATTGAGCTTAAAGTCCCGTAGCGTAAACAAAGGAAAGCAATTAGGCACAAAACGATTCGAATTCCATTGGGGGGCGTCCACAATTGCTTTTAAACCTGCAGGAAGTTCCATATGTAAGCCTTGGTTTCCAAGGTAAATGTAATCGGAGGCAGTATCCAGACTTACCCACTTATCGGTTGCTGAAAGGTACCGGTAGCCAACAGCTTTTAGTTGATCTGCTTTGATCAGTTCCTGCGCAGAATAGTCAGCAATCACTCTTGGAGGATTATCTCCACCAAAGTCCTCCACAACCGTGGTCTCTCTTACATGGTATTCAAACGGGTTCTTTACGCCAATTTCTTTCTCACCCAATACCCCATTTCTATAAGGGCTGTAGCGATCTGCCAGTGCCTGGGCTACAGGCACCTCAAATTCTGGTTCCTCGGTTAACGAAACCCGAATGGTATCTCCCAACCCGTCTTCCAGCAAGGTTCCAATACCCACGGATGATTTGATACGGCCATCTTCCCCATCACCAGCTTCAGTAACTCCCAAGTGCAACGGATACGGTTTCAAACCTTCTGCATCCAGCCTGTTGACCAGCAAACGATACGCTTGCACCATCACCCGTGTGTTGCTTGCTTTCATGGAAAGCACAATATCATGGTAATTTTCCTGCTCGCAAATGCGAACAAATTCCAGGGCCGACTCCACCATTCCCATAGGGGTATCGCCATAGCGGCTCATAATTCTATCAGAGAGAGAACCATGATTGGTGCCAATGCGCATAGCTGTACCGTATTTTTTACATTGATTTATTAACGGCACAAATTTCTCTCGTATACGATCTAACTCATTGTTGTATTCTTCGTCTGTATATTCAATAGTTTCGAAACGCTTCTTATCTGCATAATTGCCCGGATTAATCCGTACTTTCTCCACGTGCTTAGCTGCCTCCAGGGCAGCATTAGGCGTAAAATGGATATCGGCTACCAGAGGCACTCGAATACCACGGGCTATGAGTTCATTCTTAATGTTTTTCAGGTTTTCAGCTTCGCGGATACCGGGTGCTGTTATACGCACGTACTCACAACCAGCCTCCACCATGCGGATAACCTGCTGTACCGTGCTGGCCGTATCCATTGTGTTGGTGGTAGTCATGGACTGTACCCGGATTGGGTTGTCTCCCCCCATGGGCGTATTCCCAATCTTTACTTCTATGGTCTGACGCCTCCGGTAAACCGTCAAACTATGGCAATAGGTATAATCTTTCAAAATCGTTCGTTTATTGCAATATTAATTTCCAGTCAATGGAATTAAAACAACTTAGGGCAACTTAAAACCTGAATAAAGTCAATGTTTCAATCAACAAATTTAGAGAATTAGAAAGAGTTGGGAGTTAAAAGTTGGAAGTTAAAAGTGCCTATTTCCCTTCCTCTTCAATTTCCCTGGCCTTTGAAAGCGCTGATGCAATTAAACCTGCTGGTACAGCCACTATTCCTACTCCAATTAGAAGGACAAAAAAAGTAAATATCCTGCCTCCGATTGTAATAGGATAAACATCTCCATAACCAACCGTAGTTAATGTAACAATAGCCCACCAAAGACTATGAAACACAGAAGAAAACTTTTCAGGCTGAGCCTCATTTTCAAAAAAATAAATACCAGAAGCTGCAACAAAAACAAAGATGGCAGCAACCATTAGAAACAAGACAAGTTCTTCTTTAACAATCTTAGCTGCCAAATGGAATCTCCTCATCGCTTTATTATACCTTATAAGTTTTAATGACCGAAATACTCTAAATATTCTAAATATTCTGAGAAACCTAAGATCCAACCCATGAGCAATATAAAATGGCAGTATGGCCAATATGTCAACACATCCATAGAAACTCAATATATATTTAAACGGCTTCTTGGAAACATAAATGCGCAAAGCATATTCAATGCTAAAAAGGATAACTGAAGCTATTTCAATATATTTAAGCAGAATATTGAATTGGTCTGAATTATCAGGCAAAGTCTCCAATGAAAAGGAGATCAGGGAAATAAGAATCAAGATTTGAATAATATTGTCAAAATACCTGCCGCTTCTGGTATCATTCTCTTCAACAATTTTTCTAAGCTTGTTCCTTAATTTCATGGTTAATCAATATAATCCTTTTTAATTACCAGTGCGTAGTAGTCGTTTTCAATGGGCAGGTACCCTTGCTCATAGCAAAAGAAATATTGCTTGCCTGTTTTGGTGGTGTACATATTAGTAAAGTAAGAAAAGTCAAAACCCTCCTTTTGTAATTGCACCTTGCTTACCTTCCCTTTTCCGTCCGGATTATGCGCTTCCAGAATAGAGCGGTTTT
>JAGQYJ010000086.1:5532-12085 GCA_020436145.1 Cyclobacteriaceae bacterium | reverse complement strand
CTTGAACAAATAGATCAGCCTTTTCAATTTGTTGCCATGGTTCCGCTGCAATTGCAAAATGTTTTAAATGACCCTGCCAGTGAAAAAAAACTTGAAAATTGCAAAGCAGTTTTAGTGGGTGGTGCACCCGTAAGTGCGCATCTGTCATCTACTCTGGCACTCATAAAAACTCCTGTTTTCGGAACCTATGGAATGACTGAAACTGTATCTCATATTGCGCTTAAAAGGCTTTCACATCCGGCTGAAAACTTCTACACGGTTATTGGAGATACCAATCTGAGCGTAAATGAAAGAGACGAGCTTGTTATTAAAGGTGCTCTTACCAACAATAAGGAATTGGTAACCAACGACAGGGTTACTCTTCTCACACCAACAACTTTCATATGGTTGGGCAGAACAGACAACATAATTAACTCGGGTGGAGTAAAAATTCAGATCGAAGAAGTAGAAGCTTCCATTAGCCTTTTGTTTGAACGACTTGGCCTGGACAATCGCTTCTTCCTTGATGCGGTTAAAGATAAGATGCTTGGGCAGAAGCTGATATTGTTTATTGAAGGTTATGAAAATGAAGCTCCTGCAAACCTGATGGAAAAGATTAGAATGCAACTTGAAAAATACGAATGTCCCAGAGAAATAGTCTTTGTGCCGGAATTTGACGAAACAAGTACAGGAAAAATTGATCGAAGATCGAGCATTGAAAAAGGCAGATGGAACCACTAGGAAAATGTTGGGCTGTGATTGGCCTAGTATGATTTTGCTGTGTTCAATTTTGTATATTTGTTCACTTTACAGCAAAATTTATTCTGTGCTTCATAGTTAATGGACAGCATTTTTAAGCCTAAGCTTTTTAGTTTATTAAAGGCAGGCTACACAAAATCGCAGTTTTACCAGGATGTCCTCTCAGGGATAGTAGTTGGGATTGTTGCCCTACCCCTTGCAATCGCATTTGCCGTTGCTTCTGGAGTTTCTCCTGAAAAAGGGCTTATTACAGCCGTAGTAGCTGGCTTTATTATTTCGTTTCTTGGTGGAAGTAGGGTTCAAATTGGAGGCCCTACCGGTGCTTTCATCATTATTGTTTATGGCATTGTACAACAATATGGAATGGAAGGATTAATCATTTCTACTATTCTGGCCGGGTTACTGCTTATTGTCTTCGGACTATTCAAAATGGGCTCGCTGCTCAAATTCTTTCCACATCCAATGATTGTAGGGTTTACCAGTGGCATTGCACTGGTTATTTTTTCTACTCAGATTAAAGATGCTCTTGGGCTAACTTTATCTAACACACCTTCTGAATTTATTTTAAAATGGGAAGCATACTTCAATAATATTGATACTGCCAATTTATATGCCGTAACCATTACTGTAGTTACCATACTTATTATTCAGTTTTCAAAAAATCATACGCGAAAGATACCCGGTTCTTTTATTGCAATAATTTTAATTACGGTTTTTGTACAATTATTTCATATTCCTGTTTCTACCATAGAGACTTTTTTCGGAGAAATACCAGGAACATTTTCTTTTTCAATCCCTTCATTCAATTTTTCGGATTTAAGCAACTACCTGGAACCTGCCTTAGCTATTGCACTGTTAGGTGGAATCGAATCTCTGCTGTCAGCCGTTGTATCAGACGGAATGATAGGTGGTAATCACAGGTCGAATACTGAATTAATTGCCCAGGGAATAGCCAATGTAGTTACGCCTTTTTTTGGAGGGATACCAGCTACAGGAGCAATTGCGAGAACTGCTACCAATGTAAAGAATGGGGGAAGAACTCCAATTGCAGGTATTGTACATGCGCTTACCCTTGCCCTAATAATGCTATTCTTTGGTGTGTGGGCAAAACTTATTCCCATGGCTTGTCTGGCAGGTATACTTATAGTAGTTGCTTATAATATGAGTGAGTGGAGATCATTTATTAGTATATTAAAAGAGTACTCATTTGATAGTATTGTACTTCTTTCCACGTTTGTAATTACTGTTTTGATAGATTTGACCTTAGCAATCGAGGTTGGCGTAGTGCTATCCGCCTTATTGTTTATGAAACGCATGGCAGACGTTGGTAAGAAATCCTATCTTGAAGTAGATTCAGATGTAATTGAAGACTATGCAGACCTTCCATCTGAAATTTCCATTTATGAAATTAGCGGACCATTATTTTTTGGCTCTGCCAAACAATACAATGAGATGCTAAAAGCTACAGGTTTTAAGTATAAGATAATCATACTTCGAATGCGGCATGTGCCTTTTATTGATTCAACGGGAATGCACAATCTAATGGATGTATTAAAGGATATGGCGCATTCTAATATTCAGGTATTTATATCTGGCGTAAAACCGGAAGTGCGCAAAGACCTAGACAGGAATAATATTGCAGGAATCATTGGTGAGGGGCATATTTTTGATTCGTTTAGTAAGGCTGTTGAGCACGCCAACATATACTTGGAAAGAGTAGGCACTTAAGGCTTTTGTGATTGAGAAGTGGATAGTAAAAACTTGATACCATCTTTACAAACCGATTGTCGAAGGCTATCTCTGAATTTTTTAAAATGCTCATGTAACATACATGGGTTATCATCAGAGCATTCAGGAAGCCCCAAAACACATTCCCGAAACACATTTTTTCCTTCAATACAAATTACTATATCTATCAATGGGCGTTTCATGTTTTCTTCACTAAGATAAAAACCTCCGCCCCTTCCCTTCGTAGATGATATCAGTTTGCTCTTAGATAATTGCTGCATTATCTTACTCAAATAAGGCTGCGGAATGTCAAGTTCCTTAGCCAATGCTCCTACTGTGTTCTTACCTCCTTCTTTATTAAAAAGTAAGTACTCAATAGTTCTAATTGCGTACTTGGTCGAATTTGAAAACATGATATAAATCAGTTAATTTAATTAGGATATTTATATCCTTTTATCCTAATTTGTTGTAACAAAAATATTCAGAAAATGAAGTCAAACAAATCTACTTATTTAATTCTTATCTCACTCTTATTTATAGCTTCATGCGGTTCTTCTACCCAGGAAAAGGATAACACCTCTAAAGAGCCCCCTAAAAGTATGCTAAAATCGGAACCAGCTACTTTAGAAGAGGCTGAGAGGGACTGGAAAGACAACAAAGGAATTGGCCCAGTATCTGGTGTTGAACTTGCCGCTGAAATTGACCAGAAAATGGCTGAAGAAGGTAAAGCCGTTTATGAAGCCAAATGTACTGCCTGCCATAAAGCTGAAAAACAATTTATTGGCCCTGCTCCAAAAGGCATAATGGCCCGAAGAACCCCTGAATGGATCATGAACATGATCTTGAATCCTGAAGGCATGGTGGCAGAAGATCCAATAGCCAAACAATTGCTTATAAAATTTAATGGCTCACCAATGGCAAATCAAAATCTTACGGAGCAGGAGGCCAGGACCGTAGTAGAATATTTTAGAACATTAAACTAATACTAATTTGTACAACTAAACCTAGCAACTTACCATGAAAACCGTAATCCATTATTACTTCCTGGTATGTACACTCTTTTTTACAGGAGCTTGTTCAACAGGAGGAAACCAATCTACAAGCGAAGAAACCGCTGCCTCAGACCTAACGGATAATACACCATTGGGCCAGGCATCTGTGGTGGACAATGAATCTGATGCAAATATTTTGCAGGTTGCAATTGGTTCAGCAGACCACAGTACCCTTGTGGCGGCTGTTCAGGCTGCTAACATTGAACATGTGCTTGTCAATGCAGGTCCACTTACTGTGTTTGCTCCCACAAATGCTGCATTTGAAAAATTGCCAGAAGGTACTGTTGAAGATCTGCTCAAACCTGAAAATAAACAAACGCTGACTACTATCCTTACCAGGCATGCAGCCCCGGGCTCATACGACATTGAAGCTCTTAAAAAAGAGGCTCGTAAAGGACGTAAATTATATATGGCTACAGGCGATTACCTGAATGTGACCCTGGAAGGCGATGACGTATATGTTGGAGGAGCTAAAGTTATAGCTTCCATACAAACTTCAAACGGAATTATTAATGTGGTGGATGATGTAATTCTACCCAAATCAGAATAAAACTTACTAAAATGAACATGTATAAAAACACACTTATCATTATTGCCATTGGTATTTCAATGGCAATAACAAGTTGTAATAACGGTGGCTCTAAGAAATCCAACGCAGGTGCTCTCAGCGGAAATGTTGCCGAACGAGTTTACGTTGCTCCAGGTGAGCATGACGAGTACTATGGATTTATTTCGGGCGGTTTTAGTGGACAATTAGCAGTTCACGGATTGCCTTCCGGTAGGCTTTTCAAGGTTATTCCAGTGTTTTCAGTTGATGCTGAAAAAGGATATGGATTTAATGAAGAAACCAAGCCTATGTTGGAAACCTCATTTGGTTCGATACCGTGGGATGATTCTCACCATCCGGACCTATCTCAGACCAATGGAGAAATTGATGGAAGATGGTGTTTTTTAAATGCAAACAATACTCCCCGTATTGCGCGTATTAGCTTGAGTACTTTTGAAACCGAAGAAATAATTGAGATTCCCAATAGCGCAGGTAACCACAGTTCCGCTTTTGTTACTGAAAATACAGAATATGTTGTTGCAGGCACAAGGTTTGCTGTCCCTGTTCCACAACGCGATATGCCCATTGAAGAGTATAAGGGTAATTTTAAGGGAGCTGTTTCTTTTATTAAAATAGACCAGGAAACTGGCAACATGAACCTTGAATTCCAGGTTTTAATGCCGGGATTCAATTATGACCTTGGCCATCCGGGTAGAGGAAATTCTCATGGGTGGTTCTTCTTTACAACCTACAACACTGAAGAAGCCAATACATTACTGGAAGTAAACGCTTCTCAAAATGATAAAGATTTTATAGCAGCTATCAACTGGAAAAAGGCTCTGGAATATGTGGAACAAGGCAAATTCCAGGAAATGAAAACCAAGTATGCACATAACGTTTATGATGAAAGTACCCATGCGGCTTCGTCTGAAATGATTAAGACGGTTAAGGTTCTTGATCCTTCTCAGTTACCTGGCCTTGTATATTTCCTTCCAACTCCCAAATCGCCCCATGGCTGCGATGTTGATCCTACCGGTGAATACATTGTTGGTGCGGGTAAATTAGCTGCAGCGCTTACCGTACACTCATTCACAAAAATGCTGGAGGCAATTGATGGACAGAAGTTTGACGGAGAAGCCTATGGTATTCCTATTCTTAAATATGAAGACGTGGTGGCGGGTGTAGTGCAAAATCCGGGACTAGGTCCATTGCATACTGAATTTGACGGACGAGGTAATGCGTACACTACTTTCTTTATTTCATCAGAAGTGGTAAAATGGAAATTAGGAACCTGGGAAGTAGTTGACAGAAAGCCTACATATTATTCTGTAGGTCACCTGATGATACCCGGAGGAAACTCCAGAAAGCCCTGGGGAAAATACCTGGTGGCTATGAATAAAATAACAAAGGACAGGTACCTGCCAACCGGACCTGAAATGTGCCAATCAGCTCAACTCTATGATATATCAGGTGAAAAAATGGAACTGCTTCTGGACTTTCCAACTATTGGCGAACCTCATTATGCTGCCGGTGCAGCAGCTGATGTAATTGCCCCTAAGTCTAAGAAGTTTTACAAGCTTGAAGAAAACAAACACCCTTATGCAACCAAGAGTGAAAAGGATGCAAAGGTTGTGCGCGATGGTAATACCGTTCATGTATACATGACCATGATAAGAAGCCACTTTGCTCCTGACAATATTGAAGGCATTAAAATGGGCGACAGAGTGTACTTCCATGTTACCAACCTAGAGCAAGACTTTGATGTTCCTCATGGAATCAGTATGATAGGTGCCAACACCTCTGAGCTCTTAATCATGCCGGGGCAAACAGAAACATTTGCCTGGGAGCCTAAAGGTGAGGGTGTATGGCCATTCTATTGCACTGATTTTTGCTCTGCACTTCATCAGGAAATGCAAGGCTACGTTCGTGTTTCTGCTAAGGGTTCTGATGTTCCACTTAAGTGGACCTTAGATGGTGAATAGTTAGAACAGAATGTTAGAGAAGGTTAAAGGCACCATATACATTCAAGGTGCCTTTTCCTTTACTTATTATTCTAAATTTTTTTAGCATGAAAAAATCAAAACTTATAATGATTGCGGGGGCATTTTTAATCCTGGGCCTTTTCTTGTTTCCATTGTGGAATATAACCCTGGAGGCACCCCAATATCCTGATCCTATCGGAATGGATATCTGGATCAACAAAATTACAGATCATGAACCAAATGATATTCAGAACATTAATCTGATGAACCACTATGTGGGTATGAAACCCATTCCGGAAGACATGAAAGAGTTTCATATTTTTCCGGGGGTGGTAATGACCATGAGCGTTTTAGGTTTAATTCTGGCATTTGTCGGAAACCGGAAACTTTACCTTGTATGGTTTATAGCTATGGCTCTGCTTGGTACGGCAGGCATGTACGACTTTTACCTATGGGAGTATGATTACGGCCATAATTTAAGCGAACATGCTGCTATTAAGTTTACT
>JAGQYJ010000086.1:0-5436 GCA_020436145.1 Cyclobacteriaceae bacterium | reverse complement strand
CCAATGGCCTACCAACCACCACTTATTGGTAATAAAACCATTTTGAACTTTGTAGCTAAATCCTGGCCTGCCACAGGAGCTTATTTTCTTTTTACCGGAATGCTCCTTTCACTTGTAGCATTCTTTGTTTCAAAAAACGAAAAACAGACAACATCATGAGAAAAGTTGTAATCACATTTTTTAGCACCTTCTTGTTTTTCACCTCATCATGCCAGGTAAAACCACAGGAAATAGATTATGGTAAAGATGGTTGCCATTACTGTAAAATGACCATTGTAGACAACCAACATGCAGCCGAGCTTGTAACAAAGAAAGGAAAAGCATTTAAATATGATGCCATAGAATGTATGGTAAACGATCTTAAGCAAAAAGAGAACAACTCGGTAAAATTATTCTATGTGAACGATTATGGTAATCCTGGAAAATTTGTGCCAGCCAAAGAAGCTACATATCTGATAAGTAAAAAAATACCAAGCCCAATGGGGGCTTTCCTTTCCGCGTTCTCTTCCCAGGAAGAAGCTCAAAAAACACAGAAGGAAATGACAGGTGAGTTGTTTTCATGGGAAGAACTGCTTAAGAGAAACTGATACTAGTATGGCAATCAGGGAAATTACAGATGTAAAATCGAAGGGTCTTACCATTGAGAAAATATTTAAGTCTAACTCATGTGAGACCCTTCTTTTCAAGCTCAAAAAAGGAGAAGAAATACCAAACCATGTAACTCAAAGAAAGGCTCTTCTAATAATGCATAAAGGAAAGGTAATCTTTCATATGGACGGAATGGAAATAAAACTAGCCTCTGGAAATACCTATGAAATACCGGAAAACAAGATTCATAGAGTTCAGGCCAAAGCCAATACGCTGTTTTTTATAGTAAGGTAAGGATTTTTAGAATTCATTTTTGGTGAGTGTATATTTGGTAATCAATGAATAAGAACACTACTATTTTATTTATCCTGCTGGGTTTTTTTAATCTAATATCAAGCACATACGCCAACAGTGTTCAGGTATGTAAATCATGCCGGTTTACCAGCATCAAACAAGCCATTGCTAATACCAGCGCGTACGATACTATTTGGGTTCAAAAAGGGGTTTACCTTGAATTTGACATTGATATAAACAGACCCCTGGTTATGCTTGGGGTAGATACACCAATAATTGACGGAAATGGTGAAGGAACCATAATAAATATAGCAGCCGATAATGTAGTCATTCGGGGATTTACACTTAAAAATGTTGGCGTAAGCTATACAAAAGATCATGCAGCCATACATGTGTACAAGTGCAGAAACTTTACTATTGAAAACAACATTTTGCAGAATGTTTTCTTTGGTTTACTTATTGAGAAATCTCATGAAGGGATCGTACGGAAAAATAGCATTTCGAGTCATGCTCAGGAAGAATTTAATTCTGGAAACGGAATCCATTTATGGCATTGCAGTAATGTTGAGGTCACCTATAATACTTTGTTCCGGCTAAGAGACGGTATTTATTTTGAATTTGTTAGCGAGAGCACCATTTCACATAATGTTAGTCATAACAATTTACGCTACGGCCTGCACTTTATGTTTTCCAACAACGACAATTACTACGACAATGAGTTTTATGATAATGGTGCCGGAGTTGCAGTCATGTTCTCAAAATTTATTAATATGAAACGCAATAAGTTTTACAAAAACTGGGGCACGTCTTCGTTTGGCTTACTGCTTAAAGAAATATATGATGCTGAAATTGAAGACAATACCTTCGAAGAAAATACAACAGGAATATACATCGAAGGTTCAACAAGGATAAATTACAGGTTCAACCAATTTAACAGAAATGGATGGGCTATTAAGTTTGCAGGGGGCTGCTATGCTAATATTTTTAGCCAGAACAACTTTATAAGCAATTCATTTGATGTTTCGTACAACAGCAAATTAAATGATAACAAGTTTGAAGGAAATTACTGGAGCTCATACACAGGTTATGATCTGGATAAGGATGGGAAAGGAGATATTCCTTATAGACCTGTAAAACTATTTTCCTATATAGTTAACCGTACACCCGAATCAATTGTGTTACTTCGCAGCCTTTTTATTGATATTCTTAATTTTTCTGAAAAGGTCTCCCCTGTTTTTACGCCCGACAATCTGATTGACAATTCACCACAAATGGCAGCTTTCAATGATTGAGATTAATAAACTGAACAAGAAATTTGGCCGTGTAAAGGTGCTTGAGGATGTAAGTCTCAAAATTGATAAAAGTGGTGTTTTTGCAATTTTAGGACCAAATGGTTCCGGCAAAACAACATTGATTAAAAGCATTTTAGGAATGGTAATACCCCAAAGAGGAGTTATAAAAATCAATGGGGACATCATAAGCAATCAATGGCTCTACCGAAAAAGTATAAACTACCTTCCTCAAATTGCCCGATTCCCTGATAACCTCAAAGTGGCTGAGCTCATTCGCATGATAACCAATTTGAGAGGACAAAAATCAAATGATAAGGAGTTGATCCGGTTATTTAAACTAGAACCTTTTCTGGACAAAAAACTGGGTAACCTTTCTGGAGGCACCAAGCAGAAAGTAAACCTGGTACTTACGTTTATGTTTGATAGCCCTATCCTTATCCTTGATGAGCCAACCACAGGCCTTGACCCGGTATCTCTCATTCATTTAAAAGAATTGATTAAAAAGGAAAAAGAAGAAGGAAAAACCATTCTTATTACCACCCATATCATGGATTTTGTAGAGGTAATAGCAGATGAGATTGTCTTCCTACTGGAAGGCAACATTTACTTTGAAGGAACCGTGGATAATCTGAAAAAAAACAGTGGAAAAAATAGCCTGGAGGAAGCGATTGCAACCATCTTAACGGAAGAAAATGTTTAAAATATTACAGTATAGTTTTTACGACCTGGTACGCAGTAGATGGAGTTATGTCTATTTTTTGTTTTATCTAGTGCTAGGATTTGCTCTGCTTTTTCTGAACAATAGCGTATCCAAATCCATAATCACTTTAATGAATATCATTATTGTGCTCACTCCTATGATTGGCACCATTTTCGGAATTATGTACTTTTACAGCTCCCGTGAGTTTACTGAATTGCTACTGGCGCAACCCATAAAAAGGACGACCATTTTTCTGGGGCAATACTTTGGAGTTTCCTTTTCACTTGCTTTAAGCCTGATACTTGGGTTGGGCATACCTTTTACCGTTTATGGACTATGGGAATCATCCGAGGTAATTAATTTTGGTCTGTTGTTAGCGTCCGGCACATTTCTAACATTCATATTTGTTGCTATTTCAGTCAATATTGCCTTGCTGCATGATAATAGAATTAAAGGTTTTGGTTATGCAATTCTAATCTGGTTGTCTCTGGCTGTTATTTATGACGGGCTTTTTTTAATCTCTCTAATGGTATTTGAAGATTACCCACTTGATAAGTTTTCACTTGTGGCAACTATGTTAAATCCTATTGATCTATCGCGCATTCTTATTCTCCTAAAATTGGATATATCAGCTCTTTTGGGATACACAGGAGCAGTATTTCAGAAGTTTTTTGGAACTAATATGGGAATACTTACCTCCTTCCTTATTTTACTAACATGGAGCACTGTACCTGTTTTGCTTATTAAAAGAATAGCCAATAAAAAAGACTTTTGATTATATTTTTTGTTTGGGAAAATCGCAGATTTCGCATCCTGAACATATTACCAATAAAAAAGCCCCCGAAAATTCGGAGGCTTTTCTTTTGTGATTCGACTGGGATTCGAACCCAGGACCCTCTCCTTAAAAGGGAGATGCTCTACCGGCTGAGCTATCGAATCAGCCTTTTATAATGGAAACCTTGCTTTTTAAAAGCCCGCTTTCCTTATTTGCGGTTGCAAAACTAGCAGTTAAACATTTAATTACAAATGCTATGTTTAAAAAACTTAAGCTAATTTTTTTAATCCCATTTCTATTCTCTTTTTTGGGTTATTCTCAATCGCAAGACAACCTGTTGGCTCAAGCAGACTCACTTTTTCAAAATCAGAAATTCACACAGTCCTTTGATCTTTACGATTCACTTTATAATCAGCAAGCAGCCACCCCTGCCATGCTCCTTAAAATGGCTTACATTAAAGAAGGATTAGGCGATTATACCCTTGCACAGTTTTATCTAAATGAGTATTACCTGGCAACGAGAAACGATCAGGCGCTTACTAAAATGGGAGAAATTGCGAAAGAAAAAGACCTGACAGGATACGAAACAAACGATCTCAATTTTTTAATAAGCCTGTACTTTAAGCATTTTCAGTGGTTGGTTGCGGGCGTTATCAGCTTGTCTGTATTACTCTTTATTTTCTTTCTTATCCAACTCCTGAAATTCAGATTAATACCTCCACTTACAACTTTCTTCATGGGTCTCACACTTATTGGTTTATTTATCTTAATCAACTTTGGTAAGCCTTACAACAAAGCACTTATTACTAAAAACAATACCTTTATTATGGCTGGTCCCTCTGCAGGAGCGGATGTAATTGATGTAATTGGCAAAGGCAATAAAGTTACCATTAACAAACAAACCGATGTATGGTTGGAGATCAAATGGGATGGACAGCATGGTTACATTAAGGAAAGTAATGTACGTCCGCTTACAATTTGGTGATTAATAAAGAATTGTAATGGTTCCGTTATAATCCTTATTACTAAACTTAACTGAATAATAATATACTCCTGTCGATAAACCTTCGGCATACCATTTGAATTCCCTATCAGTTGTAGAAAACACCTCAGTTCCCCACCTATTGTGCACGTTAAAATTTAAAAACTTACCCACACAGTTATCCAAAGGAAGATTGGGTAGTGAATAATAATCGTTGGCACCATCATTATTAGGAGTAAATATATTGGCAGGTGTAAATTTCGCAATCAATTGCTCAATGTCTTTTGCTGTTATGTTTACTTCTACCGTATCAGCTTTCGCATTAGCGCACTTATTGTCATAAGCTCTAAACGCAAGTACATAGTCATGAGGACTAAATGCTTCAGCCAGGTTAGCGCACTCTGGTGTCCATTTCAGCTCAGCTTGAGCACCACCCTTACCAAATGAATTCTCAAATTGAAAATTCAAAAAATCTTGTTCTCCGTTTACACTTAAAAGTTCCAACCATACACTGTCCTCGGGTTCATCATCAGCTATCACCTGTATGTCCAGAGACTCTCCGATGGTAAGTTCAGAGGCATTGTTGGCAAATATTACTGTTGGATTCAAGTTATTGAAAGAAATCTGAGGAGCTGAATTAAAAGGAGGTATCATATGAACCGTGACTTCCAGACTGTCAGTATTAGTAAATTTACATTTGTCGTAATCGTTCAATAAAAAGAATAGCTTAAATTCATTTTTATCTTCCAGATTAATTAAATCGCAATACGGGTTCCAGGTGAAGTGTGCCTGTACACTACCAATG
>JAGQYJ010000085.1 GCA_020436145.1 Cyclobacteriaceae bacterium | reverse complement strand
TATCATGAAGAATTCCCCTGTAGAAATTCAGCAACAAATGGCCGATAATATTCATTGGATTAAAGGAGCACAGGAAAATAAGTTAGTAGTAGGTTCACAAGCCCGCATTTTATATGCAGATGCCGAAGGCCGTATTAAAATTGCGAAAGCTTTTAATAAGGCTATTGCCGATGGACTCCTTTCAGCTCCGGTAGTTTTGGGTCGTGATCATCATGATGTATCAGGTACGGATTCGCCTTTCAGAGAAACAGCCAATATTTATGATGGTTCCCAGTTCACAGCTGATATGGCAATTCATAATGTAATTGGCGATTCCTTTAGAGGTGCATCCTGGGTTTCCATCCACAATGGAGGTGGAGTAGGATGGGGCGAAGTAATTAATGGTGGCTTTGGACTAGTTTTAGATGGAACAACTGATGCGGATAGAAAGCTTGAAAGTATGCTTTTCTATGATGTTACTAATGGAATTGGCAGAAGAAGCTGGGCCAGAAACACTGGAGCAGAGTTTGCGGCAATGCGTGAAATGAAACGCTCTAAAGGCCTTTGCTTAACTATGCCTAATCATGCAAATGATGAACTAATCAATAGTCTTTTCTAAATATGTTAAAGGCACTTTCCAGGTTTGTTTTTTTTGTCACCGGTTGGAAAATAATTGGTGAAATGCCAAAGGATCTTAAAAAAGGAGTGATTATAGCTGCACCTCACACCAGCTATTGGGATTTCCTTTATGCACGTGCTGCTTTTTTTATTATGGATATACCTATGAAAGTTACCATTAAGAAAGAAGTAGTGAATTTTCCGGTATTTGGATGGTTTGCTAGAAAGCTGGGCGCCATTGGTATTGACAGAAATCCCAAAAACGGAAGCCTGAAACGTAAAAAAAGCATGGTTGATGCCATGGTAGATTTGATCAATGAGCGTGAAGAATTAATTATGATGATTACCCCTGAGGGCACCCGTAAATACGCGCCTCGATGGAAAACAGGATTTTATCGTGTAGCGGAAGGAGCCAAGGTTCCCATCATTCTTGGCTATCTGGATTACGCCAAAAAGCATGCAGGCCTTGGTCCGATTGTGCACCCCTCCGGGAACTATGATGAAGACCTGGAGAAAATAATGCGCTTCTATCGTGACAAAACTGCTAAATATCCGAATCAGGGAGTGCTATAAAGAAGTTCCTTGAAATAAGTATTTTAGTGGTTTATGTTGAGGATTATATACTCTTTTTTGCTTAAACGCATGGGTTGGACTTTTGAAGGCGATTTTGAGCCACGCCCGTCCAAATTTATAGTTATAGTGGCGCCTCATACAAGTAACTTGGACTTTGTTATTGGTGTAATGGCTCGAAGTAAGCTTCGGCTTACCAGCACTAAGTATCTGGGCAAGAGTCAGTTATTTCGCTTTCCTTACGGCTTTATTTTTCGTGCTTTAGGTGGCTACCCGGTAGATAGAACCAAACACAATAATCTGGTAGATGCCGTTGCTGAATTGTTTAATTCTAAAGAAAAATTTTCCATCGCTCTGGCACCCGAAGGAACGCGTTCAAAGGTAGACAGGATAAAGACAGGTTTTTATCATATAGCCAAAAAAGTGAATATTCCGATTTTTCTTGTTGGGTTTGATTACGGAAGAAAGATGATTGTAATTAAGGAACCAATGTGGCCGGGGGGTAGCGCATTGGATGATTTTAGAACCATCATTCAATTCTTTTCAACCATTCAAGGAAAACAACCGGAGCTAGGGGTTACCATGGAGCTTTTTGAACGAATGAAGGAACAAATTGAAACACAAAATCACGAGGAATAGTCAATTTATTTGTGTTTATTTGGACATAACATAGAAATCAAATCAGTAAAATTATGAAAAAAATCTACGTAGTATTAGTTGCTGTGCTATTGGTGGGATCCCTCTCCGCCCAGGCACAATTTAAGTTTGGTGTTAAAGGAGGATTGAATTTTTCCAAGTTTACTTCTACAGATGCAGCTGCACAGGCTGAAAATATTACTGCCTGGCACGGTGGACTTATGGCCGAAATTAAGTTGCCAATTATTGGTATAGAAGCTGATGCTCTTTATACCCAGAATGGTAGCAAGGTTGACCTTGGCCAAGGTTTGGAAGATTTAAAGAATACATATATACAGGTTCCTGTTGTTGCAAAAGTGTATATATTAAAGGTATTGAATGTTCAGGCTGGTCCGCAGTTTGGATTTCTTACTGGAGCTAAAGATGGAGACAATGAAAGTGTTAAGGATCAGTTGGAAAGTAATGACCTTCAAATTGTATTTGGCGCGGGTGTTGAACTTGCAATGTTTCACGCCTCGCTTAGGTATGGATTAGGTGTTAAAGACATTAACAAAGATCTTGTAAATTACGATCTTAAGAACAACGCCTTTATGCTTTCTGTGGGTATCTGGTTGAAAAAATAATTTTGTAATTACATCTAAAAAAGGCCTGAAATTCAGGCCTTTTTTATTACTCTACAACTACAAGATAATAGTTCTTTTTACCCTTTTGAACTAAAATATATTTGTCCTGCAATAGCTCAATCTCTAATGGTTCTTCGGCTTGCTGAGGCTCCACTTTTGATTTATTAATACTTACTCCTCCGCCTTTAAGCATCCTTCTGGCTTCACCTTTAGATGGAAATATGAGCCCATCGGTCGAATCAGAAAGAAAATCTACAAGGCTACATTTGATGTCATCTTTGGAAATGGTTGTTTGTGGTACCCCCTCAAATACAGATAAAAGTGTGTCTTCATCAAGAGACTGAAGGTCTTCAGTAGTTGATTTACCAAACAAAATTGAAGAAGCTTTTTCAGCCATTTCCAGGTCTTCCTTAGAATGGACCCTAATGGTGATATCATTTGCCAGCGCTTTTTGCAATACTCTTAAATGTGGAGCTTCTGCATGTTCTTTTTCAAGGGCTTCTATTTCTTCTTTGCTCAGTAATGTGAAAATTCGAATATAATTGGCAGCGTCATCGTCAGAAGCATTTAGCCAATATTGGTAGAACTTATAGGGAGATGTTTTCTTTTTGTCCAACCAAACATTACCACCTTCTGTTTTCCCAAATTTTGTTCCATCAGCTTTTTTTATCAATGGGGTTGTAACGGCAAAAGCTTCCCCACCAGATTTTCTCCTTATAAGTTCTGTTCCGGTAACTATATTTCCCCATTGATCAGATCCGCCTAACTGAACTTTACAGTTTTTATTTGTATAAAGCCACCAAAAATCGTATCCCTGTACTAATTGATAGGAGAATTCAGTAAAGGACATTCCTGTTTCCAATCTTGATTTCACAGAGTCCTTGGCCATCATATAGTTTACAGTTATATGTTTCCCAACATCTCTTATAAATTCAAGAAAGCCCATATCCTTAAACCAATCGTAATTATTTACAAGTTCAGCTTTGTTATTGCCCGAATCAAAATTGAGAAATTGTTCAAGTTGCTTTTTTACTCCTTTTAGATTGTACTCAAGAACTTCCTCTGAAAGCAGGTTTCTTTCCTGCGATTTACCTGAAGGATCTCCAACCATACCGGTAGCCCCACCAACAAGCGCTATGGGTTTGTGGCCACACTTTTGAAGATGCACTAAAGTCATTATTTGCACCAGGCTGCCTACATGCAAGGAATCAGCTGTGGGGTCAAATCCAATGTATGCCGTAGTTACTCCATTGTTAAACTCATCTTCCGTTCCTGGCATAATATCATGGATCATGCCTCTCCATTTCAACTCTTCAATAAAATTATTCATCAATACTTTGTGCAATATCTAAAGGCGACAAAGATATTAATTAACTATAAATGGGAATGCTCTTTAAGGGCATTATCATTGCTAATTGAAATAAAACAGTAATGGATTTTTAATCCACCAATAATTGTATAATTTTAGACACTAACTAACCAATTCGTTATAATGGGTAAATTGTTTTTTGCTCGATCTTTCCATTACCTACTTTTTCTGTTTGTAACCCTGTTTTTTAATGTTACCTATGTTTTAGCTCAGGGTGAAACAGAGGCTGAATATATGGAAGACCTAAGCCATATGCGTACGATTGTTCTTCTGTTGATTGCCTTTGCCTTTGTAATTATGTTTGGGCTCATTTATGTAGTGAAGTCGCATAGGGAACTTAAGCATCAGTACACCATTATTGATAAGCAGAAAAATGAAATAGCCACTAAGAACAATGAGCTTGCCTTCATTAATGATAGCCTTGAGGAAATGAATGTCGAGAAAAACAATGTTTTATCAGTTGTAGCTCATGATCTTAAGACCCCACTTGGAAATATTCAGGGACTGATAGAATTAGTTTATCTGAATAGAGACAATCTAACAGAAGACCAGACCAAATACCTTGACCTGATCAAAAAAGTGGTTGTAGACGGAATTGGCATGGTAAATAATATGCTGGACGTTCACAAAATTGAAGCTGAACTTAAAGAGGTTACGTTTGTAAAAACAAACGTTTTTCAAGTGGTTGATAAGGTAGTTAAATTGCATGAACCATTTGCCGATACCAGAAAAGTAGATGTTAAGGTTAATCATTCAAACGCTGATCTTGAAATCAACACGGATGCTCAGTATTTGAGGCAGATACTGTCTAATCTTGTTTCTAATGCAATAAAATATACCAAAGAAGGTAGTAAGGTAGATGTTATAATTGAAGAAAAAGATAACACGGTAGAAGTTTTGATAGGGGATGAAGGATCTGGAATAAGCGATGATCAGATGAAGAGATTATTTGCCGGTTATAAGGTTAGTGGATCAGATGAAACTGACGGCAAGGCTTCAAGTGGATTTGGTTTACTAATAGCAAGAAGGCTAATTGACAAGTTACAGGGTAAAATTACAGTAACAAACAAACCTGATAAGGGCGGGGCAATTTTTACAGTAGAACTTTTGAAGTAGGTATAAAAAAGAAAAACCGGCCTTATGCCGGTAATTCTTTTCATTAACCAAAACCATCTGATACAAAAGTAGAGCCCTCCAATAAGCGATACACTAGGTAAAATCTGCTAGTCGGCATACGTATTTATACGTAGAATTCTTAGAATATGTAAAAGAGTGTTCATTTACATATTCTAATGGTCATATTCGAACACATAAATGAGGTGTTTAGTACTTTCCTTGTATGTTTTTGATACAAAAATTTTTGGCACGAATTTGTGTTGTTTTATTTTAGGTAATTGATTTTATTATGATTATGACACAAAAATTAGAAAGAACAAGTGATGACAAGATAATTGCGGGAGTGTGTGGTGGTATAGCTAAGTATCTGGGTTGGGATCCTGCTATCGTTAGACTCCTTTATGTACTTGTAAGTATATTTTCGGCCGCATTTCCTGGTGTACTTGTTTATATTATCCTTTGGATAGTAATGCCGGAAGAATAGTTTCTAAGCAGCTGCTTTGCTTAATTTTTTGGCAAGCTCCAATGCTGCATTTTTGCCAGCACCTCTATACAAAATAAAGAAGCAAAATATCATTAATATGTGACTGATGTCGTTAAAATTAAACCATTCATTATAAGATATTTTGAAGGCATGGATGGTTCCCGGAATCATATTGGAAAGCACCCCTAACATGATAAGTGCACTTCTCTTGTCTCCATGTTTTCTGTAATGTACAAATGAAACAGGCATAACCACACCTATTAGTCCAATAGCTGAATTTATACGTACACTATTGAAGTTATGATAATACATTACCGAAGCCACCATTATCATAAGTTGGGCATAAATGAAAAGACGTAAGAACTGCCTGAATTTTGGACTTTCAACAAGCTGAAGTGCAGCCATTTCTGCTGAAAAGATGGCAATTCCTGTAAGTATCCATGCAGCAAAGTGGAAGTTTGGCCCAACATAAGTAATAAAACCGTGCGCTGTACCTCCTGTTAACGAAGCAACTGCAATAAAAAAGAAAAACATAGCCCAGAATTTCTGTGTTGCATCTGCAAGCTTGTTATGAAAAAGTAGGTGGCCGAATCCAAAACAAAAAGCTGCTACCAACCAGTTGGTGATCCAGGTAAAGGGTTCGGTTATATGTAATCCAAATAATTCAATGCTCGGTATTTCCATCATGCAAAACTAATAAATGTAGATACTTATGCCATCGATAAATAAAGACCTTTAAGGATTAAATATTATACCTTGAAGCAGTATAGCACTGGTTAAGCTAAGACTAAAAAGCCCTTACTCTCTTTCTTGCTCTTAATGCAGGACTAGTTTGAATTTGACCTTTTTATTTTTCATTTTAGCAGAAACCATTATTCAATGCGAATTTTACTATCGTTAATATTTTTTGTTTTCCTAAGTTTTCCCATTTTAAGCCAAACAGTGGGTAATTTATCCTGGGAGTCAATTGATGATTTTAAAGCAGAAGAATCCAACATTATAAAAAATATTGTTTGGCTTGAGAATAATCCTATTGCCACCGACCAAAACGATACGAAGGCGATATCTCAATATATTATTAGTTGGCTTTCAAGCACTCCATATTTGGAAGTGGTTCTTGATGGTGTTTTTCTGGAAAGTCTTTTGAATAGCAAGAAATTTAAGTACGCAGAAAAATTTAAGGTTACGTACTTGTTCGGGAAATCATTGTACCTGATAGAACATCAGGACGAACCCGATGAAGTAAAAGCAAGCACGCGTGGTGTTGAAGGAATGGTTTTGGTCTATAAAGAGCTCAAAAGGCTGGATCCTTCACTTAGAAATGGTGTATTGGAAAAATATGCAAGGCTAAGCCAAAAGGAGAAACTTGAGTCGTATGTTCGGGCTCGACTTTCAGAGCCTGAATCTAGTGTAGTGCTTCCCTATTAGCCCCATCAATGTATATCTAGTGAGTTAATTTTTTGTACCTTTAATAGGTTCAAATTAAAGATATTATATGGCTTCAACATATAGCTCAGATATTGTTATAGTAGGTGGGGGCATAGCTGGCATAACCGCTGCTATTGAACTTTTAAACTTTGATAAAAAAGTCTTAATAGTAGATAGAGATACTAAGGAAAATTTTGGCGGGCTGGCAAAAGAATCGTTCGGAGGAATGTTTTTTGTTGACACTCCACAGCAAAGAAGGGCTGGCATAAAAGACTCTCCTGAACTTGCTTTTAAAGACTGGTGTTCTGTTGCTCAGTTTGGAGAAGGAGATGAACTACCAAGAGCGTGGGCTAGAGCATACGTCTATAATTGTACTTCACACGTGTATGAATGGTTGAAGTCTAAAGGAGTTAGTTTTTTTCCTGTGGTGCATTGGGTAGAGCGGGGTTTGTTTAAACCGGGAAATTCATTTCCGCGCTTTCATATGGTTTGGGGCACGGGTTCAGAATTGACAAACGTTCTTATTAAAAGGTTGTTAAACCATCCTAAGGCCTTAACAAATCTTGAAATTGTTTACCAGCATAAAGGAGAAGAGTTGTTAACAGAAGGCAAGCGAGTAATTGGAATTAAGGGAATAGACGAGTCCACAAATAAGGAATTTGAAGCAAAGGGAGAGCAAATTATTGTGGCAACAGGAGGCATGGGTGGCAATATTGAACGAGTGAAGAGAAATTGGTATAAACCATGGGGAGAGCCTCCGGAAACAATATTAAATGGTGCACACAAATATGCACTGGGCGATATGCACGATGCAGTGCAGAATAAAGATGGCATCGTCACACATTTAGATAAGAACTGGCCCTATGCTGCAGGTGTGCATCACCCAAGACCGCAAAGAGAGGGTCATGGCTTAAGCCTTGTGCCTCCAAAGTCGGCTTTATGGCTTGATTATACCGGCAATCGATTTGGACCAATGCCCTTAATTACGGCTTACGATACACGCTATTGCGTAGAACAAATCTGTAATCAAAAGAAGAAATATAGCTGGCAGATACTCAACATGAAAATTGCCTACAAAGAGTTTGCAATTTCAGGATCAGAATCCAACAAGGCTATGCGCAAAAAAAGCTGGTTAGGATTTATCAAAACAATCCTTTTTGGTAACAAGGAATTGGTACATGATATGCTGGATAACTGCAAAGATTTTGTGGTAGCAGATACCATTGAAGAGTTAGTTGATAAAATGAATGTACTAGCAGGTACAAGCGATGTGAAGCTTGAACACGTTCAGAACTCAGTCAGTACCTATGATGCTCACATTAATAGAGGCAAGAAATACTTTAATGACGAGCAGTTAAGAAGGATTTCGCATGCAAGACAATATCGCGGTGATAAGGTAAGAACATTAAAATCCCAAAAAATAGTGGACCCCAAGGCAGGTAAATTAATTGCCATAAGAGAATTTATTCTGTCGCGTAAAACGTTGGGAGGTATACAAACTAATCTGGATGGTAAGGTAATGGGGACGGATGGTCAGCCAATGAGCGGATTATATGCTGTAGGAGAAGTTGCAGGATTTGGAGGAGGAGGTATGCATGGTTTGGGTACATTGGAAGGTACTTTTTTAGGAGGATGTGTATTGACAGGCAGGGTCGCGGCCTATTCAATTGCAGGTAAAAAACTTTTAGAATGAAAAAAACAGGAGCCCAGTTAGCGGTTTATGCACTCGAACAAATTGGAGTAAAATTCACCTTTGGAATTCCCGGAACGCATACTACTGAGTTGTATGACGCCATGAATAAATCAGAACTGATTACACCCGTTTTGGTAACACATGAAGGAGGGGGTTCTTTTATGGCAGATGCTATATCGCGCACCTCAGATAGTATTGGTGTGCTTACAATAGTTCCCGCAGCTGGCCTAACCCACGCTATGAGTGGCATTGGAGAAGCGTTTTTGGATGGAATACCCATGCTTGTTTTGGCAGGAGGTACCCACCGCGCTTCAGGAAAATCGTATCAACTCCACCAATTCGACCAAATGGCGTTGGCGAAAAGTATAACCAAAGCCCAATTTTTGATTGAAAAACATGAGGATGTAATACCAACGATTTATAAGGCATATGATATTGCCACTGGTGGAGAACCAGGCCCGGTGTTCATTGAATTGCCGGTCAATTTGCAATTGTTTACAGGTGAAATAAAGGAGCTTCCAGTCTACATGCCATCTCAAAGCAGAGATGAATTAGATCAAAGCTTAGTGGATCAAGCTGTAGAGCTTTTAAAGAATGCCAGGAATCCTATGTTGTTTGTCGGGTGGGGAGCAGTTGATGCAGTTGAACAAACAACTGAGCTCGCAGAATTATTGGTTGCCCCTGTTTCAACTACATTACAAGGTAAAAGTTCATTTCCCAATAATCACCCGCTTTACACAAGTGTTGGCTTAGGTGCATCTTCCAAACCATCTGCTCAATGGGCACTTGAAAAGCATGATGTTTTACTTGCTGTAGGTACACGCTTTGGTGAAATAGCAACAGGTAGTTATGGATTGGAACCACCTAAAAACCTGATCCATATTGATATCAATCCTGAAGTATTTGATAAGAACTTTCCTTCCAAAATCGCTATTCAGGCAGATGCAAAAGAAGCTCTGGAGGCACTTATAAGTGGCTTAAAAGAATCCGGTTTTACAACTCAAAGGTCCGTTTCAGAAATAGTAAGTAAACTTCGATCTGAAAACGATAAGTACTTGGAAACATGGCTTAAGAAGAAGCAGGATACAATTGTTTCTCCCGGACACTTCTTTATGGCACTTCGTTCACATTTGGATGAAGATGCACTGATTGTAGTAGATGATGGTAAACACACGTTTTTAGCTTCCGAGCTTTTCCCGGTATATAAACCACGCCATTTTATATCACCTACTGATTTCAATTGTATGGGCTATTGTGTTCCAGCAGCCATTGCTGCAAAAATGGCAAACCCTCAAAAACAGGTGGTGGCTATTGTGGGGGATGGCGCTTTTCAGATGACAGGTTTAGAGGCGATAACTGCAGCAACTTATAAGGTGCCTGTTATATTTTTTATTTTTAATGATGGGGAGTTAGGACAGATTTCTCAGTTTCAAAAAATACCATTAAATCGTAAAACATGCTCCGTAATTGGCAAAGCAAACTTTGAAGGTATAGCGTTGGCCACAGGAGCAGAGTATCTCCCTCTGGAAAATGACTTAACGATTGATTTTGCTGTGGCGAAAGCAATTGAATTGACACAAGAGGGAAAGCATGTAATGGTGGATGTGAATATTGATTATTCGCAAAAAACGATGCTGACAAAAGGTGTAGTTAAGGTTAACCTCAAGCGATTTCCATTTAAGGAAAAGGTAAGATTTTTAGGAAGAGCGCTAGGACGTCATATGTTGGGCTAACATCAAGTTTATTGATGATATGATATAGATTTTTTATTTGAACAATTGAGCTCTATCAGCGAAATTTGACATGTAAATTTTTTAAGTTATGGAAGAAGACCAAGTTTTTAAAATGCCTTTGATTGGAGACCAGGCTCCCGATTTTACGGCTGTTACAACAAAAGGTACAATTACCTTTTCAGACTATGCGAAAGACAAATGGGTGGTAATGTTTTCCCATCCGGCAGACTTTACTCCAGTTTGCACCACTGAAATGAGTGGTTTTGCTGAAAGGAAGTCAGAATTCACTGCATTAAATGCAGAATTGATGGGGTTGAGCATTGACAGCATTCATGCACACCTTGCATGGGTAAACAATGTGAGAGAGAGAACAGGTGTTTATTTTGATTTCCCAATCATTGCTGATTTGGATATGAAAGTTTCCAAATTATATGGTATGCTACAACCTAATGAAAGTGAAACAGCTGCAGTAAGAGCTGTTTTCTTTATTGACCCTAAGAAAAAGATACGCTTAATTATGTACTACCCATTGAATGTAGGTAGGAACATGGACGAAATTCTAAGGGTATTGGAAGCATTGCAGACTGCGGATGCCAACAGTGTGGCCTTGCCTTTGAATTGGAAAAAAGGAGACAAAGTGATTGTCCCTCCACCAAAAACATTGGATGAAATGCAGCAGCGTTTGGACGATACATCGTACGAAAAAATAGATTTCTATCTCTGTAAGAAGGAGTTATAATTAAAAAGCCTCTCAATTGAGAGGCTTTTTAATTTGTTTATATCTTGCCAATCGGTAATTTTATACTTGAGAAACGTAATGGGTTACCAGTGTTTCTTAAAAGATATATATGACCAAAAAGATGCTAACCATGAAAAAGCTTACAACATACCTATTTACAGCACTTCTTATTGTAGCCTTTACGAGTTGTGATTTCCTAGAGAAGTTTGACCATTTTGGTGCTGGAAACACGTTTGATGAATCTTTTACCGTAACAGTTGATGAAAATGATCCCAGCTTCACTGGTTCTGTTGAGTTTGATGCAACCGATGATGAAACCATTAAAGAAAACATTGATAGAATAAGTCACTATGAGCTCAATAAGCTGAGTTTTGTTATTGATTCTTATAATGGTCCGTCAAGTTCTGTTGGTAATGGGCAATTTTCATTTTCATCTTTGGGTACTCCTGTTGGCTCTCCCATAGTGATTTCCAACGTAAATTTTGCTCAGTTAGCTGCTTCAGGAGAAGAATTTGAGATTCCTATAACTGATGCTTTTGTGTTGGCAGTTGGTGATGCCTATATTAATAATCAAACTTTAACAGTTGAGGCTAGTGGTTCAATATCAGACCTTACAGAGGCAGCTAGTTTTGACTTTACCGTGTATTTATCTATTGAAGCAAGAATAGATGTAAAAGATGACTAATAATCTTGAAATAATTAATATTGAAAAGCCTGTTATCAGGCTTTTTTTATGCTTGGAAGAAAAATGGTAATGATGGTTCCATTACCCTTTTGGCTGGAAAGGTCAATGCTTCCTTTTAATTTCCCTACGGTTTCATTTACAATGTAAAGCCCCAATCCGCTTCCATCGGAGATTTCGTTACCTCTATAGAACATCTCAAAAATTCGCTCTTTATATTCATCCTGAATACCCAAACCATTGTCTTCAAAAACCATCCTGGCCCCATCTTTATTTGTTGTGATTTCGATAGATAAATACTTATCGCTTTTACCAGGATCAGAGTACTTTATTGAATTGCTAAGTATATTCTTAAGGATAATACTTATCCTTAATGTATCAGAATAAAAAGGAGCCTTTTCTATGATATCAGTTTCTATTCTCACCTTTTTCCAGTTCTCCAGATACCTAAGCTCCTGCTT
>JAGQYJ010000084.1:7982-12169 GCA_020436145.1 Cyclobacteriaceae bacterium | reverse complement strand
CTTCGCGATATGGTTACTCTTATGCATGAAGGTGGGCATGCTGTGCATGCTTTTTTGGCCGATCCTCTCGAACTTAACGATTTCAAAAACACTCCTTCGGAGGTGGCCGAGCTCGCCTCTATGTCAATGGAGCTTATTTCAATGGATGCATGGGATGAGTTCTTTGTTAATGATGAAGACCTTAAGCGAGCCAAACGAGAACACCTGGAGCAATTGATTGAAACATTGCCCTGGGTAGCAACCATAGATAAGTTTCAGCACTGGATTTACGAGAATCCTAATCAAACTCAGGAAGAGCGAAAAGCGGCCTGGAATAACATTTTTAATGAGTTTTCGGATACCATAACTGATTGGGAAGGTCTTTCGGTAAACCGAGATTATTTGTGGCAGAAACAACTACACTTGTACGAAGTGCCTTTCTATTACATAGAATATGGCATGGCCCAACTAGGAGCGGTAGCAATTTGGAAAAACTACAAAGAGGATAAGAAGAAGGGGCTGGATGGTTACAAGGCTGCCTTGAAACTTGGATACACTAAAACACTTCCGGAAATATATGAAGCGGCAAATATTAAATTCGATTTTAGTCAGGAATATATAAAAGACCTTATGCAGTTTGTGAAAACGGAGATGGAATCCATCTAACCGATAAAAAAAATATGGGGCTTCGCAAATTAAAATTCTCCCTCTACAAATAATTTAGGAACAAAGGAGGTGGGTTATTCTAATTTGGTTTTGTATATTTCCAGAAACAAAACCTGCAAATAAAATGAAAATAAGAACTTTACTAACCATTGCATTGTCCCTTACCACAATTTTTGCCTTTTCTCAACTTAAGGGGTTAAAAGATCAGATAAAAAGTGAAGTAAGTGCTTCTGCTGAATCCAATGTAGATGACGAACGTGCTCAATACTTTGAAGGAAGGCCTACCTCTCCAGGCCCGGATGTGGAATCTTTTAAAGAAAATGTGCCTGTCAAAAAGGAATCTTTTTCTGATAAACTAGCCCGTTTTAAAACTGAAGGTTTTAAAGTAGCCGTAGTGTTAAGTTCAGGGGCTATAAAAACAAAACCAATGCCTGTTGGCACTTCGTCAACGGTAACCGTTCAAAAGACCCTTGAAGGAAGCTTGCCTTCTATGAGAGGCGATTTTGAAGGTATGGCTGAAAAGCTGACATCGGAACTGAACTCAGCATTTGCCACTGATGTGTTTGAATTGGTGGATATGAGTAAAATACCTTACCGCGAGGCACGTTTAGGTAAAGTTGATGACTGGGAAGTAACTAAATACCGCTTGGTTATGACCTATACCGTTCAGCCAGAGTATGATTACAACTATAGCATGAATAAATACAATGGAGATTTTGTTGTGAATTTAAACCTGGTGGGTACTGAATATGTAAATGAGAAAGGTGATGTAAAAATGAAATATCCTTTAAGGTCTGGAAATTTGGGCTATTACAAAAAAGCTTATGCTGCAGATGAAGAACCGGGCATTACTACCGTTCAGGAATTGAATGCTATTGTGGTTCCTTTGGCGGGTGATGAACTGGTTGCAGAGCTTCAGAAACAGCAGGATGAAAACCTGCCTAAAATAATTGAAAAGCTTAAGAAGTAAGTAAAAAGTTTTAAGTTTCAAAGTTAAATGCAGCTCTGTTCATAGGCTGCATTTTTTATTTCTTCACCTTTCTGTAAAAAATTCGTTCTTTATAAAGCATGTTCTATTTTTGGGTCGTTTTAGAACTAAGCATTAGTAAACAAGCGTGAAAAGACCGGAATGGATTTTTGTAGGGGTACTGGCATTGGTAGCCTCGTGGTTTGTCTATAACTATTTCTCTCAAAAAAATGCTTTCAAAGAATGGGATCTTGTGCCTTCCAATGCTGTATTAGTATATGAAAGCGAGTCTGTTATTGACACATGGAACAAACTTGTAACTTCTGAAGAATGGAAAACACTTGAAAAGGTTGATGAGTTTGTACAAATGAACAAATCGCTCCAGTTGTTAGATACCTTAAGCGGAGGTAACGGACAATTAGCTTATGTTCTAAATAATGACAATGTGCTCATTTCGGCCCACGTTACCTCACAAAATAGTTTTGGAGTAATGTTTTACATTCCATTAAAAAAGAATGGGCACGATGCATTTCTTAACCTGCTGATCAATGCGCAAAAGGAATTGAAATTTAAGAAGAAACAACGTGTATACCAGGGGCAAACTATTTACGAGCTTGGAAGCACCAATAGCAAACTATCCTATATTGTCTATAAAAATACGTTAATACTTAGCAAGGAAGCTTTTCTTGTAGAAGATGTGGTTCGCAATATTCAGGATGGGTTTAATAACAATTTTAGAAGAACCTATCCTATGCTTAGTGGAAACCCTAGCTTTACTTCCGATGAAGGGAATTTATATGTGAATGGAAAAGAGCTTCCATTGTTTGCAGATAGTTTTTTAAGCATTAAGAGTAAGAGTTATGGATCCACCTTACTGGCGGCCGCCTTGTTCTTCGATTTGGCAGTAAATGAAAACGGATTGCTGGCAAGTGGTTTTGCATTTGAAGGGAAGGAAAACTCTCTTATAAGCACTTTCAAAGACCAGCAGGCAGTTTCATTTAATCTCAATAACCTTATTCCGGAAAATACGGCAATTCTGGAGCATTTTGGCTCTTCAAGTTTACCAATTTGGTATGAAGAATGGGTTCGGTTTAACAAATCGGGTAAGCAAAAGGAGCAAATTGATGAGCAAACAGGAAAGACCTTTATGGGGTTCATGGGCAAAGAAATGGCGTTAGCCACACTCCAGTCTGTAAACAGTGAAAACCCGGATAAGATATATATTGCAGAACTTTCTGATAAGGAAGGGATGTACAACTTGTTGAACAAAATGGCGGAAGGCCAGCTAAAGGAAACCACTGATAGTTTATATATAGAAGGTTATTCAGGTTATGAAATTCGATTAATCGATAAAAGATCTGTTTTAGAAGAATTGTTTGGGTCATCCTTTAAGGGTTTTGGAAGCTCCTATTATATGCTCTACGGTAAGTACCTGGTTATTGCCAATACGGCTGAAACCCTTAGGAATTGGATAATAGATATTGAAGATGATCGTACCTGGGGTAAATCGGTTCAAATGAATACCTTTTTTAAGGATATGCTTACCGAAGCCAATTATACATATGTAACTAATCTTGAGTACAGTTGGAACCTAATCATAAACGGCTTTAACGAATCAATTAAGAATTGGGTGACGCAAAACAGTGAACAGATTAAGAACTTTGGATTGGTCGCTTTTCAGGTATCTAACCTGGATAACAGATACTACGCAAACCTGAACCTGAACTACCACCCCCGGCCCGTTTCAGTAGCTGAAAACAATGTAATAGATAAGGCTACCATACAGTTGGTTAACCCTGTAGCTATTAAACCAAAAGTGGTTCGTAACCATACCACTGGAGCGTGGGAAATACTGGTTCAGGATTCTTTGAATCACCTGATGCTTCTAGGAGCAAATGATGAGGTACTATGGGATGATTCACTAAAAGCAGAAGCGCGTGGCGAAATTTATCAGCTTGATTATTATAAAAATAATAAGCTTCAGTATTTGATACATTCAGATAGTTCCATTTACCTTATTGATCGAAATGGGGATAATGTGGCAAACTACCCAATCCGATTCAACTACAAAATCAATCAGGTGTATTTGATAGACTATGACCGTTCTAAGCGATATAGAATACTGGTAAGCGACTATTTTGGTAACCTGCGCATGTATGATCAGGAGGGTCATATACTTGAAGGTTGGAGTCCTAACGCATTTAAAACTTCACTTGCAGATGATATCTTCCACATCAGAGTGAGAGGTAATGATAGGATTGTTGTGCCGTTGGCAAATGGAAAAGTGTATCTGACAAATAGAAGGGGTGAGTCGGCCAAAGGCTTTCCATTGGATTTAGGAATGGATATTACCACCCAGGTCTTCTTTGAACCAGGAGACCGATTTGATGATTCTCAATTTGTAACCGTTTCCAAAGATGGCTTGGTAGGACGCTTTACCATGACCGGGAAAATGCTCTCCCGTAACCAGCTGTTTAAGGAGTCTTCACAATCAACTTTTGAATTGGTGCAGGAGAGCCAGGGCAAAGATTTTATTTTTATTCGGAACGACCTGGGGCGTTTGGCCATCCTGACA
>JAGQYJ010000084.1:0-7833 GCA_020436145.1 Cyclobacteriaceae bacterium | reverse complement strand
TGCCAAATCACTTACCTCAGATTTTCCGGTTTCGATAGTGTATTTTAGCAATGATAATATTTGCCAGATATACCTGGCACACTCTAATACAATTGAAATAAAGCGAATAAATTTTTAAGCAAATGAGACAGCTGTTTGCAAGCAAAATAGTGCTTTTTAGCCTTCTTATAATCATTTATTTGACACAAGGTTATGAAGCAGAAGCCTTTCAAGACAACTTTTCCACTCCGAGAGCATCTGTACAATACCTTAAAAAATACACAGATAATGGAGACTATGACGCTGCATCCCGGCTTATTTCAAACAGAGATATTTTGCTTGGAAAGAAAAGGAGGCAGTTTATTCAGGATCTTCGTAAAGCTCTTGATGTCAGTGGGTACGGCTGGCAGATAGAATTGGTTCCTGATGAGCCTGATTTTAAGAATCAAAGCGGTAGTTCCGTTTATGTGATAACTGCTGATATATCACTTAAAAAACAGGGAGACAACTGGCTAATCTCCAAGCAGACAATTGATAATCTCCCGGATTTGCTAAGTGGTTTGGGAGTAACTCCTGCAAAAGACGAAGAAAAAGAATCAGCCAGGAAGGAAGTCAACGCAGCAAAAACTGAAGATTTAAGACAAAAAGAAAAATCACTTCCGGAGGTCAAACTAGATCTTTCGACCCCAAGAAACCTGGTGGTTGGTTTTTCCAAATATACAAGTAAAGAGAATTGGAGACCTGACATTGCACAACAGGTTATATACTATAAACATTTACCCCACAAAGAGGAAAGAGTTGAAAGGATTGAACAACTTATACGTTTTTTGAACGGAAAAGGAGTTTTGATCAACCTGGCAGAAGTACCCAATGAGCCGGATTATGTGGACACCCTTCATATGGATGCGCACGAATACGTGATTACTCCGCGCTTTGCTGAGCTCTACTTGCAAAAGATAGGCGATCAATGGTATTTGTCGGAGGAAACCGTGAAAAATATACCCGAGTTATTCGAAAAGGCTTTTCCTTTTGGCTCAGATAGGTTGTTACAATATTTACCAAGTAATCAGACAAAATACCTTGGCCTCATGGCATGGCAGTATCTGGCTATTCTTGGGTTAATAATTCTGAGTTTTGTTTTTCATAAGGTGCTCAACTGGGGTGTGCACACACTTATAACCCGTATTTTATTCAGGGTGGGTCAGAAGAAATTGGCTATCTCCTATGTGAGGCCTGTGGTAAGGCCTTTAAGCCTTTTAGTGGCATTGGCCTTTGTAAATATGTTTTTACCAATTCTTCAGCTGCCTTTGGAGGTATCCCATTATTTAGGATTGGCAATATCTGCTTCACTACCATTTTTTGGTACCCTGGCAGCTTATAAGATAGTAGATATCGTGGCTCTCTATTTCGAAAGATTGGCACAAAAGACCGAATCAACTTTAGACGACCAACTGGTTCCTCTTTTCAGGAAGATTGCTAAAACATTTGTCATAGTGATAGGTGCTGTTTTTGTTATGGCTAATCTCAATATTAAGCTTGTTCCATTATTGGCAACTTTGTCAATTGGAGGTTTGGCATTTGCCCTGGCAGCGCAGGATACAATCAAGAACTTCTTTGGGTCGCTTATGATTTTTGTAGATAAACCCTTTCAGGTTGGGCAATGGATAACAGCAGAGGGGATAGACGGAACTGTGGAAGAAGTAGGATTGCGTTCAACAAGAATCAGAACGTTTTCAAACTCCCTGATATATGTGCCAAATGGAAAACTTGCAGACAACACTATTGATAACCATGGCTTGAGGGCATATCGTAGGTATAGCACTCAGCTTGCAATAACATATGATACGCCTCCTGAGTTGATTGAGTTATTTATAGAAGGTCTCCGAAAAATTGTGCTTGAGCACCCGAACACATGGAAGGAAAATTTTCATATTTATTTAAATGACTTAAACAGCCATTCCTTAGACATTAAGTTTTATATCTTTTTTGAAGTGCCTACCTGGGGAGATGAGTTAAAGGCACGACACGAGGTTATTTTGTCTGTTTTGAAGCTAGCTGAAAAACTAGGGGTTCACTTTGCTTTCCCAACACAAACATTGCATATCCAGGATCTACCCGGCCAGCTTTCACTAGCACCAACTTATCCTGATGCTAATAAAGCTAGAAAAACTATGGATGATTTTTTCAAACCCAATGACTCGAAATAGCCCTTTCGGGCTTAAGCTCTTCAGGAAAACAAAATCATTCCAAAATCTTTTTTTGAATTGTTTGATTAAAATCAAAAAGCGCATATTTTTGCATTCCCGAATTCGGAGGTGGCTCAAAGAAAAGCACAAAATAACCGGGTTGGGAAGTTCATTTTCATAATGTACCTTATGTCGGGGGGATACCAAAGCGGCCAACTGGGACGGACTGTAAATCCGTTGTCTTATGACTTCGTAGGTTCGAATCCTACTCCCCCCACATCGTCAACCGTAGCCTTAGCGTAGGTTGACAGTGATCATCAGTAGTATGGTGCAAGTTTATCTTCACCAAGGCTACGATGAACAAGCGGGAGTAGCTCAGTTGGTAGAGCGACAGCCTTCCAAGCTGTAGGTCGCGGGTTCGAGCCTCGTCTCCCGCTCTATTCTTGACTGCCGATGTAGCTCAGAGGTAGAGTACTTCCTTGGTAAGGAAGGGGTCACGGGTTCAAATCCCGTCATTGGCTCTATGTTTGGCTCATCTAAGATGGAGTCAAGTGCTTAAAAGTGTTGCATTTAGCAACAAAATGAGAAATGCGAGGTAACTTGCATTTGCTATTGAAAAATAGCTTATGGAGCAGGTCGAAGTTCGGCTCTGTTCTTTTGGTGTTTAATAAATTTGTGAAACTAAATATTAACTAATAGGGATTTTCAAGTATGGCTAAAGAAACCTTTGATCGTTCAAAACCACACGTTAACATTGGAACCATTGGTCACGTTGACCACGGTAAAACCACGTTGACCGCTGCTATTTCTAAAGTATTATCAGATAAAGGCCTTGCTCAAGCAAGAGACTTTTCATCAATTGACAATGCTCCTGAAGAAAAAGAAAGAGGTATTACAATTAATACCGCTCACATCGAGTATGCAACTGAAAAAAGACACTATGCTCACGTAGACTGTCCAGGTCACGCTGACTATGTAAAGAACATGGTTACTGGTGCTGCTCAAATGGATGGTGCTATCATCGTAGTAGCTGCTACAGATGGCCCAATGCCTCAAACTCGAGAGCACATCCTTCTGTCTCGTCAGGTTGGTGTACCTGCTTTGGTTGTATTTATGAACAAAGTAGACTTGGTTGACGACCCGGAATTGCTTGAGCTTGTTGAAATGGAAATAAGAGAGTTACTTTCTGAGTATGATTTCCCAGGTGATGATATCCCTGTAATTGCAGGCTCTGCATTAGGTGCGCTTAATGGTGAAGCAGAATGGGTAGAAAAAGTAGTTGAGTTGATGGATGCAGTTGATAGCTACATTCCTCTTCCAGAGCGTTTGATTGACAAAGACTTCTTGATGCCTGTTGAGGACGTATTCTCAATCACCGGACGTGGTACTGTTGCTACCGGTAGAATTGAAAGAGGTATTATCAACTCAGGTGATCCTGTAGATATTATAGGTATGGGTGCTGAAGGTCTTAAATCTACAGTTACTGGTGTTGAAATGTTTCGTAAAATTCTTGACAGAGGTGAAGCTGGCGATAACGTTGGTCTTTTGTTGAGAGGTATTGAAAAAACTGATATCAAGCGTGGAATGATTATCTGTAAGCCTGGTTCAGTTAACCCTCATGCTAAGTTTAAAGCAGAGGTGTACGTTCTTTCAAAAGAAGAAGGTGGACGTCACACTCCATTCTTCAACAAATACCGTCCTCAGTTCTACTTCAGAACTACAGACGTTACAGGTGAAGTTAAACTTCCTGATGGAGTTGAAATGGTTATGCCTGGTGATAACGTGACTATTGAAGTTACTTTGATTAACGCTATTGCTATGGAAAAAGGACTTCGTTTCGCTATCCGTGAAGGTGGTAGAACAGTAGGTTCTGGCCAGGTTACTGAGATTTTAGAGTAATCTCAGGTTACATAAATATTATCAAGTGCGTTTCATAATTTATTTGAAACGCACTTGTGTTATAAATTTAAAATGGTATTTTTGCACTCCCAATTTGGGTGGTGCCACCATACGGGTGTAGCTCAATTGGTAGAGTAGTGGTCTCCAAAACCATTGGCTGGGAGTTCGAGTCTCTCCACCCGTGCTAAAACTTAACTACTGTATTAGATGCAAAAGTTGACAACATTTATTAAGCAGTCGGTCGTAGAAATGAGAGATAAAGTTTCTTGGCCTAAGTATAGGGATTTACAAAGTAGCTCAGTACTCGTACTGGTAGCTTCCGTAATATTCGCCATTATGATAGGTGTGTTCGACTACGCATTTAATAATGCAATGTCTTGGTTTTATAATGCATTTTAAATGAAAACTGAGATGAGTGAATTAAAGTGGTACGTTATCAGGGTAGTGAGCGGTCAGGAGAAGAAGATTAAGAGCTACCTTGAAACGGAAGTGGAGCGAGAGAAACTTCAGGAGTATATTACTCAGGTACTTATACCTTCTGAAAAAGTATATGAAATGCGTAATGGGAAGAAAAGAGTGCGAGAGCGTAATTTCTTTCCGGGTTATGTGTTGATAAATGCTGATTTAACCCACGGAGAAGCGAGCCATGTGGTAAACTCTATTCCAGGTGTGATCGGGTTTTTAGGTGAGGGCGCAGGAACATCAAAAGTTCCGGTTGCTTTAAGAGAGCGAGAGATCAACAGGATTATGGGTAAGGTAGAAGAGGTGGATGAGCATGAGGAAAAACTGGATGATCCTTATATAGTAGGTGAATCTGTGAAAGTGATGGATGGTCCTTTCAGTGGATTTACAGGTACTGTAGAAGAAGTGTTCGAAGAAAAGAAAAAGCTGAATGTGATGGTGAAAATCTTTGGAAGAAACACCCCCGTTGAGCTTAACTATATGCAAGTAGAAAAAGTAGATTAAAAATAAAATGGCAAAGGAGATAAGTGGATATCTGAAATTACAAATTAGAGGTGGTGCTGCTAACCCTTCTCCTCCTGTTGGGCCTGCTCTGGGTAGCAAGGGTCTTAACATTATGGAGTTTTGCAAGCAGTTTAATGCCAGAACTCAGGAGAAGCAGGGTCAGGTATTACCAGTTTTGGTTACTATCTACACTGACAAATCTTTTGATTTTGTAATTAAAACACCTCCGGCACCTGTAATGTTGCTAGAGGCAGCCAAGAAAAAGAAAGGTTCTGCTGAGCCTAATAGAACAAAAGTAGCTTCTGTTTCATGGGATCAGGTAAGAACTATTGCTGAAACCAAAATGACCGACCTTAACGCGTTTACTGTTGAGTCGGCAATGAAAATGGTGGCAGGTACAGCACGAAGTATGGGTATAACAGTTTCAGGTACAGCTCCCTGGGCTTAATTAAGATATTACGATGGGTAAGTTAACAAAAAATCAAAAAGCAGTATTGGATAAAGTAGATCCTGCAAAAGAGTATGCGATAGCAGATGCTGCTCAGCTTGTTAAGGACATCACCTTTACCAAGTTCGATGCCTCCGTGGATTTGGATATCCGCCTTGGAGTTGATCCCCGAAAAGCAGACCAAATGGTGAGAGGCGTTGTGACTCTTCCTCATGGAACTGGTAAAGAAATGCGTGTACTGGTACTTTGCACTCCTGATAAGGAACAAGAAGCTAAAGATGCTGGTGCAGATCATGTAGGATTGGATGATTATATCGCCAAGATAGAAGGGGGATGGACTGATATAGATGTTATTATCACTATGCCTACCGTTATGGCCAAAGTAGGTCGTTTGGGTAGAGTACTTGGACCAAGAGGCTTAATGCCTAACCCTAAGTCAGGTACAGTTACACTTGAAGTTGGCAAAGCCGTTCAGGATGTTAAAGGTGGTAAAATCGACTTTAAAGTTGATAAAACAGGAATCATCCATGCCAGTATTGGTAAAGTATCCTTTGACCCTCAAAAGATCAAGGAAAATGCAGAAGAAGTAATTCATACTATTTCTAAGTTGAAACCAGCCTCTGCAAAAGGAACATACTTTAAAAGTATTAGCATGTCAAGTACCATGAGTGCAGGACTAAAAATAGATAAGAACTCAATTTCAGGATTATAGTCATGACTAAAGAAGAGAAAATTAAAGTAGTTGATGAGCTAACGGGAAAGTTTGAAGAAAACTCAAACTTTTATATCACTGATGCCTCAGGATTAACCGTAGCACAAATAAATGCCTTTAGAAGACTGTGCTTCGAAAAAGGAGTTGAGTACCATGTGTATAAAAACACATTGATTCAAAAGGCATTGGAAAAACTGGATACGGATTATACGGAATTTTTCGATAAAGTATTAAAAGGCTTTTCTGGAATTATGTTTTCAAAAGAAGCAGGCAATGTTCCTGCCAAAGTGATCAGAGATTTCAGAAAATCAGGTAAGGATGACAAACCTATGTTAAAAGGCGCTTCCATCGACACAGATCTTTTCATAGGTGAAGAACACTTAAAAATGCTTAGTGAGCTTAAATCTAAAAATGAGCTTATTGGCGAAATCATAGGTCTTCTTCAGTCACCTGCTAAAAATGTTGTTTCTGCTCTTCAGAGTGGTAAACACACCATTGCAGGCTTGGTAAAAACCTTGTCTGAAAGAGAAAATTAGTATTGAACATTTAAAATTGGTTGATAAAAATGGCAGATTTAAAAGCATTCGCTGATCAGTTGGTTAACCTAACTGTAAAAGAAGTAAACGAGCTAGCCGAAATTCTTAAAGAAGAGTATGGTATTGAGCCTGCAGCTGCAGCTGCTCCGGTAATGGTAGCAGGTGGTGCTGCTGCTGGTGGAGACGAAGGTGGAGCTGAAGAAAAATCATCGTTTGATGTAATTCTTAAGTCACCTGGAGGAGCTAAATTGGCTATCGTTAAACTTGTAAAAGAACTTACAGGTCTGGGACTAAAAGAAGCTAAAGAAGTAGTAGATGCCGCACCTAAAGCTGTTAAAGAAGGTGTAGCTAAAGATGAGGCTGAAGCGCTTAAAAAGCAGCTTGAAGAAGCAGGAGCTGAAGTAGAATTAAAATAACCTTTGGCGGCTTTCTAAAGGCCTATCATTATCAGGCCCCTATCACGATCTAAATCGGGATTGGGGTCTTTTCCTGTTTGTACCCGTTTTAGTGCAAACCCTTTTCGCAGGTAATACTGCAAATTTTAACTTTAACGAATAAAGTTTTGGCAACAGCAAATCAATCTGATCGAATTAATTTTTCATCAATTAAGAAAATTATCGATTACCCTGATTTTCTTGATATTCAGGTAAAATCATTTCAGGACTTCTTTCAACTGGAAACTCCCGCAGAAAAACGTGAGAATGAAGGGTTGTTTAAAGTGTTTTCTGATAACTTCCCTATTTCTGATTCACGTGATATCTTTCTTTTGGAGTTTGTGGACTACCTCGTAGACCCTCCAAAATATTCTGTGGATGAGTGTATTGATAGAGGTTTAACCTATTCGGTACCTTTAAAGGCTAAGCTTCGCTTGTCCTGCAACGATGAAGACAACGAAGACTTTGAAACCATTGAGCAGGAGGTATTCCTAGGAAATATTCCGTACATGACGGAAAAAGGTTCATTTGTTATAAATGGGGCTGAGCGTGTAATTGTATCGCAATTACACAGGTCTCCAGGTGTATTCTTTGCGCAAAGTAAGCACACCAACGGAACTAAGCTTTATTCAGCCAGGATTATCCCATTCAAAGGCTCCTGGATTGAATTTGC
>JAGQYJ010000083.1 GCA_020436145.1 Cyclobacteriaceae bacterium | reverse complement strand
TGCTGTATTGAACCCAGTTTTGACGAAGATTATATATTACTTCAGACTGCTGTGCATTTGACTCAAATGCTGAGCATATCACAAGTAAACTAACTACCCATTTGGCTTTAAAATTTAGCCACATATCCAACATGTATTTTAGATTCTGTCAATGATAAGGATTGTTGGGCTGATTTTCCAACTGCAAATACCAATTGCAAGGCACCTCCTTTGGTTTCAAGTAAAATACCTGTACCCATTCCAAAGTAATGTTCGCCCATTTCTTTTAAAACTTTGTTGTCCACCAGGGCCCAGTCAGCAAATGCAAATAATCTTGAAGTAGCTCCAAGTATTAGCCTGGTTTCAAATTTTGTTAACAAATATGAAGAAGCATAAATTCCTAACTCATTAAATCCGCGAATTGAATTAACTCCTCCTAATCTATATAGATCATTGGTAAACAATGTCCCTTTTGAATTTATAGATGCTACCTCAGCATGGCCAAATAAAACAAACATTCTGGATAAAGGGACAACTCCTTCCCCTGTTATATTGATCAAACCCTGCAGCATTTGCTGGTCTAGTGAATCATAAACCTCAACTGGAACAAAGTCTGTCTTATAAATTTTTTTTGCCCCTATACTTATTCCACTTTCAAGACGCCATCCGCGTAATGGATTTGCCCTATCGTCAAACTCATTTTTTGTAAACCCAATTCCATAATACTGAGCATCAAAATCTATTTCGGGCACAGCGCTGGTGTTATCATTTCCTTCAGAAAGCAGTCTCGAAACCAGATATCTGCTTGTCAACTCAAGGCTATAAGAAGCCTGATCGTACCCTACATTAAGATAAAAGTTTCTATTAATAAAGGTGGTATCTTGTTTTAATAAATCAAAAGCCCCTTTAATATTAACAACTGAGCCGAATAAATTGGTGTGATTATAAAAGGTTGATAATTTTTGAGAAGACTCCCCTAGCTGGCGCCAAGAAAAATAAAGTTGCTTACCTGATTTAAAAAGGTTTTGCAGGTCCAGGTTGACATAACCTGTAAATAGCAACTTGTTATTTTGGTTAGGAGCTAGCCCAAGTAACGCATCAATAGAATTAGCCTTAACCGGCTTTAAGGGTAGCTTTATTTTACAGCTTTTATTTTCAAACTTTATTGTAGGGGGTTCTTCAAGGGCGCAGTAGGCAATTCCCTTTATACGGGCAGGTATTTTCTCCACCACTTTACTATTAAAAGCATCTCCCTTTCTAACCCCAAGAGTGGAAGCCAAATAGTCGCTTTTTACAATATTGTTTGGTAGAAGAACCAGTGAGTCGTAGGATATTTCGGGCCCAGATCGATACCAGACCTTTGCTGACATTGTATCACCATTAACGCCAACAGAATCCAGCTTTACCTCTGCAAATGGATATCCATTTGTTTCAGAACTTATAATTATACCGGATAAAAGCGCTCCTAAACGTGCTGCATTTACAGGCGCATCCTTAAACTCATTCTTTCTAAACCCCGCTTTAGATAATAGGCTTTCTGGCACTTCATTTACATCAAAATTTCCCCATTTAAACCTGGCACCTGTAACAATACTTGCTACATGTTGTGTGGTATCCAATGTAGTAATGGCAGGGAAAGAAAGTAAATATCCCTTCTTCAAAAGTTTCGCTCTTTCCTTGTTTATCAAACGTGCAAATCCCAGGGAATCTGTAGTGCCCTCCAATTCTTTCTTTATTTCATTATCCGCACCAAGAATACGAATGGAATAGTTCAGTTCCTGCCCAGAGGTTGCCGCGACAAAAAAAAGGAGGAAATATGTTGTGGTAAGATATTTCAAGCAATCTTTAACTTTGTTCAAAAGTACTTCTTTGGCCGGTATTTACGTTCACATTCCGTTTTGCAGAAAAGCTTGTCATTACTGTGATTTCCATTTCAGTACTTCCTTACAGTTGGTGGATGAAATGGTGGAAGCTATAGTGCTGGAAGCCAGCTTAAAGAAAAATTATCTTCAGGAACCGGTTGAAACAATTTATTTTGGAGGAGGCACTCCTTCTGTTCTATCGCTGAAGCAGTTATCAAAAATTGTAAATACGCTACGTAAACAATTTCCCCTTAAAAACTCTATTGAATTTACACTGGAAGCCAACCCTGACGATCTTAACATTCAAAAGATTAAGGAACTCGTATCTCTGGGGGTTAACCGTTTGAGTATTGGAACGCAGTCTTTTGACGATGCAATTTTGAGAAAACTGAATAGAAGCCACTCTTCAAAACAGGCGATTCAGGCAGTTGAATATGCAACAGACGCAGGAATACAAAATATAAGCCTTGACCTCATTTACGGAATTCCTGACCAAGATGAAGTGCAATGGAAAAAAAACGTGGATCACATATTAAGTTTAAAACCAAAACATATTTCTTGTTATGCATTAACTATTGAAGAAAAAACTGTTTTTGGTAATTGGACCAAAAACAACAAAATTGAGCCTAAGGACGACCATCAAATTGCAGATGAATACAAGTACATGACCGGTAAATTGGTTAGCAATGGTTATATACATTATGAGGTCTCTAATTTTGCACTGCCTGGTTATGAAAGTAAACATAACTCAGCCTACTGGCAGCAAAAACCATATCTTGGTTTGGGCCCAGGGGCGCACTCTTTTAATGGAAACGAAAGGCATTTCAATATCTCCAATAATCCCTACTACATAAGAAAATTAAGCGAAGGCAAACCTGTTTCCACAAGTGAGTTTTTATCCACAACTCAAAAAATTACTGAGTACATTTTAACTCACCTTCGTACTCAACGGGGCGTTGATTTTAATGAACTCAAGAAATTGTACAGCTACTCTCTTACTCAACATCAACAATCGTATATCCAATCAGTTGTTCAGCAAAAAATGGCTACATTCGTTGAGAATATGTTGGTCTTAAATTCGGAAGGATATTTTTTATCAGATTCAATTGCCTTAGAATTAATTCCTGAGCCATGATTGCACAAATAGCGATAGATGATTCCCTTACCATTCAAGTAGATTTGAGTGAGCCAATTGATATTTCCATACCTATTAATGAAGGCAATAAAAATCCCAATTGCTATTGGGCAGAGGAAGTGAAATTTGAAACCATCAGATCAGATAGTTTTGTGGGAAGTGTGGCCGAGGGAGGGTCGGTAAATTACCAGAAGCTTACCCTTACTCCTCATGGCAATGGTACACATGTAGAATGTTATGGGCATATCACCGATTCAGGAGCTACTGTTCAAAGCCAGTTAAAGCAATTTTACTTCTATGCCAAATTGGTTACACTTTCCCCAGAACAAACCTCTACTGGCGATTGGGTCATTCAAATGAACGACACCTTAAGACGGATAGAGTGGAAGAATATTAAAGCCCTAATTATTAGAACGCATCCGAACGACAAAAGTAAATTGGAACATTTGTACTCTGGAACCAACCCGCCTTATCTTTCAGAAGAGCTGGTTCGTTTTGTAGTTGAACAGGGCATCGAACACCTTTTGGTGGATCTCCCCTCGCTGGACAGGGAGGTGGATGAAGGTGCCCTGGTCGCACACAGAGCATTTTGGGGCATTCCAGATGAAATACGAGAAAATGCTACCATTACAGAACTAATATTTGTCCCTGATCATATTCCTGATGCCAACTACCTTTTAAATCTGCAATCAATAAGCCTTGAAATGGATGCAGCACCATGTAAACCTCTTCTATTTTCGGTGCAAAAAATTCCGTTTCCAAACCGTTAAACCAACGGGTTACTTTACATTTCTTTTTTATATTTACGTCAGTATGAGCGAGGTTGAGACATCTGAAGATTTAAAATGCTATATGTTGTTGATAGCCATCATTTTCCATTATCATGGGCTTGATGAGGAGGAAGAAGTTATTCTAAACAGAAAAGCTAGTGAAAACGGAGCTTTTGAAGAACTTAACTGGGCCTATGAATTTATTGCCGAAGATTATATCACCGCATTTGATCGGGCCCGGGATCATTTAATGGAAATGACTGATAAGTTGGACAAGGCCAAAAGGCTAAAATACATTAACGATACATGGATAGCCAACGGAGAAAAAGGCTATATCACAGAAATGGAAGCCACGGCAATGCTCAAACTTGCAAGAGACTGGGGAGTTGATAAAGAGCTCGTGCAAATGGTACAAAAAAACAGCGCCTCATAAACTCATACGCTCCTTAAACTTAGCAGCTTGTCTTCTTGATACTTCCAGCTTATCGCCACCTCTCAACTTCACCATTAAACCACCATTAAACCAGGTTTCAATATCTTCCACCCAGCTTAAATTGATAATATGTTTGCGACTTGCTCTAAAGAAATCCCTGTCATTTAGCTTTTCGTCCAGAGCATTCAGTGATTTATGTATCATTGGCCTAACATTATCAAAAAACACCTTTATGTAATTCCCGTCTGATTCAAAATACCGAACGTTCTCCAACTTAACAAACCAGCATCTATCCCCGTCTTTCACAAAAACCTGATCTCGTAGCCCTAGTTTTCTGGAATTGGCCACTTCTGGTTTGCTCTCCTGTTTTTCAATCTTCTCAATACTTTCTTTCAGCCTATTGGGGTCAATTGGTTTAAGCAGATAATCCAGGGCGTTGACTTCAAATGCTTTAAGGGCATACTCATCGTATGCAGTTGTAAAAATCACCTTTGGAACATTATCCAACATTTCGAGCAGTTCAAATCCTGTTTTCCCCGGCATTTGAATATCAAGAAAAAGCAGGTCAGGATTATGTTTTTCAATGAGTTCTATGGCTTCATCTGCATTTGCAGCTTCACCCACCACATTCATTGTAGCAAACTCATCTAACAATTTGATCAATTCCTTTCTCGCCAATCGTTCATCATCAATTACTAATGCTTTCATTTTTTGTCAATTTAATGTCTGTAGGCAGGCGCAATAAAGTTAGCACCGTATTCTTATTTTCATTTCTTATTTCGAAGCTCGCCTTATTCCCATAAATTATATTCAGGCGTTGTTCAGTATTTTTGATACCATACCCTATACCATTCTTTTGCTTTTCCGAATAATGACCTGTATTTCTCACTTCCACTACAAGCTCTTCCATATCAAGATAGGTATTAATAGATAACTGTCCTCCTCTCTTCAATTTTGAAATTCCATGTTTTATGCCATTTTCCACTAATGTTTGAAGCATTAAAGGTGGAATTAATATCGCACTTGTAGATGGAGAAATATCTATACTCGTTTGTAAACGCTCTTCAAAACGAATGGTTTCCATTGCCAGGTAGTCTCTCACAGTTTCTATTTCCTCACCTAGTGTTATAAGTTCAAGTCTGTCGGCAGATAATGAAGACCGCAGAATATTAGACAAATGATTAATGGCTCTTTTTGACCGATCCGGGTCTTCATCTACGAGTGCCCGAATACTATTTAATGCATTAAATATAAAATGAGGATTCATCTGGGACTTAAGTCTGGCCAGTTCCATTCGGTTCATAGCCGCTTCGTATTTGAGGGAAAGATTATATCGTTCAAAATAATGATACGCATAATAGAGTGATGTCCAGATGAAAAGTACAATGAAATTACCAATTACATTACCGCCAATGTTAGCAGGAGAAAGCAAACTTGCCGTGTAAATACCTGCAAAATAAGATACCAAAACTCTAATGAAATAAACAGGTATTGCCATTAAAAAAATGGATGCCAGTACTTTGGGCATCAACCGGGCGGCTGGTAATTGCAACCAATCCCATTTCTTGCTCAATAACCGAAATATATGAGTGATGGTAAGAAAAAAGGCAGCTTCCACTACAATTGGAAGCGACATTGAAAGGTGGAAGTTCGATGACACCACATAAACTCCCAAAATCATAAAAGTGGCATAAAAAAGCCAACCAAAGATCTGACTAAACCAATATGCCCTCCTTTTATTCATTTAGCGAACCAAAATAGGTGGTGGTACAGTAAAGAACGTAAATTTTTATATAATCGGTTGAAGGATGAGTATTTCCTTATTGGCATCCTGAAGAAGTACTAATAAAAACATGATAATGGACAGAATAACCAAAGCCCATGATAATGCATTCCAGAATTTCAGATTTTTCATTATTGCCTTTGAGCGGATAAGGTTCAAAAGTGTAAAACCGCCCCCCACCATTATGTAAAGAGTGGCTTCCATCCAGTTTTTAACATAGAAGTTAAATCCTGCCAGCAAAAGGAATGCAATCGGGATCAATATGTTCGTAAGACTCTTCATCAATCAAGTTCTTTTCCCAGAAATTTACCAGTGTAACTTTTAGTTACCCTTACAACCTGTTCAGGTGTTCCTTCCGCAACCAGGGTTCCTCCATTCTCCCCACCTTCGGGGCCAAGATCTATAATATGGTCTGCAACCTTGATAACATCCAGATTATGCTCTATTATTAAAACTGTATTTCCCTTATCTACCAGTTTATTCAGTACATCAAGTAAATGCTGAATATCCTGGAAATGGAGCCCCGTTGTGGGTTCATCAAGGATGTAGAATGTTTTTCCTGTGTCGCGCTTAGAAAGCTCTGTCGCCAGTTTTACACGTTGCGCTTCCCCTCCAGAAAGTGTAGTAGCATGCTGACCTAATGTTATGTAACCAAGGCCAACATCATTAAGTGTCTCAATCTTACGAAGTATCTTAGGCTGATGTTCAAAAAACAAGACAGCTTCTTCTACGGTCATATCCAGCACATCAGAAATGGACTTGCCCTTAAACCGAACTTCGAGTGTTTCTCGATTATACCGCTTGCCTTTACACGTTTCGCAATGTACATGCACATCTGGTAGAAAATCCATTTCAATTAAACGCATGCCCGCACCTTCACAGGTTTCACACCTTCCCCCTTTCACGTTAAACGAAAATCTTCCAGGCTTATATCCGCGGATTTTTGCCTCCGGCAATGAAGAAAATAAAGAGCGAATATCTGCAAACACACCGGTATAGGTAGCCGGGTTTGACCGAGGTGTACGGCCAATAGGTGCCTGATCCACTTCAATTACTTTGTCAATATGCTCCAGCCCTTCCACTGACTCATGAGCCATGGCAGTCCTCTTTGATCTATAGAAAAAGGTGCTCAAAACGGGGTAAAGGGTATCGTGTATTAATGTGGATTTACCGGAACCTGAAACACCTGTAACACAAATCATTTTCCCAAGCGGAAATTTAACTGAAACATTTTTAAGGTTGTTGCCAGTTGCACCTTTGAGCAAAAGGTTTTTTCCGGTTCCCTTCCTTCTTTTTTCAGGCACTGCAATTTTTAATTTATTGGATAGGTAAGAAGAAGTAAGGCTTCCGTTTTTCAAAAAATCTGACGGATGGCCACTGCCCACAATAGTACCACCATGCCTGCCTGCTCCCGGGCCAATATCAATAATATGATCCGACTCCAGCATCATATCCTTGTCGTGCTCAACCACTACTACCGTATTACCTATATCGCGTAAATCCTTTAGTGCCTGAATAAGCTTTACATTATCACGCTGGTGTAAACCTATACTTGGCTCATCTAAAATATACATTACACCAACCAGTTGCGTACCAATCTGAGTCGCCAATCGAATACGCTGTGCTTCACCACCAGAAAGAGACCTAAGTGAACGATTCAGACTAAGGTATTCCAATCCTACGTTTTCAAGAAAGCTAAGTCGCTTGCGTATTTCTTTTAGTATTTCAGCTGCAATCCTGTTTTGCTTATCGTTTAATCTTGTTTCAATATGATGAAACCATAGCTTGAGCTTGCCAATATCGAGCATGGCAAGATCAGCAATATTGGTATTATCTATTTTGAAATGAAGTGCCTCTTTTCTCAAACGAGCCCCTTTGCATTCAGGGCACTCTTTAATTATTGTATAATCCTTTATCCAGTTTTGAATGGAATCGGTTCCTCCCTCCTTTTGTTTCTCCATAAACCGAATGATGCCCTCAAATTTAATATTCCAATCTGTTCCAGGATATTTCTTTGATTTAACAGCAACGGGCTCATTATCTCCGTGTAAAAGAATATCTAGTACTTCTTCACTAAGATTTTTAATGGGAGTAGTAATATTGAAACTATAACGCTTTAGAATAGCATCGATTTTTTTGAAAATCCAGATATCCCTGTAGTCACCCAAAGGGGCAATGCCACCCCGGCTAATGCTCAGATTCTCATTAGGCATGATGGTTTCCTTTGTGATCTCATCCACAGTTCCCAGGCCATTGCAGGTTGGGCAAGCCCCGTAGGGCGAGTTAAATGAAAAAGTATTTGGTGCAGGCTCATCGTAAGAAAGCCCGGTTTCAGGATCCATCAGATGTTTTGAGAAATGATGAAGTTCATTGGCTTCGTCCAAAACCATCATAAGGCCCTGGCCCTCCTTTAAAGCAGTCTGTGCGGAACGATTAATACGCAATCTGTCTTTTTCGTTCACTACTATCCGGTCAATCACCACCTCCACATCATGGGTCTTATAACGATCCAACTGCATTTTGGGGGTTATCTCCTGTAGTTCACCATCTACCCTAACCCGTGTGTATCCGCTTTTCCTTACCTGCACAAAAAGCTCACGATAATGACCTTTTCTACCCTTTACCAAAGGAGCCAGTAAAACCAGTTTTTGTCCATCAAACTGGCTTAACAGGTGTTCTTCTATTTGCTCCTCCGTTTGCTGAACCATTTTCTTACCGGTAATGTAGGAGTAAGCCTCTCCCACACGAGCAAACAACAAACGCATAAAATCATACACTTCCGTAACCGTGCCTACGGTAGAACGTGGATTTCGTGAAGTGGTCTTCTGTTCAATGGAAATTACCGGACTCAACCCGTTGACCTTGTCTACATCCGGACGCTCCATATTGCCTATAAATGCCCGGGCATAAGCCGAAAAACTTTCCATGTACCTTCGCTGGCCTTCGGCATAAATGGTATCAAATGCCAGGGATGATTTACCGCTTCCGCTGATACCAGTAATAACTACCAGTTTATTTCGTGGAAAGGAAACATCAATATTCTTTAAATTATGTTCCCTTGCTCCCAGCACTTCTACCTCTTCGTACCCTGTATTATCAGAAGGTAAGATTTTTTCAGCGTTTGCAGACTCGATGGTGGTTTCTTTTTTAATAATCAGGCTGAGTTTAAGCTTGCAAAAATAAGAAGTATAACAATCAACCTCAATGTCGGATTAATTCTTTATCAACTTATTTAACACTTCCAATAGTTTATCCATCGTACCAGCTGTTTCGATAGCACCTGATTTCGCTAATTTAATGTCATGGCCTGGCAAAATATGAGACGCCCCGGTAAAACCAATTACTGGTATGCCGGCAGCAACAGCTGCCTGTACACCGGTAGAACTGTCTTCAATTGCTACCAGTGCTTCCGGTAGCAAGTCGAGTGTATGTGTAGCCAAATTGTACACATCAGGAAAGGGCTTGGGCCTGCTTACAAGCTCAGAAGAAAAAATATGGCCTGTAAAAAAACGATCAATACCTGTTTTTGAAGTCACGTGTTGCACATGCCAAATATGGGAGTTTGAAACAATCGATTTTGGCAATGCCAACTTCCCAAGAATATTTTCGACACCTTTAATGGCTTCTACTTTCTGAACAGTTTTCCTCTCTGTTTCCTCTAAAAAGGTAGTTCTTCTCTCGCCATTAAAAGAATTGCCCAAATACATTTCAATAATGGTAGTAAAAGTTGAACCGGAAAGGTTGTTAAGATAATGATCAAGCGTAATTTTAACACCCAAATCATTTAAGGCCTCTACCATTACCTTAGCTGCGGTTATTTCAGTGTCTACTAAAACTCCATCGCAATCAAACAAAATATGTTTAATCATAAATTAAAAAATATTACTTATTGGGAAGCTGTATTTTATATACCTTACCATTTTTAACAGTCAGCTGGTCCGATTGAATCCAGGGGTTATACCGCTTGAGCTGTCTGAAAGTTATGTTGTGCTCAATGGACCATTCAACAAGATTAGGAATTGTTTCAGTAACATCCACACTGTAGGTTTTAAATGGAACATATAGGTGCTGAGGCTGAACATCATACCCATACTTTTCAGGGTTTTCCAAGACCATTTTAGCTGCCAAAATTCTGAACACGTACCGTGAGGTTTCTTCATTGAGCATCAATCGGTAGTAATCTCTTTCATTTTGATGTTCGATTGCGTTTACCATACCTGTAACACCTCTGTTATACGAAGCGGCCGCCATGGTCCAACTGCCAAATTTTTCATATGCATGTTTCAGATAATCCGCTGCTGCCCTGGTCGATTTCACAGGATCGTAACGCTCATCAACTTCACTATTTACTTCCAACCCTTTTTCAACCGCAGCATCCTTCACAAACTGCCAAAAACCTACAGCCCCCCTTGGAGAGGTGTCATTTTTGAAATTGGTTTCAATAGCTACTATGTATTTAAAATCGTCCGGAATACTATCCTTTTTAAGCTCTTCAGCAATAGCTGGCAACCAGCGATTAGCCCGTTTTATCATCAAAATGGTGTTGGTATGCCAATAGGTATTAATATGCAATTCCCTGTCAAGCCGCTCCCTTACATCCTCATCTTCAAGAGGCACATCCTCACCGGCAAATTCCAAATGTTCCGGAAGAGGTAAAGACCTGGCATTTTCGAAACCGGGTTTCTCTGCTCCTGCCATTGGCTTGATCATATTCAGGCTGTCATCCTGCTTTTGCGAATACCATGAACCGACAAATGAAACTGCCAGTAGCATAGATACTACTAATCCTATGGTCGCAATTTTTCTTACCATTAAAAGTTTGGTGAAAGCATGTACTCTGAATAGAATTCATCAATAACCTGAACAACCTCCTCTGGGGTATCAACAACATGGAATAGATCCATGTCCTTAGGGCTTATATTTTTGTATTTACTGAGCAATACATCTTTGATCCAGTCAACGAGCCCTCCCCAGAACTCTTTGCCTACCAGCACAATTGGAAAAGCTCCGATTTTTTTGGTTTGAATGAGCGTTATGGCTTCGAACATTTCATCAAGCGTTCCAAACCCACCCGGCATTACAATAAATCCCTGCGAATATTTGACAAACATTACTTTACGAACAAAGAAATAATCAAAGTCAATAAGCTTGTCGGAGTCGATGTAGATATTATTATGCTGCTCAAATGGCAGGTCAATATTTAACCCCACTGATTTACCACCTTCGGAATAAGCTCCCTTATTACCGGCTTCCATAATGCCGGGGCCGCCCCCTGTGATTACCCCATATCCGTGTCTTACCAGTTTAGCCGCAATTGCCTCGGCCATTTTATATTGTGGATCTTCAGGTGGAGTGCGTGCTGATCCAAAAATGGAAACACAAGGGCCAATTTTGTCCAGTTTGTCAAACCCCTCCACAAATTCAGCCATCACCTTAAATATCATCCATGAGTTATTGGTTTTTAACTCATTCCAGTCTCTATTTTTAAATGCTTCACGAATTTTCTTTTCGTCTTCGTGTGATAAATTATTATTCTTCTTGGTCATTGTTAACAAATTTGGGCTACCAAAGGTATCATATTACAAACTCAATTGAACGATTCACTTAATTATAGATGTTTTCCAGTGCGCTTTCCAATTCAGGAAACTGCCACTTGAAACCTGCACCAGCCATTTTTTCGGATGATGCATTCACGCCCGTAAGTAGCACCTGAGCCATTTTCCCAAACATCAGTTTTAAAACAAAGCCTGGTACATGTGGTAAAAGAATTTTCCTTTTCAGGGTATTGGCCAGGCACTTTGTGAAAGCTTTATTGCTTACCGGATCGGGTGCAACTGCGTTAAAAACCCCTTCCAGTTTTTCTTCCAGCGCATATATGTACATATCACAAAGATCATCCATATGAATCCAGGGCATTGATTGCCTTCCGTGTCCTAAGGGCGAGCCAATTCCAAGCTTAATGGGGAATGCCATTTTAGGGAGTGCTCCCCCATTTTTACTTAGCACTATCCCTGTTCTTAAAACAGCAATATGTGTCATGGATTTACAACTTAAAACCGCTCTTTCCCATTCTACACAAACTGTGGCCAGGAAATCCTCCCCTGGATTGGCATCTTCAAATATGATTTCTTCTTTGGTACTGGTTCCATAGTACCCAACTGCCGATGAAGAAATAACTGCCTTTAAGCTATCTTGGGCAGCTTGCGCCATTTCACACACCAATTGGCTACCCCTGACCCTGCTTTCAAATATTTCCTTTCTCCTTTTGGCCGTCCATCTTCCGTTTGCAACTCCGGAGCCAGCTAAATGAACGATGAAACTTACACCATCTATCGCATCTATATCCCATTCCATTGTATCAAGATTCCACCGGAAACGAGGGACGCCCGCTCCCAAATCCCTTTTGCGGGAAATGTGTCGTACGGCATAGCCCTTTTCCAATAAAAGTTGGGTCAATCTGCTGCCTACCAGACCCGATCCTCCTGTTATCAATACTGTTTCTTGCATCTGGAATATTTATTTCTTCAATTTGAACATTGGCACAGTATTCG
>JAGQYJ010000082.1:10421-12517 GCA_020436145.1 Cyclobacteriaceae bacterium | reverse complement strand
AAGATGAAGCCCTTTAAAAAATTAGTTTTCATAATGAGTTATTATTAAAGGATTAGTTTGAATAGCAAATTAATGATCAGAATATTTATTTTCAAGCAGTATTCTTACAAATTAGCAAAAATCATATTAAAGAAGTTTCATACCCTGATAGATAATATCGCATGCTTCCTTTATCTCCTCTTTGGTAATGGTAAGTGGAGGAGAAATTCGGAAACTATTGCGCGTAGAAAGAAACCAGTAGATAACCACCCCATGTTCCAGGCAGTATTCAATCAGGCGGTTTACTTTATCTTCGTTTTGCAGTTCTACAGCCAGCATCAGTCCCTTCCTGCGGATGGCTTTTACTTCGGGATGTTGTAGTTCCTGTTCCAGTAATTTTCCTTTGGGCTCTATGGATTCAAGAAAAATCGGTTCTGAAATAATGTTAAGGGTAGCCAGGGCAGAGGCTGCACACACCGGGTTGCCACCAAAGGTGGTAATATGGCCAAGCATGGGGTTGTCGGACAGCAACTGCATCATTCCATTTGAAGCAATAAAAGCTCCAATAGGCAGACCACCTCCCAGACCCTTGGCGAGGGTAAGTATATCGGGCACAATTCCGTAGTGCTCAAAGGCAAAGAGTTTGCCCGTTCGACCCATACCGGTTTGCACCTCATCGAAAATTAATTTGGCTCCAGTCTGATTACAACGTTTGCGCAGTGCTGTCATAAATTCCTGGCCGGGAATCCGTACCCCGGCATCCCCTTGAATAGGCTCAATGATCACTCCGGCTGTTTGTTCATCAATGGCATCCAGCGCTTCAATGGAATTGAATTCGATGAACTCTACCCCGGGTATCAGTGGCCTGAATTTTTGCTTCTTTACTTCGCTAGCCGACACACTCATGGAGCCTTGCGTGTTGCCGTGATAAGATTTTAAAAATGAGATTATTTTGGGACGACCCGTTGCCCGCTTGGCCAGTTTAATGGCAGCCTCATTGGCTTCTGTTCCGGAGTTTACAAAGTAGCAGGTGTTGAGCGAAGAGGGAAGCAACGAGGTAAGTTTTTCAGCCAGACCATTTACCGAATCCTGGATGTACTCGCCATACACCATTACATGTGAGTGTTTGTCCAACTGCTTTTTGATAGCATCTACAACCAATGGATTTTGGTGCCCAACGGAAGCAACCCCTATGCCAGCGATCATATCAATGTATTGCTTGCCATCCTTGCCATAGAGGTAAACACCTTTGGCATAATCTATATGAATACCCAAAGGAAAGGGTGAAGTAGGGGCCAGGTGCTTACGGAAAATCTCTTCGGGAGTCATGTTACAAAGGTACGCTGAATATGTTGTTATAAAAGTGGTTTAAAAGCGCAAAAAGACAGATATTTTTAATTTTAGGTATATCTAAAAATTAGATAATAAAGTGCTGTTAATCAGTATATATAAATTAAATCAATTAAGCTTATTGTTTCACTACGTGCACTTTGCTTATAAATTCTTCTTGCATATGAACCTAAGACGAAAACTTAGTTCTTGGCTTCCCAAAATCTATGGAGTAATGGTTGGAAATTTTGGGCCTGGGCCTTAAACTTTCTGAAATTGTACTAACTTGGATATGTGAAAAAAATTAGCTTGCCACGCCTTGTTATTGGCGCAATGCGACTTGGTTCATGGGGCGCTCAACTGAATAAAACAGAACTGGAAATTTTTGTTAAGGGTTGTCTTGAGCTCGGACTCACAGCCTTTGACCACGCTGATATTTATGGTGATTACACCACCGAAGCTGAGTTTGGTGACGTATTAAAAAGGAATTCTTCTCTTCGGTCCCAAATTCAGCTGATTACTAAGTGTGGCATTCGTATGTTGGCTGCAAATCGTCCGAATCATAGAATTAAATCTTATGATAGTAGTGCGGCACATATTGTAAAATCTGTAGAAACATCACTCCAAAATTTACACTCGGACTATCTTGATCTTTTGCTCTTACATCGCCCGGATTACCTGATGGAGCCGGACGAAATTGCTAAAGCTTTTGACCATTTAAAAGAGCAGGGCAAGGTTCTCCATTTTGGTGCTTCTAATTTTACTCCTTCACAGTTTGAAATGCTCAT
>JAGQYJ010000082.1:0-10322 GCA_020436145.1 Cyclobacteriaceae bacterium | reverse complement strand
AAATCAGCGCATGCCTCACTTAGTATTGAACTGGAAAGAGAAGATTGGTATATATTATTAGAAGCGGCTGTTGGCCACCAAGTGGCATGATGGTCAATGTCTAGTCAAAACTATAGTGGTTTGGCATAGTCTCATATCAACTTTAATCAATATAGGAGGCTAGTTTATCAATTTTTGATACACGGCAGGTACCACGGGTAGCCCATAAGATTTTACCTTCCGGATCGAGCACAAAAAAGTAAGGAGTGTCCTTACGGCCAAGCATATCCAGGAATTTCTGGTATTTCTTCAAATCACCTGTTTCAAAAACGGTATGAGGAAGAAGTTCAGGATCCATTTCGTTAATCATCTTATTTTTTACCACATCTTTAAGCGCCATATTTACTCCACTAAACATGTACACAAAGTAGGCGTTAACGTCTTTTGAACCTGAAATAAATTCCTGGTACACAGGAACTACCCAATCGGGCATTTTTTCACCTGATTTTATACTATATGCCAGCCCAATAATGGAATACTTACCTTTTAGATCATCGGGGAAAACTATCTTACTATCAGCGCTTTCAGTTTCCATATAGGGGAATATAGAGCCTATGGCGTTTGATTCCTGTGCCTTGCTGCTTAGCGTGCACAAGATACTGGTCAAGAGCAATATATATACTTTCATATCAGGCATGTTTAGGAGATGAAAGTATCAAAAATTATTGATTAATATTATTTTTTAATGTGTCTAATTTTAAGCGCCTACTGAATCACTTGTTTCTGTTGAAAAATACTGTTAGGCTTAAAAGTATAAAAGGCAAAGCAGATAGCGCTTCCTTGAAATGAAAAGAAATAAGACCAATAATGAAGATGAAGAAAAGCAAGACACTCAGCCCAATAACTCCAATAAGCGTAAGAACCCTGCTTGGCTTTTTTTGAAACAAGGTTGTCACTAATACTAGTTGACCCGCTAAAGGCATAAGAACAAACGGGTGTACTACAGAGTCTGGCTCTGTAAATAGTTTTTTGAGTATTTCAAATTCCCCCTGGAACAAAAACATATGGTTATTGCCACCCCATTCCAAATAGCCTAATAGGGAGGTAAGAACAAGTAACAGGTTAATGATTTTAGTTTTCATTTTACGGTCAAAGAAATTTTAAGATATATTCTCTAAAGTCACTATTAAACATATTTTGTTCGCTTTTTGATATTTGAACAGCACTAAAATAGGCTTTAAAGAAAGCTATTCCTCCTTTTGGGATGGTTGTAGCCAATGCTTTACTGCCTTGTTCTGAAACGATAACTCTTGACATTTCGGCCCCAAGCCAATAAAATGGACCAGCTCCTGCTATTCCGGAATTTTGCAATTGCATTGCACTATGTTCATCAAATTTAATGATGGTGCTTTCGTAAACTCCTTCCAATAATCTTATTCCTTCTTTAATAGCCAGAACTCGTTCACTATCTGTTTTGATAGAGGGAGGTGCAACGTAGGTGGCTGTCCCTTCATTGAATACATAGTTTAAAATGTCTACAAATAATTGAATATTATCTTTTCGTTGGATAGTGTTTGCAACTGCTACTGCGTTTTGACCGCTATGGTAGGTTTCATGTACAAGCAAGGGCAGGAGTTTTTGATAGTCATCCTTAAAGTAATTCAAATCAAGTGCTGTAACATCACCTGAAGCCCATCCGTCTGCACCTTCCATATAGAAAAATGAAACTTTTCTTTCGAAAGCAGTATTTTTTAGTAAAAAAGGGGCAATACTGGCATTTATATAATTAAAAATTGACTGTTCATTGCTGTATAAATCCTTTAGCTGGTTTTTGTACTGTGTTAAATTAGATTTTACATCAGTTAGATTTAATAGGCCATAAGGATTAGCATACATGTATAATTCGTTAATGGGCTTGGTACTGGAGGCGATTTCTAAACAAGTGGCTAATTTTTCCTTGTTAATTGGTGTTCCGTAAAAACTTTGATTGCGATGGTCTATCAGTTTATCAAATTGATGAAGGTTTAATTTTTCTATAATTTCCTGGTAACCGATATCAGGTTTAGAGAGAATATCGAGCAGCACTTCTGCTGGCTCATAATCAAAGCTCAATCTGATATTTGTGTTGATATCTTTTTTATCGTAGTCAGGTAGTTCAAGGATATTTCCTCCAAATTGAGCAACATAGTATTCATTCGCTTTTTGACTTTCAATCAACTTTTTTCGAAGGCCAGATACCAGGTAAGCAACTCTGATAATTCCGGCCTCTCCATCCGGAGGGCGAACCGATAAACTGTCCAAATAAGGGGAAATGGTTTGATTCTTAAAACTACCATCCAAATAGAAATGGCTTACCAATAATTGAGAGGCTGCAGGCCTTGATAAATCAGATACCAAATCAATGACCCTAGCTAATTCACTTTTGGATAAGCTATCTTGTAGCCATTGAACCTCCTTTTGAGATATTTTACTGTTGGACTTTATAGTCTCCCAGTCCCATGCAAATTTTGATGGTTGGCTGAAAGAGTAAGTGCCTATAAAAATTAGCCATAAAAACAGTTTTCTTTTCATAACAACAGAAGTCTTATTCAGATGGCAATATCCGTAATTTCTGGGTGAATGAAGAGAAAAAACTATGAGTAACAAAAAAGGGAAGCTCTTGCTTCCCTTTTTTTATTTGGCTGTTGCAGCTTTCTTTCTGCGAACCGTCCGTTTAGGTTTTTCCTGTTCAACTACATCAATTACATCATATAGTATTCTTCCGCAGTGTTCACACACAATAATTTTCTTTCTTTCCTTAATATCTGCCTGACGTTGTGGAGGAACAATATTAAAACACCCGCCACAAGCATTTCTGTCAACTGCAACCACGGCAAGCCCGTTCTTAGCATTATCGCGAAGCCGGTCATAGGCAAGCAATAATCTTTCCTCTATATTCTTTGAGGCTTTTAACCTCTCAGCAGTCAATTTCTTTTCATCGGCTTCGCTTTCGGCAATAAGCGTATCAAGTTCTTCCTTTTTAGATGCAAGGTCTTTTTTTCGTTCTTCCAGGTTTTCTTTTACTACCTCAATTTCTTCGTTTTTAGCCTCTATTTTAGCTCCTGCCTCTTTAATGCGTTTTTCAGCTACCTGTATTTCCAGTTGTTGAAGCTCCATTTCTTTAGAAATGGCATCGTACTCACGGTTGTTGCGTACGTTCATTTGCTGTTCTTCATACTTGGCAATAAGCTTTTCAGAAGTTTTGATACTTATTTTTTTCTCCTCAATTTCCACATTAAGGTCTTCCAGGTCCTGGTTGAATTTTGCAATTCGGGTTTCCAAACCTGCAACCTCATCTTCAAGGTCACGTACCTCTTCAGGCAGCGCACCTCTTATTTTCTTAATGTCGTCAATTTGAGAATCTATTTTTTGAAGTTTTTCGAGCGAGTCGAGCTTTTTAGCTACCGTATTTTCCATTTACTTAAAATAACTGATCGGATTCGTAACAATTTCGGATAAATTGAGTGCAAAATTAGAAAATTTTTTACTTAAAATATCATACAATAAATCTTTTGTGGAAACTTCACTTTCATAATGCCCAATGTCACAAATCATTAGCTTGTTTTCAGCATCAAAAAATTCGTGATATTTAAAATCAGCTGAAATATACGCATGGGCTCCAACTGCTTTGGCTGAATTTAAAAGAAAGCTACCGGCCCCGCCACAAAGCGCTATTTTTTGAATGCTCCCCTTATACCCGTGTGTATATTTAATAACTTCAAGGCCCATTTTGTCTTTGAGCAAACCAAGGAACTCTTCTTTTGTTATTTCACTTTCCAACTCCCCAACAATACCGGCTCCAACTTCCTGGTTATGGTTGTCAAGAGACGTAAGATAATAGGCTACTTCCTCATATGGGTGAGTCTTTCTCAGAGCTCCCAAAACTCTCTGTACTTTATGATTGGGCACAAGCACTTCCACACGCTTTTCATTTACTTCCTCAGCTTCGCCACTATTCCCAATGGAGGGGTTGGCATTATCATTAGGAGTAAATGTTCCGATACCATCAATATTAAAACTGCATTCAGAATAATTGCCAATATCTCCTGCACCTGCCTTGTACAATGCATGTAGTACTTCCTTAAAATTTTCTTGTGGCACAAAAGTTACCAACTTACTAAGCGTACCAGATTTGGGGCTGAGAATAGAGAGGTTTTGCAACCCGATTTTTTGAGCAAACCTAAAATTGACACCGGTACTAACGTTGTCAAGGTTGGTATGAATAGCGTATAAGGCAATCGAATTTTGGATAGCCTTAATAACTGTGCGTTCTACATAATTTTGGCCGGTTAATTTTTTTAATCCTTTAAAAATAATTGGATGGTGCGATATAATTAGGTTACATTTTCTTTGAATCGCTTCATCTACTACTTCTTCCGTGCAATCAAGTGAAATGAGCAAACCGGAAATCTCGTCATTATCGTTCCCGGTAAGAAGCCCGCTATTATCATATGATTCCTGATACGCGTGGGGAGCAATTGTTTCCAAATAATGTATTACATCTTTTATTTTAGTCATATTTGTAGCCAAATTGAATCCGGGTTCGTAAAGTTAGTGCTTTGGTGGTGACCTCAAAGTTATTTTTACAGCGAACTGATAAAAATGGCAAGAATGATGTTGCGTATTGTCCTATTGTACCCTTTTGCTCTCTTGTACAACCTTGTCACATCATTACGTAATCACTTATTCAATATTGGGTACAGAAGTAGTTTCAATTACGACATTATGACCATCAATGTGGGTAATCTTTCCGTAGGAGGTACCGGAAAAACACCTATGGTAGAATACCTTGTTCGCTTATTAAAGCCAACATATGCATTGGCAACACTTAGCAGGGGGTACAAGCGTAAATCTAAAGGTTTTCAGATTGCAAATTCCGATTCAACGGCTATCAATATTGGAGATGAACCCTATCAATTTTATAGCAAGTTTGGGAAAGAAGTGGTAGTCGCAGTTGGAGAAGAACGGGCACTGGCTATTCCTAGAATATTAATGGAACATCCCGAAACCCAGACAATTTTGTTGGATGATGCTTATCAACATAGAACAGTTAATCCTGATCTAAATATTCTACTAACCCGCTACGATAATCCTTTTTTTAAGGACTTTGTCTTACCGTCTGGCATGCTACGCGAAAGAAGGAAAGGAGCGAAGCGGGCTGATGTAGTTGTGGTGACCAAATGCCCTGTTGAATTAAGCAGCATGAAAAGTAATGAAATAAGGAATAAAATAGGGAGCTATACACAAGATGAGACTCCTGTTTTTTTTACTTCAGTTCAATACGGTATTCCTCAGTCTGTGTTTGAAGGGCGTCCTTTTTCAGGAAAGGTGGTGTTATTTGCGGGATTGGCCAATATGGAGCCTTTGATAAAGTATGTAGAAGATGTTTTTGAATTAGCCGAGGTGGTAAATTATAAAGATCACCATAATTATACTATTAAGGAATTAGAGGAACTTGTTCAGAAGGCCAGGGAAGCAAATGCCACATTGCTTACCACTGAAAAGGACATTGCCAAATTAAGGACCAAGGATTTTCTTTCTCATGTAGAAGAAATCGGCTTGTTTTATTTACCTATTTCGGTTCGATTTTTGTTCGAAGAGGCAGGGAAGTTTGACTCGTTAGTTCATGAAGCTATTGTTGAAAAATACGAAAAGGATGAGGAGTTGGTTGAAGTTGAAGAAGGTTAATGAATTGTAGCTATTTTCGCACCGTGGTAAGATTTGTAGTGTTTATTAGTTCTTTTTTACTGTTAGCAGGTTCTGTTAATGCCCAAATACTGGACGATAGCACCAAGTTGGTATATGGGCCGGCCACCACGCACTATCTTAAGGAGGAGAACATTCTGTATAACGATTTGACTTTCACCGACCTGGATACTTCAGTGGTCAATAGCCACCGCTGGTCAAGGGTGGAAAAAGAAGAGTATAAAATGCAGGATTTGGGTGTTTCCGGTACAGCCATAAGAAGCATCTATCCTCAACTACCTGTCATTATTGGGGCCAGGCCAGGCTTCAGTGTATATTCACCTTATTACAGGCCTGTAAGTAGTTTTAAATATTTCGATACGAAATCGCCTTATTCTAAAATAGATGTAGCTATTGGAGGGAGAAATCGTACCGTTGTGGATGTTGGTTTTAATCGTAGTGACAGCTCTAATTTTAATATTGGCATCGATTACTTTAACACCAACTCAGACAAACAGGTAAGTTCGAAAGGCAAAAACGACAGGCTCGTGCGAGACGAGGGATACGATGCCTACCTTGTGTACTTTACTAAAAACCGAAGATACCTTGTAATGGGGAATTTCTCACGATTGAAAACCCAGGCTGTGGACCAGGGTGGTATAGATACCTTGAGTACAGATGTTGGCTTTTTCGACAGGGATGCAAGTGTTTTTCTTGCCAATGCAAGTTCAGAATATCTTAAAAGGACCTTTCACTTGTACCACCAGTTTAGGGTAAACGATGGCTTGCAGGCTTATCAGGTGTTCGACAGGTCCTATGAACGAAGTTCATTTGACGATTCAGATCCGGAAAGTGAGAACTATTTTGATAGATTTTACATTAATGCGGATGTGACGGCCGACACCTCTGTTTTTGAAACTATTACCCTTGAAAACGGTGTAAAGGGTACACTTGGGCCCCTGTTTTATTCTGGTTATTATAAGTATAGAATTTACACATTTCATTATGGTTGGGGCGATGCAGACACCCTTGATTTCGCAAATCAAAAACCTTCCCAGGATGGTATAGAACATTACATTGGTGGAAGGGTGCGCTATACGTTTAATCCGGAATATAAACTTACAGGAGGCATCGATTTTAACCTAAACGGCAACCAGCGATTGTGGGGAGAGATTGATTTCAAAGGCCTTAAGGGCAAATTTGTGACTCAGCAGTACGAACCAACCTATATGGAACAGGCCTATTTAGGCAACCATGACTATTGGGTGAATGATTTTAAAACCATAAAAGCCCTACAGATAGGTGGTAGTTATACATTGCCTTTTCAATCTTATTCATTTCTGAAACCGGAAGTTACTTTTACTACCTATACAGATTATGTGTACTACGATAAGCAGGCTCAGCCACAGCAAATTCCGGGAAGCAGCTCTATTCTAACATTGGGAGCCAGTTTCAGGGTAGAACCCTTCAAACATTTCTTTCTTGAAGGGGAGGGCTTATATACCACTATTGGTGGAGACAGTACGCATGTATTTCCAATACCTGAATTAATGGCGAACCTGAATGTCTATTATCATAATGTTTTGTTCAATGGTAATCTCGATATGCAGATTGGCTTCGACAACCATTGGAAATCAGATTACTTTGCACCTGACTACCGAGTTTCCACCAATCAGTATTTTATCCAGGATTATTTTGAGGCACCCTCCTATATAATTTCTGATTTTTACCTGAATATCAAATTAGGACATGCCTATGTGTTTTTCAAGTTTAACAACCTAGTTGATGCCTTTACCAAAGAAACCTATTTTGCTGCCCCCAATTATGTAGGCAAGCGCGCCCTGGTTGACTACGGCTTCGTATGGATGTTTTTTGATTAAGAGTTTAGTCGAGGCATCTACAAATTGTACATGTTATCATAGTACTCTTCCAGCATTCGCTTCACGTTAAAGTACTCCCTGGTGTCCAAAATACTGGAGCGCATCATGTTGTGCCATTTGTCCTTGTCTTTATAAAAGGTTGGTACTACTTCTTCCGTTAGCACTTTGTATAGTGCATTTAAATCATGTGCATCCTGCTCGTGGTCATTATGGCTTTCGAAAGCGTCTCCAAATTGCCAGCCATTTTCGCCATGCTTGCAGGCTTCAGGCCACCAGCCGTCTAAAATACTAAGGTTTAGCACACCGTTCATCGAGGCTTTCATCCCGCTTGTTCCACTGGCTTCCAGTGGTCTGCGAGGATTGTTAAGCCAGACATCAGCTCCGCGCGTAAGGGTAGCGCCTATTTCCATTCCATAGTTTTCAAGGAAGACAACACTGTTGGGGTATTCCTTACTCATGCCCACCAGGTTTTTCACAATGTTCTTACCCATGTCATCCAGGGGGTGAGCTTTTCCGGAGAAAACAATTTGAATATCCTGATTCCTTAAATAGGGTCCAATTATTTCTGGTTTGCTAAAAATGAAATTACTGCGCTTATAGGGAGCTGCCCTTCGTGAGAAACCAATAATAAGCTTATTTGGATCTAATGATGCTCCATTCTTTTCTTTCACATAATCAACCAAAGCCTGTTTGTTTTGCTGGTGTATGTGTATTAAATCTTCCCCTGATTCCGCTGCTTCTAACATTCTTTCATCTACCCATGTTGGTAGATGTATAGCATTAGTAACAGCAATTATTTCTGATCGGTTATCAATATGAGCCCACATTTTATTGGCGGTTTCTCCATGCAATTGGGCCACTCCATTAGAGATTTTTGAGAGTCTGAGTGCACCAACGGTCATATTAAACGGACTACCTCCAAGAGCTTCAAGTTCCTGTTCGTTCATGTCCAGGTTGGCGCTCATGTACATTAATTTGTTAATTGGGTGAGACTCATTACCTTGAAGAATGGGAGTGTGGGTTGTGAAAACAACTTCTTGTTTTGTTTTTTCTATTGCTTCATCATGCGATAACCCGGTCTCTTTCTTTTCACGTATTAGCTCAAATCCAGCGAATAATGCATGTCCCTCATTGAAATGATAAATATCGGTTTCTATACCTAATGCCCGCAAGGCACGTACGCCCCCAATTCCCAAAACAATTTCCTGCGCAATGCGCTCTTCACCAAACCAGCCATAGAGCTGGCCTGTAATCCATCGTTCAGGGTTTTCAGGAATATCCGTATCGAGCAGGTACAGGGGTATGTTATCAAACGATTCGGTTTTCCATACTTTGCAAAGTATTTGCTCTCCTCGTATTTCAACTGGCACCTTTACACCTGTATCCTCCAGAAAATCATACTCATAATTATGGTAGGTATCATAAGGCTGACCCTCGCCATCAATCATTTGATCTGTATAGCCTTGTTTCCATTTAATTCCAATGGCTACCATTGGATAATTGTATTGTTTGGCACCCTTTATATAGTCTCCTGCAAGGATACCAAGTCCTCCGGCATACATTTTAAAATCCTGATGAAGTCCGTATTCCATGCAGAAATAGGCCACGTTAGGTAAGTTTTTGTTCATTCTGTTAGTTTATTTCAATTTCAATGAGCTTGGCCAGTTTATTCACCGGGTCGGCCTCATCTTTTGTTAAGTCATTATTTTTTAATTTTCTAAAAATCAATTCCTGAAGCGCCTCTATATCAGGAGTAACTTTGATTTTTGATAAAAGTCTCAGTGTTTCATCCAGGTTGGCAATAAGCTCTGCCTTATTGGCATTTTCAGGAAAGAGATTGACCAGATGCATTATTTTCTTACTGGCCAGGTAGGAAATCCGATCCGTTTTTACTTCAGCATCCCATTTGCATACTTCATCGGTGTATCGCTGAAGTCGTGAAATTTGAATTGGATCCCCATTTCCTTCAAAAATCTCCTCCAGTTTATATTGAAAAACCGTAAGCAAGTTATTCTCTAACAACCCGGGTAAAGACAGATGATTCGTTCGCATAAGGTTAAGTATGCTATACGTAGAATCGTAAATACTTTCATAGGTAGCGAGCGCATTTTGCATTTTATCTTCAATAACCAGGTTGATTAGTTTGAATTGCTGGTCCTTAAACAATTGATGAAACGAAAATGCTTTTCTGGTAAAGTTCTCTTTGATAATATCTATTATTTCACTCAGATTACCCTTTTCAAAATTGAAAACCATGCTTTTGCGAAGAATGGCAAACCAGTCTTTAGAGGTATTATCAGATGTACCACCCACAAGGTGGTGATTACCCATATAAATAATGGCAAAGCTGAATGATTTTTGCGATAATGTCACCCTGCTGATAACCTTTGTAATACCGGCCAGCAGTATCATGTCCCCAGCCTTCTGACGTTCAAGCACCTCACTCTGACAGTCATAGTTCAGTACCGTAATCAGCTTTTCCTCATCCTCAAAAAGAGCATTTACTGCATAGTGCATACCCACCTGGGTAAGACTTAGACGTTGAGGCTCGACCCAACGTGCATAAATATCTTCTCCGGTTCCATACACTGTAATATTACTCCTTATACCACTAAGCTTTTCTTTAAAGAATCTGTTTAGTTCCGATTCAGTTGTTTCCTCGGCTAATTGAATAGCTCTGTTGGCATATTGTAAAATTTGAGTGGTTTCAATACCTGAAACATCATTAAAAAACCAGCC
>JAGQYJ010000081.1 GCA_020436145.1 Cyclobacteriaceae bacterium | reverse complement strand
TATGCAAAAAATAGAACACCTTGGAATTGCAGTTGAAGACCTTAAGTCTGCGAACGAATTGTTTACAAAGCTGCTAGGTAAAGAGCACTATAAGGTAGAAGAGGTGGATAGTGAAAAGGTAGCAACATCCTTTTTTCAACTTGGGGAAACCAAAATTGAATTGCTGGAAGCAACAGGTGAAGAATCGGCTATTCATAAATTTATTGAAAAGCGGGGAAAGGGGATTCACCATATTGCCTTTGGAGTAGATGACATATATGCAGAGATGAAACGCCTGGAATCGGAAGGTTTTGTTTTGTTGAATGATGTTCCCAAAGAGGGAGCAGATAATAAATTGGTTTGCTTTCTACATCCTAAAACAACAGGTGGTGTTTTGGTAGAACTTTGTCAGGATAAGAAATAATGGAGCACACAGAGAAAAGAACAGAGCTTGGTGATTTGGGTGAATTTGGTCTGATTGATCGGATAAAAAAACGTACCAGACAACAGAACAAATCCAGTGTTTTAGGTATTGGAGATGATGCCGCTATTATTGAAGCCGGTGATACATTTAAGGTGGTATCCTCAGATTTGCTGGCCGAGGGAATTCATTTCGACCTATCGTATTTTCCTCTCAAACATTTGGGGTACAAGTCGGTTTCAGTAAATGTTTCGGACATAGCTGCTATGAATGCCAAGCCCGAGCAAATTTTAGTAAACCTGGCGTTAAGCAACCGTTTTTCAGTGGAGGCCATTGATGAGTTTTATGAAGGAGTGCAAATGGCATGCGAAGACTACAAGGTGGACCTTGTAGGAGGTGATACTTCTTCTTCATCTGCAGGTTTATTTATTTCGGTTACGGCAATCGGTTCTGTGGCCCGGGATAAGGTAGTGAAACGGAGAGGGGCTGCAGGAGGAGATATAATTTGTGCTACAGGCGATTTAGGCGCTGCCTATATTGGTCTGCAGGTACTCGCTCGCGAAAAGCAGGTGTATATGGCGGATCCAAGTATGCAACCACAGCTTGAAAAATACAAGTACATGGTAGGCCGCCAATTAAAGCCGGTGGCAAGAATGGATATTATCCATGAACTCGATGAGTTGGGCGTTGTGCCTACCTCCATGATCGACATTAGTGACGGGCTTGCTTCTGAGCTTTTCCATTTGCATAAGCATTCTGGTTTGGGAGTGAAGATATTTGAGGATAAACTTCCTATTGATAACCAAACCTACGAGGCAGCTGTAGAGTTTAACCTGGATCCCATAACTTGTGTGTTAAATGGGGGGGAGGACTACGAACTATTGTTCACCATTAATCAGGATGACCACGATAAGCTGGAGAAGCATCCTGATATACATTTTATTGGCTTTATGGATGCCAAGGATAAGGATGTTGGGCTGGTAACTAAAAATGAAAACTGGGTGCCGCTGAAAGCACAAGGCTGGCAGCATTTTGAATCATAGCTCACCGTCATCCCTGCGAAGGCAGGGATCTGCCGATTAAATATGAAGATATCTAAAGGAGGTTATGTATACATCGTTTCTAATAAGAACAGAACCGTTTATTATATAGGAGTAACTAGTAATTTGTATGCCAGGGTCTATGAACATCGAAACGGAAAGGGTTCAACTTTTACGAATAGATACAATTGTACTGATTTGATCTACTATAAATTTTTTGATCATATAGAATCGGCTATTGAAAGGGAAAAGCAAATAAAAAAATGGAAGCGTGCGTGGAAAGAAAGAGAAATAATGGAGTTTAATCCGAGCATGGTCGATTTGTTTCATACAGTAGAGAATATGCAATAGAGATCCCTGCCTTCGCAGGGATGACGGTCTTTATTTATTTATTTCAAACTGATACTTATTCTCCACTCCAGTAAACATGCCATTCTCAAACAACCGCTCTATAAAAGTAACTTCACCCGATCTATGAACTGTAACCAAAGTAGTGGCCCGGGTGCCATAGCCTTCGGTATCAATAAACATGGAGGAAATAGCGCGCTCACGATCCAATGGTAAGCCGGTGCTGGGCAGTAAGGCATCGTTGTTTACTACTTCCTTGTCTGTCATCATTGTAAAGAGAGATTCAATGTTTAATTCTTTTTCAATCATCAATGGAGACAATCGTTCTTTGCCTTTTTCTATTTTCGGCCAGTTGCTGTCCAGCAATTGGTTGCTAAGCCCGTACAATCCACTGCCCAGTTGAACTACTTTCTTTTGTTGGTAATTTGAGTAATACCATGGATCATCAAAGGTGCCGGCAATAAGATTATACCCATTGTACTGGTTGGCCGTTTTAGTAAGCGCCAAAAGATAGCTTTTAGGGTCAAATTCTCCTGCCAGGTAGTCAGAAACCAGTTTGCCACGTGTTGGTGCATTTTGTTTTATGTTGGGTATATCGCGGTAATTTGTCAACATAGCCATGTGGCCATTTTTTGTAATGCCCATCCAGGTGCCCCCTGCCTCAAGGTCTTTTCCTGCAAGTATGTTGGGGTTTTCTTCCCAATAATTGGCTTGCAAGGTTGGGCGTCTGTAGAACTCATCCCGGTTAGCCAGGGCTATGAAGGGGTACTCTTCGTTTTGTTTATAGGATAGAAAAATAAGGCACATGCTTACTCAATTTTCAATGGGTAATAGAAATTGTCAGTTACTGTGCATCAGATTCGGATTCTTTCGTTTCTGACTTCAATTTTATAAAACCCAATTCCATAAGTATAGTTCCCAACAAGAGCAAAAGAATAAGCCAGCTGCTTGCTGTCATAACAGGATTCGCCCATTGATAAACAGAAGGTTTGAACGTAAACTCTATCGTGTGTGATCCTTCAGGTATTTGGAGTGCTCTTAAAACATAATCAGCCCTTAGAATAGGGGCTTCTTTGCCATCAATGGTGGCTTTCCACCCATCTTTATAATAGATTTCCGAGAAGACCGCCAAGGCCGAACTTCCATTTTCAGAAGTATACACCAAATGATTGGGTTCGTATTGGGTAAGCTTTATAGTTCCGTAATCGTCTGTTGCAAGGTCTTTGGTGTCAAATTTAGAAGCGTCAATTACTGCCGTAATTTTAGTGTTGACTTTGACGGTTGCATCAAGTTCTTCATCCGGATTGTTTACCGATTTAATATCTGACACAAACCAGGCATTACCATTGGCAAAGCTGTTTTTGATTACTGCATCTTTCGATGCTCCAGCTACCAGGTAACGTGTATTCAACATATTTATAACCCCCATTTCCGAGAAATCCACACTTCCTTGTCTGAGTTTATCAATAATTTTCTGTTGTTCGGGTACAAGGCCTTTGTCAATCAAATCCTGGTACCGCCTGATTTTGGCTCCGTGGTAGCCACCCAGCGAGTGGTGGTAATAGCTTGTGCGTGCTTCGTTCCATGGGTCAACCAGATTGAACACCCTGAAGTCAGGGTCTTTGTCGTTCAATATCTCCTGATCCGCATCTGTTTTTTGGAAAAAAGAACGGGTTGGGTTCTTCGCGAAATTGTCATCATTCAGTAATTTTTTATCGGTAGTCCACAGATCAACGAGCATGAGTATAGCTATTGCAGGATAAAGAAGACCCGGTTTAATACGCTTGGTCAGTGTTAACCAGATGCCGGCAAATGATAATCCAGTCAAAACAAAAGCGGCCATAGCGCTTGCTTTGAAAAGCGCTTTTCTATCAGCACTCAAAGGTGCTTGCAGCCATTCAGGTAGCCGCTCGTCAATAGCGCCATGGTATGAGAAGGCGCCTGCAAAAAGCCAAAGCAAAAGAGCTATTCCTCCGGTAGAACCAATGGCTATTAATAATTGCTTTCTTGTCCCGGCATTCCATTCTTGCTTTAGTATTTTCTCAAGCCCAATAAAACCTAGCAGGTTCATGGCTAGAATAGGTATGATGATGGCAAAAGTTACGGAACGAAATTTATTATATCCAGGGAAATAGTCGAACATAAAATAATTGAAACTGCTGAAATGATACCCCCATGAAAGTATGATGCCCAAAGCGGCCATAGCAATTAACCATACACTTTTTCGAGCGGGTAAGGCTACAATTCCGAGTGCAAAAAGAAAAACAATGATAGCTCCGGCATAGTAAGGTGCAGTTAAAGGCTGCTCGCCCCAATACGTTGGCATGGCTTGCATCTGTTGCTCTACCTGGGGTCTGGGTACTCCATTTTTAAGCATGAATTGAGCCGTTTCTGAGTCCATGGAAAGTTTCTGCTGTGAGGAGCCACCCAAAATATTTGGCATAAAGAGCGTCATAGGCTCGAAAATGCCATTGCTGTAGCGAAAGGCATATTCTTTGGTCAATCCATTAGCTTTTTCTTCGGGGGTTCCCATGGTAATCTCAGATTTGCCTCGCATGGAATATTTGGTGTATTCCATTGTGCTTAGAAAGGAACCGATAAATGTGGCCAACCCAAGTACACCGGCCCCTACCAGTAAACTGCTTCTTTTAATGAATGGAGCTAGCTGCTTTTCTTTAATGGCTACGACCAATTCCGAAATACCATAGGCAGCAGCCATCAGCAATAAGTAATACGTTATTTGTAAGTGATTTACACGCAACTCCAGGGCAACAGCAAGAGCAGTAACGGAAAAACCCAACAGGTTTTTTCCTTTGAAACCGAGACGGATGCCTGCCAGAAGAAGAGGCATAAATGCAACAGCCCCTATACGGGAATTATGCCCTGCGGTAAGACCAACAATATTATACGAAGACAAACCGAATGCCAATGCACCTGCAATGGCCAGGTAAGGGCGGACACCAAAAGCAAGCAGCAAAATATAAAAGGCAACAAATGAAAGGAAAACCAGGCGAACAGGGTGAGGCAACCCAAGAGAAAATACAGCTTGAACTGTGCCAATAATTTCATTTCCCCATTTTACACTAATAAGGTAAGCAGGCATGCCACTGAACATGGAGTTAGTCCAAAGAGCTTCGTCACCGGTGCGCTCCCGGTAGTCTGCAATTTCTTTAGAAGCTCCAATCGACTGAAGGATATCGTGTTGGTTCAACGATTTATGATCGAAAAAGACCGGCTTGAAATATATGATGGTAACCAACAAAAACAGGACAATGGCCACCACATGAGGAAGAACTTGTTCTTTAAAATTAATTGAACGCATAATCTGGATTAATAAGCTGCTAATATCTTTAAACAAGAACGTTTTGGAAAGTTATTCCTTAAAATTTAGAATTTGTTAACTTCTGGAATCCGGTTTGTATGGGTAAGGCATAATAAATTAACTTTGCACTTTGAAAATCGAAAAAGCATGTTTGATAATTTAAGTGTAAAACTGGATAAGGCCTTTAAAACATTAAAAGGGCAGGGGAGAATTACGGAAATAAACGTTGCGACTACTGTAAAGGAAATTCGCAGGGCACTTATTGATGCAGACGTAAACTATAAAGTAGCCAAGGATGTAACGGATACAATTAAGGAGAACGCCCTGGGGCAGGATGTGCTCACCGCTGTTTCTCCGGGCCAGCTGCTGACTAAAATAACCAGCGATGAGCTTACCCGATTAATGGGTAGCGCCCATGAGCCCATGAATGCAAAAGGCGACCCGGCAGTGATCCTGATTTCGGGTTTGCAGGGTTCCGGTAAAACTACCTTTTCAGGTAAACTGGCTAACATGCTCAAAAGCCAGGGAAGGCAGGTTATGCTTACCGCATGTGATATCTACCGTCCGGCTGCGATTGACCAGTTGAAAGTGTTGGGAGAACAAATTGGAGTAGAAGTTTATGCCGAACCTGAAAACAAAAATGCAGTTCAAATTGCCGAGCATGCTATCAAGCATGCAAAGTCAGCAGGTAAAAAGATAGTGATTGTCGATACGGCCGGCCGTTTGGCAGTGGATGAGCAGATGATGCAGGAGATCGAGCAGTTGAAAGCTGCTCTTAAGCCATCGGAAACATTGTTTGTGGTGGATTCCATGACCGGCCAGGATGCGGTGAATACAGCCAAAACCTTTAACGAGCGTCTCGATTTTGATGGGGTAGTACTTACCAAACTGGATGGTGACACCCGAGGTGGTGCGGCACTGTCAATTCGCACAGTGGTGGACAAGCCTATCAAATTCATTAGCATGGGTGAGAAAATGGACGCCATTGACCTGTTTCACCCCGATAGAATGGCAAGCCGGATACTTGGAATGGGTGATGTGGTTTCCCTGGTTGAGAAAGCTCAGCAGACCTTTGACGAAGAAGAAGCACGTAGGCTCAATAAGAAAATCCGTAAGAACGAATTTGATCTCAATGATTTTCTTACCCAACTGGAACAGATAAAGAAAATGGGGAATATGAAGGACCTGGTGGGTATGATACCTGGAATGGGCAAAGCCATGAAGGATGTGGATTTGGATGATGATTCATTTAAGCCCGTGGAGGCCATTATTCGTTCCATGACTCCCACCGAACGAGTAAACCCTGACATAATTAATGGAAGCCGAAGAAAGCGAATTGCCGGTGGTAGCGGAACCTCGGTTCAGGAAGTAAATAACCTGCTCAAGCAATTTGGAGATATGCGCAAAATGATGAAGACCATGAACAAAATGGGCGGAATGAAAAAGGGGCTTGCAAGCTTGATGGGAGGAATGAGATAAGATTTTTTAGCGCCTGGCCTTAGGCAAACTATTCTTCAAAATAAGTAGTAACCGCATGTATGCATGCTTCCGGCTGATCGCTGAACATCATATGGCCGGCCTGTGGAATGACCACCAATTCAGTTTGTTTAAACAACTTTCTCTGTTCACGTTGAAAGTCAGGGCCGATAAGAACATCGCAATCACCTGCCAGGAATAAAATCTTATTTTCAAAATTCTCTATCCCCTTTACAAAGTTCATATTCTCTTTTTCACCCTGCATTCCCTGCATCATAAGCTGGTAAGATGTAACACCACTGAATCTCCAATGCGCAAAGTTGGCATTGCGAATATTGTTGTCGCAGAAATAACCTCTTAGCGGATGGTCGCTAATGGTAGTGTCTGTGGCAAAGGCTGCGAAAAAGTAATCGGCCTGAGCCTGGTCGTCAATCTCTTCAACATGCAATGACTGGAAGTAGCATTTGGCCACATGCTTTATAAGAGCCCAGTTTACATCAACTTTTGGTTCATATTGTTTGGCAAATGACGGGGTTAGTGGCCCGGGTTCTGCCAGAACAAGTTTATGAATTGTTTCAGGATATCGACCCATGTAAGCCGAAGCTAACATTCCACCCCAGGAATGGCCAATAATATTTACTTTTTGTCCCTTCCCATAATACTTTACAATTGCGTGAAGGTCTTCAACCATATTTTCCACCGTCAGTTCCTCTTTAGGAACCCGGGGCGAAAGCCCTGTTCCTCTTTGGTCATAGAAAACGACAAAATAGCTTTCCGATAGCCTTTTCAAATCAAGAAGATACCGGTAATCGTTACCCGGGCCACCATGCAATACAATTACCACCTGGTTGGTGTCACTTCCAAATGTTTCGGCATGAAAAGTTGCTCCATTCGCAGATATATGTGGAATAGACGGGTCCTGAGCCACTGTTCTGTTTACGGTATAGGTACCACCATAAACGAAATACAAGATCACGTACAGGCATACTATTAGAACTATAAATCCTGCCAGTATTTTTAAAAATCCAAGTGCAAACCTTTTCATAAAAATGTTTTGTATAAAAATACAACTAAGGTTACTAAAAGGTAAGAAACATGTTTTTTTCGGTAATCACTTGGAAGTATGAAAATTATATACCTAATTTGCTTATACATAAGAACATTAGGTATATGTATTCAAACGAATTGGTACGGGGCACGCTTAAAACTATCATACTTCAATTATTAGGAGAGAAGGATAAAATGTATGGTTATGAATTGAGCAAACTGGTTAAGGAGCGTACAAAGGATAAGATTGTCCTTACAGAGGGTGCCTTGTATCCTATTTTGCACAAGCTTGAAAAGGAAAAGTTGGTTACCACCACCCAGGAAATGGTAGGTAACCGTACACGCAAATATTACATGCTTACTTCCAATGGCAAAGAAAGCGCCCAGGAAAAACGCAGTGAATTGCTTGAATTTGTGGAAACCTTACGTGTATTAATGGAACCCAAACCATCTCTATCATGCTCGTTTTAGAACCTACTCAGGTAAAGAGTATAGAAACTAAAATGGCCTCGGTCGGGCTAAAAAATAGCTCATTAAGCATAGATCTGATGGATCATGTATGCTGTATGATTGAAGAACGCCTCGAGCTGGGCACCGAATTTCAGCAAGCTGAAAAAGAAGTATTCAGTGAAATGGGAATACTTCATATGCAGGCAATTGAACAAGAAACTCAACTTTTAACTCAAAATAAAATAACAATGAAAAAACGCACGATTATTATCGGATTGGTATCGCTAGTGCTTATGGGCGCTGGATTTACGATGAAACAGTTTCACCTTATGGGTGCCGGCATCACCTGGGGAGTAGGTGTATTAACTGCTGCTATTGGTTTTACCTTGTTTATGACCATCGATAGGTTTTCTTATGAGAAAACAATTCTTGAACGCGTCAATGGTATAATTGGTTTTCTGGGCGCTGCAGCATTTATCATTGGGGTTGGTTTTAATGTATTACGAATGCCCCTTTCTTTCCTGCTAATTTGGTCTGGCGGGATTGTACTACTAGTACATTATATTATTAATAATTTGGTTGTAGCCCAGATTAAAAGGTCATGATCGTTTGGTATCAAATGATAAATCAACCAGCTTACTAATGTATCATTTAACAAAAAGGGAAGTGGTCAATCAACCACTTCCCTTTTTATATTTTAAGCCAGATTTCTCTTTATTTATACATTACCGACTCTACCGCCTCCAGGGTGCGTTTCACATTAGGTAGTGTAGCCTCAATCAATGTTGGCGCATATCCTAATGGGATGTCCATACTGTTAATTTTTTGAACAGGAGCATCGAGGTAGTCAAATGCATATTTCTGCACATGGTAGGTTATTTCTGACGCTAACGAGGCAATCGGCCATGCTTCTTCCACAATTACGAGTCGGTTGGTTTTCTTCACAGATTCCACCACGGACTTGTAATCAATTGGCCTTACCGAACGTAAGTCAATTACTTCAGCAGATATGCCCTTTTTAGCCAACTCATCAGCAGCTTCCAATGCTACTTTCATTATTTTTCCGAAGGAAACAATGGTTACATCCGAGCCTTCTCTTTTTACATCAGCCTGACCAATAGGGATAATGTATTCGCCTTCAGGTACCTCACCTTTGTCACCATACATCAACTCCGACTCCATAAAAATAACAGGGTCGTTGTCACGAATAGATGCTTTCAGCAGCCCTTTGGCATCGTATGGATTGGATGGAACAACCACTTTTAGTCCAGGAGTGTTGGCATACCAGTTTTCGAAGTTTTGGGAGTGCTGTGCCGAAAGCATACCCGCATTACCTGTAGGTCCGCGGAAAACCATTGGTATTGGGAATTGCCCCCCTGACATATACAGCATTTTGGCTGCAGAGTTTATCACCTGGTCAATAGCAACCAAAGAGAAGTTGAATGTCATAAATTCTATAATGGGCCTAAGGCCATTCATGGCCGCTCCCACACCAAGGCCTGCAAACCCTAATTCGGTAATTGGCGTATCAATTACACGTTTGGCACCGAACTCGTCCAACATTCCCTGGCTTACTTTGTAAGCACCATTATATTCAGCTACTTCTTCACCCATTAGAAAAACGGACTCATCGCGTCTCATCTCTTCTTGCATGGCTTCACGAAGTGCCTCTCTGAATTGAATTTCTCTCATAGTTACGTTTCTTATCGTGGTGCAAAAGTATGGATTGTCTTTTATAATTGAAAAAAGGATGGCAGGATAACTTGTTGGCAAATGGTATAAAAGTTATAGTTTTTTAGTATGATTGTTTCCTACGGTTTTGCATACCATGTCGTATTCATCTGAATTTGCAGCTTTTAGCGTTATATCAGTTTTAAATTTTTATTGAGGTGGAATGCAAATTCTTCAAAACACCTGCTAATTCTAATTTGTTTGTTAACATAATGGTAACACATGATGCTATTTGTACGAATATCGGATATGTAGTTTTGTGGCTTTTATAATGAAAAAAATATGAGTTATTCAATCATTGATTTCATAGAACTTCTGGGTGCACTTGGGTTTTTCATCTACGGCATGAAAGTAATGAGTGAGGGAATTCAGAAGCTTGCCGGCTCCAGAATGCGTCAAATATTGGAAGCTATGACTTCCAACCGTTTTAAAGGCGTTTTTACCGGCTTCTTAATCACAGCACTGGTCCAGTCTTCTTCAGCAACTACCGTAATGGTGGTAAGCTTTGTAAATGCCGGCCTTCTTAGTCTGATAGAATCAATAGGTGTAATTATGGGTGCCAATATTGGCACAACAGTCACTGCCTGGATAATCTCATTAATAGGGTTTAAGGTTCATATTTCGGCATATGCGCTACCAATTATAGCTATTGGAGCCCCTATGCTTTTTGCCTCCAAGAGCAGGCCCAAGGCAACCGGTGAAACACTTATTGGATTTGCCTTATTGTTTATGGGGCTGGCAGCATTAAAGGACTCCGTCCCGGACCTGAAAAGCAACCCTGAAATACTCGAATTCTTACAGCATTATACCGATATGGGCTATTTGTCCATATTCCTGTTTGTTCTGATAGGTACAGTTGTAACCCTTGTGGTTCAGTCGTCAAGTGCAGCTATGGCCGTTACACTTGTCATGGCTAACCAGGGCTGGATACCCTTTGAGCTGGCCGCAGCCATGGTATTGGGTGAAAACATTGGTACGACCATAACTGCGAACCTTGCTGCCCTGATAGCCAACGTGCATGCCAAACGAGCGGCCCGGGCTCACTTCCTGTTCAATATTGGGGGGGTCATGTGGATGATGTTTGTGTACATACCCTTTCTGAAAGCTATTGCCTGGTACATGACTACAACCGGTGAAAGTTCTCCGTTTGTAGAAGCTACTTCTATTCCCATTGGCTTATCTATTTTTCATACCTCGTTCAATATTATCAATACCAGTTTAATGGTTTGGTTTGTGCCCAAAATTGCCTACGTGGTAACTTTAATGGTTCCCTCCAGGGGTGATGATGAAGAATTCCATTTGGAGTTTATTGGTATGAACATTATGTCCACCCCTGAAATTTCCATCCTTGAGGCGCGAAAGGAGATTGCCAAGTTTGCCAAGCTAACAAACCGGATGTCCGGTTTTACCCATACCTTGCTGACTAAAAAGCAGGATAAGTCTCGTAAGAAGTTGATGGATAAGATGAAGACGTATGAAGAAATTACGGACAGGATGGATATTGAGATTTCCAACTTTTTGGCAAAGGTCTCAGAAGGAAATATAAGTGATACTTCATCACATGATATCCGTACACTTTTAAGTATCAATAACGATTTGGAACGAATCGGTGATCTTTTCTTCAGAACATCCTTAACTATCCAACGCCAGTTGGAATCGGACAAATGGTTCACCAACGACCAGGTGGATAACCTGGAACAGATATACAGCCTTCTTGACAAGGCACTCGTGGTCATGCGCAAAAACCTGAATAACGAGTATTCCAAAGTGGAAATAGATGAGGCAATGGATATTGAGCGCTCTATAAATGCCAAACGAAGCGAATTGAGGAGAGAGTACCTTAAAAAAGTGGAGAAAGGCAAGTATGATGTGATGCATTCCATGAACTACATGGAGCTTATTACAACATGCGAAAAATTAGGAGACCATGTGATTAGCGTAACGGAAGCCATTGTGGGTGACGAGGACTAGACTTCCGCATTCATCAACTTGTGCTGGTTTATTTCACGCGTAAATTATAGTATGTTTGCTTATGTCTGAAAACCATGAGCAAAACAAAACCAACGTTTAAACCTACACTCGTTCCTAAAAAGAGGAAATCGGACCATTGCCTTAATTGTGGATCAAAATTCGATGAAAGCTATAATTACTGCCCTAACTGCGGGCAGGAGAACGACCATAGCAGAGCTTCTTTTGGTATTTTGGTTCGGGATTTCTTTCATAATTATTTCTCTCTTGATTCCAAGTTTTCCAATAGCCTGCTCCCTTTCTTTTTTCAGCCGGGCTACCTGACCAAAAAGTACATTCAGGGCAAGCGGGTATCGTTTGTTCATCCTGTAAGGTTATACCTGGTGCTTAGCCTTATTTTCTTCTTTGTGTTTAGTATGGTAAGTAAAAATGCCGTGCAAAGGAGTATTAACGAAATTGATGACACCGTAAACGATTTGCCTGATTCAAGCAAAAATGTACTTAACGAAGTGATGCAGGGTGATTTTTCCAATCTGGAAGATGACAGTGTGTACCGGATGGCGACCAAGGATACCACAAGCGGACGCGTTTTGGAATATTCATTACACAAGCCGGATTCTACCAATGAGTTTATAACAGAAGAGAATATTAAAATTTATATGGCCCTAAGGAATAAAGGGGAATACGATGCAGAAGATATATTAGATTCACTGGATACCTCTTCTTTATCCGATTTCCAAAAGGGACTGACTAAACAGCTTATCCGGCTGGACAAGGCAGAAGGAGGCATTGTGATTAGTCAGTTATTAAAAAACATGCCTTTGATGATGCTGTTTTTGATACCCTTGTTTGCCCTGGTGCTTCGTTTGTTTTATTTGCGAAAAGATCAGTTCTATATCACTCATCTTATCCACGCCCTTCACCTGCATTCGTTTGCCTACGTGATTTACGGTCTGGCTTTTCTAATAGTTTTCCTGTGGCTGCC
>JAGQYJ010000080.1 GCA_020436145.1 Cyclobacteriaceae bacterium | reverse complement strand
CTTTGTACCGGTAAACCTTTGGATCACGGCAGTATTTTCAGGCGTAAAAGTGGGGCTCTTCGAGCTCGTATTCATGCGCATTCGAAAAGTGCCGCCAAGCATTATTGTAAATTCAATGATTACAGCCACCAAAGCAGGTGTGCCCGTAACTACAACCGATCTGGAAACACACTACCTGGCAGGTGGTCATGTTCCCTCGGTCATCAAAGCGCTTATTTCTGCAGATAAAGCTAATATCGACCTTGGCTTTAAGCAAGCTGCTGCCATTGACCTGGCAGGTAGAGATGTATTTGAAGCGGTACAGATCTCGGTAAACCCTAAAGTAATTACAACCCCTAAGGTAGCCGCTGTGGCGGCTGATGGTATTCAGCTGATTGCCATTGCCAGGGTTACGGTTCGTGCCAACATTACCCAGCTGGTGGGTGGTGCCGGTGAAGATACCATCCTTGCCCGTGTGGGGGAAGGTATTGTAACTTCCATTGGTTCTGCCGGTTCGCACAAAGAAGTGTTGGAGAATCCAGATAAGATTTCGAAACTGGTACTGGCTCGTGGGTTGGATGCAGGAACAGCCTTTACCATTCTTTCCATTGATATTGCCGATGTGGATGTAGGAACCAACATTGGAGCCCAGCTGCAAACCGATCAAGCCCAAGCTGACCTGAAAGTAGCGGAAGCCAAAGCGGAAGAGCGCAGAGCTATGGCCGTTGCCCATGAGCAGGAAATGAAAGCAGAGGCCCAGAAAGCACGCGCGGAGGTAATTAAGGCCGAAGCAGAGGTGCCTAAGGCAATGGCGGAAGCCTTTAGAAGTGGCAACTTGGGCATTATGGACTACTACCGAATGAAGAACATTGAAGCCGACACCTCTATGAGAGACTCGATTGCAGGGGGAAGCAAATCTTCCGGCTCCAAAAAGGGACCTGAGAAAAAGTAGGTTTTAAATAGATAAATGTAAGAGGGTGGGGTGCAGAGCTTCACCCTTTTTTGTTGGAACAAACTTTTGCTAATCCTTATATTTATGTCTGAATAATGAATTTATGTAGTGTTGAGGCAATGGATTATATAATTTTATTGAAGATGTGTTTGAGTTTGAGAATTGGCTTTGTTCTTGTAAGGTAAAATGCGTAGTAGGTTAATTATATTCTTTGGGCTGCCTTTTATTCTTTTTTGTTTCCTTCCTGATATGGTTGTTGGTCAAAAAATTGTTTCGATCAGTGATACGGTAGATCAACATCTTTTTTCTTTTGGAGAGATAGAATATTTGGAAGATTCAACTGGAGAATTGAGTATTAATCAAATTACATCTCCTCAATTGAGAAATAAATTTAGGCCAAGTTTAAGCTATAGCCCTACCAATACACACCGGACATCTGCATATTGGTATCGTATTAGGATTAAGAACGATAAGGCTACAAGGAAGAGTTGGGTGGTAGAATTTTTTGATCAGACGATAGATCATCTTGAGTTTTATGAACCAACAGACTCTAACAGATTTGTTGTAACCATAATGGGAGATGAGTTCAATTTTTTTGAAAGGGAGACTGTTCATAAGAACTTTGTAGTTAATCTTCCTAAGGCAAGTAAGAATGATAGCACACTGACCTATTATGTCAAGGTATTTTCGATGCAAAAAGCTGACATGCTTATTGTTTTAAGGTCGAAAAACTGGTTGTTTCAGTATGCCTTGGATGAGTATTTTTTCTTTGGCATTTTCTATGGAATGATACTGGTGTTTACCCTGTACAATTTATTAATGTTTATTGCTGTAAGGGAGCGCCATTATCTATATTACATACTTTATCTTATAAGTATTGGGCTTTACGAAATGAGCGCAGATGGTATTGGGTTTCAGTACCTATGGCCCAATATTCCCAAAATCAACAACTATGCCTCCAGTCTTTTTATTTTTGGTGCAGCCATATCAGCTATGGCTTTTTCTGCATCGGTGCTTAGTCTTAGAAAGGAGAATAAGCCACTTTTTCGAATCTTTCTTGGTGTAGCCTTTTTTAGATTGCTTTTTTTGATGGTTAGCCTTTTTTTAATACCCGAATGGATCAATTTTCGATTTGTTGAGATCATTCCGTTTCTTGTTATTTATTATGCTAGTATTCATAGCTATTTTTTCAAACACTATTCACCGGCAAGATTTCTGGTGCTTGCTTATTCTTTTGTAGCATTTGGTACCGTACATAAAGTAATGCAGTACTATGGCATTGAGTGGAAACCTATAGGTGAGCTTTCACACTATAGTCTTGGATTTAGTTTTGTAATAGAGATGATGTTGCTATCCTTCGCAATAAGTGATAAAATAAGAATATTACGTTTAGAAAAAGCTGAAGCACAAGCCAAAACTATTGAGCAATTACATGAAAATCATAGGTTAAAGGATGATTTGAATCGAAGATTAGAGGAGCAAGTACAAGAGAAAACTGCTGAGTTGATTACGGCAAACAAACGATTAGCGTCACAAGCTGAGGAAATTGCTGAAATTAATAAATTACTTGAAAGGGACAATGTTCAACTGCAGCATGAGGTAGAAGAGGTGAAAGAAGCCCGCGTTTTGTCAAAAGAGGTTGACTTTAAAGAGTTTAGTGAAATGCACCCTGATGATGATAGTTGGATGCAGTATTTGGCCGAAATAAAATGGGGTGATGGTTATATTTGTAGAAAGTGCCAGCATATGTCATATGGCACAGGACGTAGCCCTCATAGCAGGAGGTGTACAAAGTGTGGGTATGATGAATCAGTAACTGCATATACATTGCTTCAAAATACCCGATTGCCTTTGAATAAAGCTTTATATATGGTCTTTCTTATCTATAATTCAAAAGGGACTATTTCTTCTCATAAATTATCTGAAAAGCTAGGTATAAGGCAAAGTACATGCTGGTCGTATAGCTCCAGGATAAAAAATAGAATAAAACAACGGCAAAAAGAGGGTAGTATTATAAAGGGGCATGGAGGATGGAGTAGTATAATCTTTGAGAATTAAAAAAATATGCCCTGTTTATAAAAAAATATTTATCTGATTATCAGCTACTTACATTTTTTATTAAAAAAAAGAGTGTTTTTTTTATTTAATCAAATAATTCATAATTATTTGATTTATAGATAATTATAAGTTTTCTATCCGCAATCGTTTTCGGTAACAAGGCGTATCAACAAGCCAGTCATGTAGATTTAAAGAGTTCAAATACACCAGAATGGTAGGGTTTTCAGTATGCGCTTAAAGCGTATCAAAATTTATATATATCTGACTGTCAATAAGTTAGTTTGATATTTAAAGCAAACATAGTAAAATTGTTGAACCAGAAGAAACAAATTATATTATGAAAAAATTAAACTATTATTTGTGGCTAACCGCCATTGTAGCGGTATTTACCACACAGATTATTTCCTGTAAAAAGGAAGAACCTGCACCTGAAGCAATTTCAGGGTTTTCGTATGCCGTTGATGAAACGAATTATAAGCAAGTAACATTTACTAATGCTTCTCAGAATTACACTTCTTTAGAATGGGACTTTGGAGATGGAGATACATCCACAGACGAAAACCCTGTTCATACGTATGCTGAAGTAGGAGTATATACGGTTACTTTAAAAGCTATTTCAAGCAGCTCTAATGATGAGTCTTCGCAAGAAATTACCGTTGCTGACCCTAATGAAATGTTAACTGCATTAGCTGGAGATGATTCCAAAACATGGAAGCTTCTTAGAGATGTAAGTACAGGAAGATATCCTCTTGAAGTTGGTCCTTGGGATCGTGCTTCAATATGGTGGGCTGTTGGTCGGGATAATGATGAAATTGCTGGAAGACCTTGTATGTTCAATGATGAATGGACGTTTAGTCGTGATGGGGCTATGGTGTTTGATGCCATGGGAGATTATTGGGGCGAAGGTGGTATTGTAGCTGAAGACCTGGAAAATGACTGTCAATCTACAAATGATATGGTAGGACCAGATGATGAAGACCTTTCTGCTTGGGGAGGTGGTGAATTTACTTATGTATTAACACCTGGAAGTGACCCTAAACTAAAAGTAGATGGACTTGGCGCATTTGTTGGGTTCTTTAAATTGGGTAATTTAGAAGAAGTAAGTGTTCCGCAAACATCTGTTACGTATGATATAGTAAAACTTTCTGATGGAGATGTGGATACCCTGATTGTTGAAGGACAATATAAATGGGATGATACCGATGGTGGTTATTGGAGATTTGTGTTAGTCCATTATGATAACCCTGATGATGAACCTGATTTGCCAACTGGAACTGCTCCCACAGCTGGTTTTACTGCAACAATATCTGGTAGCACACTAACTACTGCTAATGCTTCAACTGATGGAGATACGTACGAATGGGACTTTGGTGATGGAACAACTTCTACGGAGGAAAACCCTGTTCATGATTATGCTGAAGATGGTGTTTATGCAGTAACATTAACGGTTAGTAATGCTTTTGGAAGCAGTAGTGCCGGACCAATGGTTTATGTGGCCAGTGGCAGCAGCCCTGATTTAACTGATGCCATATTACAAAATGGTTCCTGGACTATCAGAATTGAAGATTATTCAGTTTTTGTGGGTCCCGGATTTGGAGATGCAAGTTGGTGGTCAGTTCCGGAAGATGGACTTAATGGAACAAGTACAGGAGGGGATGATTGGTCTTGCCTGGCAGATGACGAATTTACGTTTAGCACAGGTGGAGTATATGGATATGACACAAAAGGTACAGTAAGGAATGATGGATATTTTGAAGGCCTTTCCGGCAATGGATGCTATAGTGATGCTGAACTGGCTGGTGTAACCAACGATGGCAAGATGTACCGTACTTTTGCTAACCATTCCTATTTATTTACACCTGCTTCTGGTGGCGATAATGCAACTATAACAGTTACGGATGGCGCTGCCGATGCCAAAGCATTTATAGGTTTCTATAAACCTTATAATGGTGGTGAAAATAGTGATCAAGCAAATGCAGCTGGTGGCGGGACTACTTCCATAACCTACGAGGTTCTTGGGTATGCAGATGATTCAACACAAGAGTACTTGTTAGTTTCTGTAGATTACACGGCAGATCAGAACGGTTCTCAGGCCTGGTCTATTGTATTAGTTAGGTAATTGTTTTACCAATAGTTGTTTACAGAGCGGATCTTTAGTAAGATTCGCTCTGTTGAATGTTCATTTATATGAGAGATATTTATCTAATTAGGTAAGTAATCAAATTTCAAAAAAACGCACTTTTAAATAAACTTAGTTTAATTCAGTGTGTATACTGCTACAAGTTTTCTCGGTTAATAAGCAATTTTATATGACTCGATATTTACTAATATGCTTGATGGCTTTATCTGTAGGTGCATTTGCACAAGGGCATAAAGTATCAGGAACTGTAAAAGATACGGATGGCAATGGACTGCCTGGTGTCAATGTCTTCGTTAAAAACACCACTAGTGGAACATCTACTGATATGGATGGGAATTTCACTTTAAATACAAATGGAAGTGATATATTGGTGTTTAGCTTTATAGGTTACCAAACGCAGGAAATTTTGGTTGGTAATCAATCTGTTCTAGACGTTGTTCTTTCGGATGATGTAACACAACTTGAAGAAATAGTTGTAATTGGCTATGGTTCTCAAAGTAAAAAGGATGTTTCCAGTTCGCTATCTGTTGTTGATGAAAGTGCTATTAAAGACAGGCCACTAGTTTCCGCAGCAGCAGCATTACAAGGACAAGCGGCTGGTGTACAGGTGGTTCAACCTTCAGGCAAACCGGGCGGTGATATAAATGTTAGGGTTCGGGGTGCTACTTCAGTTTCACTTAGAAATGATCCTTTATATGTGGTGGACGGTGTTCCTATGACAGATATTAAGGGGATCAATCCACAGGATATTACCTCACTTACGGTAATGAAGGATGCTGCTTCAACAGCTATTTATGGAATACGTGGTTCCAATGGAGTAGTACTAATTACTACAAAAAACGGAGAATCGGGTAAGCCTACATTACAGGTGGGGGCATATGGAGGTTTTTCGAAACTTCGAAAATTAATTGAAACGCTGAATACCAAACAATATAGGGATTTAATGGAGGACATGGGAGAAAATTATGATCCCACATGGACCAACTATACAGATTGGAACGATAAAGTTTTTGGAACCGGTTATATTCAAAATTACCAGCTTTCTTTTTCCGGAGGAACAGATAAATCACATTATCTTATTTCGGCCAATTATCTTAATAACAAAGGACTTGTTGCTCCCGCTCAATATGGACGCTCTTCGGTACGCGTTAATTTTGATACTCAGTTAATGAAATGGTTGAAGGTTGGTACCAGTGTTAATATAATTAGCTCAAAAACGGAAGACACTCCAGATAACCTGAGTTCAGGAAGAGGAGGTGTTATAATGAGTACATTGAATACCCCTCCTTTTCTTAGTGTGTACAATAGCGATGGAAGTGGGGAATTTGATTCCAACCCTTTTCAACCTTCGTGGGACAATCCTTATGCATATATGTATGGACCTGATCAACTTTCTGTTGACAACAGGTTAGTTGCCAATTTTAATGGAGAAGCGACCATTGTTAAAGGGCTAACCTACAAGACCCATTTTGCCATGGATGCAAATACGCACCAATGGGATTATTATCTGGATCCGTTTAGAACTAATTATGGAAGGGCCAATAATGGGATAGGACAAGCCGATAAAAGCTTGTTTTATACATGGACATTTGAAAACACGTTAACCTATACTAAGGAAATAGGTAAACATGATTTTACGGTTTTAGGTGGTACGGGTGCTATTAAGTATAAGTATAATAATTCATACATATATGGGTATGACTTCCCCGAGGACACTTCCATAAAAACATTGAATGCTGCTAATGTGATATCGAATGCTTCTACCAGTATAGATGAATGGGCGTTGTTGTCTTATTTCGGAAGGGTACTCTATAATTATGATAGCAAATATCTGCTTACAGCTAGTTTGCGAAGGGATGGTTCATCAAAATTGGCTAATAAATGGGAAACGTTCCCTTCGTTTTCTGCAGGTTGGCGTATTTCTTCTGAGCCGTTTATGCAAAATGTTGAAGTTGTTGACGACTTGAAATTGAGAGTGGGTTGGGGTAAAACGGGTAATCAGGATGGGTTGCCCAACAATTACCTTGCGTATGGGCAAAACAGGTACAGCAGAAGAACCCCAACTGATCCGTTATCAGGCCCAACGGTATATCAGTATTCAATTGGCAACCCCAATTTGCGTTGGGAAGTAACAACGCAAACTAATATTGGGCTGGATATTAGCTTTCTAAAGGCAAGGTTAAATTTAACAATAGATGCCTACCTTAAAACAACTAATGATTTGATATTGGATGTCGATCTTCCGGATGCCGTTGGAGATGTATCCAATATTCTTACCAACGGAGGGTCTATTGAGAACAGAGGGATGGAATTTAGTATATCCTCAGTGAATATTGATAAAGAGTTTAAATGGAATACCAATTTTAATATTTCCTTTAATCGCAACAAAGTATTGGATTTGGTGTATACACCAATTTCCTACTATGGTTCAATTTATAGTAACAATACAGAGGTTTCTCTGTTTAAAGCGGGTGAGCCTTTAGGCTTGTTCTATGGATATATTGCGGATGGAGTTGACCCTGCGACAGGAGATATGATCTATAGAGACCTCAATGATAATGGTGAGTACGATGCGGGTGACCGAACTGTAATTGGTGATCCCAATCCTAAATTTATTGGTGGTATTACCAATACGCTTACCTACAAAAACTGGAACCTCAATATATTCTTCCAGGGAAGTTATGGGAATGATATTTTTAATGCTACCCGAATAGACCTTGAAGGTATGTTTGATAGCAAGAATCAATCGGTAGCGGTTTTGAACCGATGGACACCTGAAAATACAATTACTGATATTCCTGCTGCTACCAAAGGAGAAGTTTACAACGTTCAAAATTCTACTCGTTTTGTGGAAGATGGATCGTATTTGAGATTAAAGGCAGTAACATTAACCTATAATGTTAATCTTGATCTTTTGAAAAAAGTGGGTATTAAAAAACTTTCGATTTACTCAACTGGGGAGAACTTGTTAACATTTACCAAGTACAGTGGGTTTGACCCTGAAGTAAATGCGTTCGGTAATAGCCCGCTTGAGCTAGGTATAGACTATGGGACCTATCCACAGGCTGTTACGGTAATTTTTGGTGTTAATGTTGAATTCTAAAAGATGAAAGAGATGAAAACTAAGTACACTTTTATATTCATACTAGGTTTGTTCGTAGGCCTTCAGTCATGCAAAGATTTTCTTGAACTGGAACCTCAAACCTATGGAACCCCTATTACAAATACAGAAGCGGATTCTGTGTTCTATAAAACAGCAGGTGAAGTTGAAGCAGCGCTTGCCGGTGTTTATGCAGATTTTAAAAATGAGTACTTTGAATTAGACTATTTTGTAAATGGCGATGCCCAAAGCGATGATGCATATGCAGGGGCAGATAACCCGGATAATTTCCAGATAGATGATTATAAAATAATTGCTACAAATGGGAATGTGAGCCGCGATTGGGAGTACTTGTACACTACCATTGGAAAAGCGAATAGGGTAATAAACAACGTTCTTGATGTAACGGATTCTGATTTGACAGATGCTCGTAAAAAGGAGATTATTGGAGAAGCTTCGTTTATCAGGGCATTTTGCTACTTTCAAATTGTTCAATTATGGGGCGATGCTCCTTTACAATTAGAAGATCTTAAAAGTTTAAGCCCTGAAACATTACCTGAACTATATATGCAGGTATACCCAGAAAAAAGCACGGCAGATGAAATTTATAATCAGATTATTCTTGATTTTGAAACTGCATTAGAAAATGTAAATGTTACTGCTGATAACAAAGAGATAGTTACCAAGGGAGCAGCCAATGCCATGCTGGCCAAGGTATATGCCACAATAGTGCCTCACGATTGGAGTAAAGTAAACGCATACTGCGAAGCCGTTATTGGCGGAGGGTACTCATTATTGCCAGAATATGACCAGTTGTGGGACAATGAACATGAAAATTCTTCAGAGTCAATTTTTGAGATTAATTATTATGGAGGAAGTGTAGACCACAACTGGGGCACCCAAATGTTTCGTGGGCTGGACTGGAAAAAGTTTAACACTCCTTCCAATGATCTTGTAAAAGCATTTGATGATGAAGGAGACGATATTCGTAAAGATGCATCAATTATTTTCCTGGATGTTACCGGATTGTGGACCGACTCGCATTGGCCACAGACCAATTTCCCATTTATTAACAAGTATCGAAACTTTGTAAGCCCCAGTGATCAGAATTATATCTTTTTGAGGCTTGCTGATATTATGTTGTTAAATGCAGAAGCATTAAACGAGTTGGGTAATTTATCGGGTGCTGCCGACATGGTAAACCAAATAAGAGCACGCGTAGGCCTTTCCAACACAACAGCTTCTACCTCCGATGCTATGGCTTTGGCCATTGAAAAAGAAAGAAGACTTGAATTGGCTTTTGAAGGGCATAGATGGTACGATTTAAAAAGAACAGGCAGGGCTATAGAGGTGATAAATTCAGCCATAGATGAAAATGGCGATTTGGTCGGATATAATTTAACTGAAGATCGGCAATTATGGCCGATTCCTCAGGCTGAGCTTGATAAGAATGCGAACCTTACCCAAAATCCTGGATATTAAAATTAGATAGTTTGATTGTTTGTTTACTAGAGGGCAGCCATAAACGGCTGCCCATAACCATATGAATTACAGAAAAAGTTTATTGTTAAAGCTGTATGCAATTTCACTTGTAGTATTGCTGGGTTCATGCAATACTGTCGTAAAAGATAAGGGTAGCACTTCTACTTCTCAGGTTAAAAGTAATCATGTTTTTGTGTACACAACCTCTAAAAATACTCCCTTGAGATTGACGCCAACTGATACGCTAATATGGGAAGCCTATGCGCAACCTTTGGAAACAGAAGTGAGTGTATTTTTAGACAGATCCAAGACCTTTCAAACTTTCATGGGAATTGGCGGAGCTATAACAGATGCTTCTGCTGAAACCTTTGAAAAATTATCCAATTCACAGCAAGAGAAATTGTTGAAAGCTTATTTTAACTCAAGCGATGGAATAGGATATACACTTGCTCGAACACATATTAACAGTTGTGATTTTAGTAGTGAAAGTTACACCTATATAACTGAGGGAGATAGTGCACTTACCACTTTTGACATATCTCCGGATCAAAAACATAGGATCCCTTTGATTAAACGGGCTATTGAAGCTGCAGATGGAAGCCTGGCAATTTACGTAAGCCCATGGAGCCCTCCCGCATGGATGAAAACCAATGGCGATATGCTTCATGGTGGTAAACTTTTACCCCAATTCAGATCATCCTGGGCAAACTACTACGCTAAGTTTATAAAAGCGTATGAAAAAGCTGGAGTTCCTATCTGGGGGCTTACTGTTCAAAATGAACCGATGGCCAAACAAATATGGGAAAGCTGTATTTATACGGCTGAAGAAGAACGGGATTTTATTAAAGATTACCTGGGGCCAACTCTGGAAAAGAATGGTTTGGCAGATAAAAAAATAATAGCCTGGGACCACAACAGAGACCTTATTTTTCAAAGGGCTTCCGTGTTAATGAATGATCCTGATGCCTCTAAATACATTTGGGGTATTGGTTTTCATTGGTATGAAGACTGGAGTGGTGGCAATCAGACCTTTGATAATGTTCAAAAAGTTAATGAGAGCTGGAGTTGTACAAATTTGTTGTTTACAGAAGGATGTAACTCTCCTTTTGATGGAGATAGTTTGATGAATTGGGAGCTTGGAGAGCGTTATGGTAACTCTATGATTCACGATTTTAATGCTGGTTCTGTGGGTTGGACAGATTGGAACATATTACTTGATGAAAAGGGTGGGCCTAACCATGTTGGTAATTACTGTTTTGCCCCCATACATGGAAACACAAAAACAGGAGAACTTATTTTCACCAATGCTTACTATTATATTGGGCATTTTTCAAAATTCATTAAACCGGGAGCTAAAAGGATTCAGGCTTCCCCTAGCAGGAGCAATTTGTTGGCAACTTCTTTTCAAAATCCGGATGGAAGTATAGTAGCTGTTGTAATGAATGAAACGGATAAGGAAGTACCTTATTTACTATGGTTGGAAAACAATGTAGCCAAGGTTAAGGCAAAACCGCATTCAATAGCTACATTATTACTTAATTAAATAAAATGATATTTTTCTATCAAATACCTATAGCTATAATGTTAAAAGCAAATTATATAATTTTTGGAATTTTGCTCATGGTGCAGCAAGCATGTAATCCTACAGAAGAACTACCTCCCATAGTCAAGGAAGACCCAGCTCAGGGAGCTCAGGTAAGTGTATGGTTGACATACCCCGACAGAACATATAAGTTTAGTAAAGTGTCTCCTCTAACATTTACAGATGTAGATGGGAATGAGAACCTAATAACTATTGACACAACCACTCAGTATCAAACAATTGAGGGTTTCGGTTACGCTTTAACAGGAGGAAGTGCCATGTTGCTAAATACAAAAATGAATTCAGCCGATCGGGAATCTTTGTTACAAGAGCTATTTTCAACTGAGGGTGGAGGAATAGGAGTGAGTTATTTGAGAGTTAGTATTGGGGCTTCTGATCTTGATGCTGAGGTATTTTCTTACGATGACGTTCCTTCCGGTCAAACTGATGTAAACCTGGATAATTTTAGCCTTGATCCTGATCGTGCTAATCTTATTCCTGTACTTAAAGAAATTCTTGCTATTGAACCTGATCTTAAAATATTAGGGAGCCCTTGGTCACCACCCGTATGGATGAAAACCAATAAAGCTGCAAAAGGAGGAAGCCTCCTTCCAGAATATTATGAAGCATACGCCAATTACTTTGTTAAGTATGTGCAGGGAATGGAAGATGAAGGAATACCGATTGATGCAATTACTGTTCAAAATGAACCTGAGCATGATGGTAATGTGCCAAGTATGGCAATGACCAGCTCTGAGCAAAATGATTTTATTAAGAACTATTTAGGACCCGCATTTGAAAATGCTGGTATCACCACAAAAATTATTTTATACGATCATAATTGCGATCATCCTAATTATCCTATCGCGATCTTAGATGACCCTGTTACTAAGACTATGGTAGATGGCTCCGCATTTCATTTATATGTAGGAGATATATCTGCATTAACAACAGTTCATAATGCTCATCCTGATAAAAATGTATATTTTACGGAGCAGTGGACTAGTGGGAACGGTGATTTTGGTGGTGATCTACGTTGGCATGTAACCAACCTTATCGTAGGAGCGCCACGAAACTGGAGCCGTAATGTGATAGAATGGAATTTAGCTGCTGATCAGAATTTTGAACCTCATACTGATGGGGGGTGTACCCTATGCCAGGGAGCCCTGACTATTGATAGTGGTTCAGGTTCCATTTCACGTAATGTGTCCTATTACATAATAGCACATGCTTCTAAGCTGGTGCGCCCGGGCTCTGTAAGAGTTAAAAGCAATGTAGTAAACAACTTGTATAATGTGGCTTATATTACCCCGGAAGGTAATAAAGTACTTATAGTTGTTAACGATAACGACAGTGAAAAAACATTTTCCATAGCTTATGGAGGAATGACGATAACTACAAGCCTTCCTTCAGGAGGAGTTGGAACATATTATTGGTAATGCTTGGTTGATTACATGTTACAGGGTGGGGCATTGAGCTTCACCCTTTTTTGTTTGTATATTAGGTAGTTAAATCCCAAGCCATGAAAAAACTAGTTACTACATTTT
>JAGQYJ010000079.1 GCA_020436145.1 Cyclobacteriaceae bacterium | reverse complement strand
GGTGAAACCAACGAAAGCCTTATTGTTGAAGAAAGTGGAACTTATTCACTTGAAACAGTATCGAATGGCTGTTCTATGTTTTCGGAGAATATTGTAATGGAAATCCTGGGGTTCGAAGATTTGAATAAATTGGGAGTTAGCGTATACCCTAACCCCGTGGAAAACACATTGCACATTGATGTACAAAAAGTTAAAGCTGAATCACTAAAAATTTATGATGTTAGGGGAGATATGATTTACCAATCAGATGAAGTCGTACCAAATGAAATAAATTTGTCCGATGTAAAAAAGGGAATCTATATTGTTAACATCATTACCAAAAACCAAATCATCAATTTTAGAGTTAAAAAGAAATGAGGTTAAGGCTTGTTGCATTTTTACTATTTTTCTCGTCAATTCTAGCAGCACAACCTGGTGGCGGAGGCCCTGGAGGAGGGGGTGATCCTGATGTGCCACTTGGGGGAATTGAATTTCTAATAGCCGCTGGTGCCTTATTTGGTGCAAAAAAAATTCTTGATAGGAAGAAAGATAGATAGGCATGTTTAGGAAACTGAAGGAACTAAGGATTCTGCCTCGTTGGATAATAATAATTATCGATGCTTTCCTCGTATTAATTGCTATTTCATTTTCTTATATTTTAAGGTTTAACTTTGATTTGGTGGCAATCGATAGGAGTCAATACCATATCGGAATTCCGGTTTTTGTATTGCTAACCATTCTCGTTTCTTTGTTAACTAAAAGTTATTCAGGTATCGTTCGCTATACTGGATTTCAGGATGGGTTACGAATAGCCTATACAGTTGGAATTGCTGCTGTGATTGCAGCTTTTTTTAATTTTGTATATGTCTCCCAAAATGGCTATTCCGCACTACCATACTCTATTAACCTAATCTCTTTCTTTATTAGTGTAGTATTTTTACTTACATATAGACTAATAGTAAAATTTACCTTTGAATTTTTCAAGACAGGCCCAAAATCTCTAAAGAGGGTTTTGATCTTTGGTGCCGGACAGTCAGGTCAGTTGGTAAACCAGCTTTTTTTAAACGATAAAGATTATAAGGTGTTAGGCTATATTGAAGATGATCTGAACAAAGTAGGAAAGGTTGTAAATGGATTGAAAATTTATTCCGGTTCGGGAATTCTTGATCTTTTAAGAACTATTAAAGTAGATGAGTTAGTAATTTCAGTTCAAAATCTTAGTATTTCAAGAAAGAACGAATTAGTAGATACTGCTCTTAAATCCGGAGTGAAGGTTCTTCATGTTCCTCCGGTAAATAAATGGATTAAAGGAGAATTAAGTACCCGCCAAATTCAGAAAATTAATATTGAGGACTTACTTGGAAGAGAAGCAATAAACCTGAATAACTATTATATTTCGAAAGAGGTCAGTAACAAACGTATATTGATTACCGGAGCTGCCGGATCAATAGGAAGTGAAATAGTACGGCAGTTGGTAGAATATCTGCCGGAAAGGCTGATCCTTTTTGACCAATCGGAGTCAGGAGTGTTTGCTTTGCAACAGGAATTAAAGGAGCTTCCTTTGGCTGAAATCAAAATTGAATATTTAGTCGGTGATATTACCAATCCTGAAAGACTTAACAGTGTATTTGAAACATACAAACCTCAATTGGTTTTTCACGCAGCTGCATATAAACATGTACCTATGATGGAAATAAATTCTACCGAGGCCGTTTTGTGCAATGTACAGGGTACAAGGATATTGGCTGAAATAGCAGTTAAAAATGAAGTAGATAGATTTGTTTATATATCTACAGATAAGGCTGTAAACCCTACCAATGTAATGGGTGCATCTAAAAGGATTGGTGAAATGTTTGTGCAATCTTTGAATAACCTCGCTGAAAAGGGAGCGTATTCTCAGACTAAATTTATAACAACACGATTTGGTAATGTATTGGGCTCTAATGGCTCAGTTATTCCTCTATTTAAAGAGCAAATAGCTAAGGGCGGACCTGTTACCGTTACCCACCCTGATATAACTAGATACTTCATGACAATTCCTGAGGCTTGTCAGCTTGTTTTAGAAGCTGCAGCAATGGGTAAGGGAGGAGAGATTTTTATTTTTGATATGGGAAAATCTGTTAAGATTAAAGATCTGGCTGAAAAAATGATCAGGCTTTCTGGTTTTGAACCTGGTTCAGAAATCGAAATAATATTTACTGGTTTAAGGGAAGGAGAAAAGCTTTTTGAGGAGTTATTGAATGACAAAGAAAACTGTATCAACACTCATCATAGAAAAATTATGATTGCCAAAGTAATTGATCATCCATTCTTGAAAATTAATAGTGCAATAGATGAAATTATTCAGCTTGCCACTGACCAGAAAGAGGTAGATATGGTTCTAAAGATGAAAAAACTTGTTCCTGAATTTATAAGTAATGAATCAAAGTTTTCTAAACTTGATAAAACAGCTGGATGATAAATTATCTTCTCTTACCCCCTTTGTACCTAGGTCTTTTTTGTGGCCTATAATTGGTTCTTTTAGTTCCACGCCTATTATTATTTCCGAAAACGTCAGGGGGAAGGTAATACTCGGCACGTACACTAAAAATAAAATATCCATCCTTATAATCCGGGTTTCCTCTGATATGTCCCGCTTCTAGTACAGGTAATCCTATTTCAGGCCTCCTATCGCTTAGGGCTTGTGCAAGAGGGTCAGTAAATGCAGCACTGCCTGGGTAAAAAGTGCTTATATCATCCATGTAATCAGTAAGTGTATACCTGTATCCACCATTCACTCCAATGTTGAAGAAAGGTGAAATTTTCATTTTTACTCCCAGACCAAATGGAATTGCCAGAGTAACAGGGCTATATTTCACTTGCTCCGTTTGATATTGCCTTAAACTTGTCATCTTTCCAGCATCGGCAAAAGCATTGCCATTATGATCCGTGGCAGGTATTTCAGCCTTAGGGTTAAAGTATAACAAAGCCAAACCAGCAAAGACATTCACATTTACGAGGGGCCTTTGATAATATCTTCCTTTTTCTTCAAAAAGTTGAACTACCCCTACTGCAGAGAGCTCAATATTATTGCCTACGAAGCTTAAATTTCTTACTTGTCTTCCTTCAGAACTAGCATCTTTATCATCTCCATGAATCCTGAAATAGGTAAGTGTCCCTCTTGCTGAAACGCGTGAAGTAAACCTGTACTCTAAACCAGCTGCAAGATTATATCTTGTACTTTGGAATATTTCTCCTGAATTGGCTAGATCTCCAAAGTACTTGGCAGTACCTGTCCCTGCCGAAACGATCCAACGCCTGTCAATCCTTCTGTTATAGAAACTTTGGGCAGTAAGATCCAATGCCAGGGCAAGAAGTAGTACTAGGACCGTAAGTTTTTTCATGGCACAAACCTATTCAAACTTAAAGGTAAAAGGATAAGGGCCAAAATGCAAACAATAAAAGTCCCATAAGTTTGAAAATTTCGGTAAAGAATTTAACGTAATTTATACTTCTAATGAAAGGGATCAGGTTAATTTTATATCTAATTCCTAGTACCAACTTATGGATATAGAAAGCTTTCGTAATTATTGTCTGGAGAAAAATGGTGTTATGGAAGGGTTTCCATTCAACGAAACTGTTCTTGTTTTTAAGGTTATGGGTAAGATGTTTGCCCTTATTGATGTGGAAACATATGAAGTTATTGCTTTAAAATGCGATCCTGTGAGGGCAATTGAATTGCGGGAGCAATTTACCGGGATAAGTAGTGCGTACCATTTCAATAAAAAACATTGGAATGGTGTTGCTACTAATGGGTCCGTACCCGATCAACTTATGTATGAACTAATTGATCACTTATATGATTTAGTTGTAAAAGGTCTCCCAAAGAAAATGAGGGAAAAGTTGAGCTAAATGCGTACAAAAAAAAGCCCCCATTGCTGAGGGCTCAAAGAACGTTTGGTTAAACCAAAATGCGATGCGCCAAACCTTCTAAAAAATCATCGCTATAAGAGAAACTATAATACCTCAAGATCTATACTAATACTTGTAGTGAAAGTAGGCTACATGTTTTACAACCAATAATTGAATGAGCCTCTTTGCTATCAAAACCAATACAGACTTGCCACATTAGTGAGAAGGCAATACAGTTTACATTTAACTGGTTGAAGTAAAAGTAAATACCTTGTAATAAGTTAAGAATGATTAAGCGCAACTGTAAAAGTGATAATTGTCACACAAAACCCTATTGGAAATGTACTATTCTTCTATCCGTATAGCATCAGGAAGTTCGTTAGTATCATTGGGCTTAACAGTAAAACCATTACCTAAAAGAAGCTCTTTGCATGCATCTACGGCTTTAATGATTCCTTCAGTCATTTGCTTTTGCTTAATACCTGCTATAACCAGTCGAACCACATTTTTCCAGTCATCCTGGGTTATTTTTTGGTTAATGCCGCTATCGCCCAGCACAACTACTTTTCTTTCCAGGGCACTAATAAAGATAAGAATACCCGTTCTGTCAACTGTATCAAAAACCTGTTCCTGCAAAAACATATCACGAGCTTTCGTCAACACCCTATGCTCAACAACATTGTCTGATGTAACAGCTACGCGAAGCAGCGGAAGCAACAATGATAATGAAAGAGTTGCAAGCATGACCAATGCAATTACTATCGAAATTACTATGGGAGTAAATAGGGCGGGCAAAACCCACAAATATGCCGCTAAAGATGCTACGAATGTAAAGGCGATTCCCATTATTCCTGTAAGCTTCCAGGCTGCTCCCGCATAATTATCACTGCTTTTGGCATAATACAACACCAACTCACCTGAAGACTCTTTTTCAAGTTCAGCAACCGCATCTGTAATACGTTGCTTTTGTTCGGATGTAAATATTTGCTTTGCCATATGTATCAATTTACCAGCTTCCTGAAGCACCACCGCCACCAAAACTACCTCCACCGCCTGAGAATCCTCCTCCTGAAAACCCTCCACCGCTTGAGAATCCTCCTCCAGAAAATCCACCACCTCTTCCTGAGCCAGAAGCAAACAACATTATCAAACTAAAAATGGAAAATATAACACCAATAAAAATGACCCCCGATATTAGCCAACCTAAAAGAAGCACTCCTCCGGCAATTCCGAACTTTACAGATTTCTTTTTCACAAATGCCCTTAAGATGGCTATAACAATAAACATGATAAACATTCCAACAGGTATTAATTCAAAAGAATCTGAACTACTTTGTTCGCTTGTAACAGCAGGTAAATCTTCTCCGAGAATAAGGCTGATAATGGCATCAGTACCGGCATCAATTCCTGTATAAAACTGACCTTGCCTAAAATTGGGAATAATTACATTTTCAATTATTCTTTTCGCGTAAGCGTCCGGTATTGCTCCCTCCAGGCCATACCCAACTTCAATCCTTAGTTCTCGATCGTCTTTTGCCACAATCAAAATAACCCCATCGTCAATATTTTTTCGCCCAATTTTCCATTCTTCCGCCAGCCGAATACCATATTGTTCAATTTCCTCAGGACCTGTACTGGAAATAATGACAACTACTACCTGACTACCTTTCTCATTTTCAAAATTTTCCAGTTTAGCAGTCAGTGAGGTCTTTTGCTGGTTTGACAAGGTTGAGGTTTGATCTGTGACATATGCCGGGGGTGGCAAGGGCTGAATATCCTGAGCCAGAGCCCCTAAAAACGGACTAACTACAATTGAAAATAGGATAAGTATTTTGGTGACGGACTTATTCATTTGGTGTAATAATACTAAACTTGCTAAAAATTAGTAAGGATATGAACAAAACACTTTGGATTATAATCGCGATAGTTGTTGTTCTTGGCATTATGGGGGTGTCCAAGTACAACACCATGGTTTCAAAAGATGAAGCTGTAGTAACCCAATGGGCTAATGTTGAAACCCAATACCAGCGTAGAGCTGATCTTATTCCTAACCTTGTAAATACAGTAAAAGGCTATGCTTCGCATGAAAAAGATGTGTTTGAAAGTGTTACCAAAGCACGTGCACAGGCAACAAGCGTTACTATTGATGCGAGTAATCTCACACCTGCTATGATGCAACAATACCAAGCAGCACAAAGTGGATTGAACTCAGCCTTATCACGACTGCTGGCAGTTGCTGAACGATACCCTGAACTGAAAGCCAATCAGAATTTTTTAGAACTTCAGGCCCAACTGGAAGGAACAGAAAACAGAATTGCAGTGGAACGCAGACGGTATAATGAGATGGCTCAAGATTATAATGTATATATCCGCAAATTCCCGAACTCTATGTTCTCCGGAATGTTCGGTTTTGAAAGAAGGCCACCTTTTGAAGCAGAAAAAGGTAGCGAAAAGGCTCCTGATGTGCAGTTCTGATTGTTGAAATTGTCCTAAAGCATCATATAAATAGAAATATTCAAATAAAGGGCGTAATTTTACCGTTTGCCATTAAAAGGCAGGGTACCGTATGAAAGGACTGAACGCAGTGTGTTCAACATTGATAGTTGTAACTATGTTGGCTTCTTGTAAGGCTGACATGATATGCCCTGCCTACCAAAGTTATTTTTTGCTCGATTCAACTGTTCAGCACAATAGGTTTACCTATTTTGCTGAAGACTCTTTTCCCAGAAGAGATCTTTTCAATTCCAGCAAGAATAAAGAAGGTCTGATGGTGTACGAAGAGTATAGAGAGCGATGGCTGGATCACAAAACAGTGCCCATGGAAGTTATTTATCCCCAGCCTTCCGACTCAACTCTGTTTGCCGGAGATGTGATGATGTATGCAGAAACAGATGTCGTGGATAGTGCTGCTTTGGATAGTGCTCGTATGGCTGCCCAAACTTTTCAGTACAATGTTGATCAAAAGTACTACAACTGGTATTTCAGAGATAAATTGGTTTGGGCCGATGAACTCAATAAAGATAAAGCGAAGGTGGAGGAGAGCACAAATGTTCCAAAGCAGAATAACCGAACAAAGTCTGATGAAGCGGATACTACCAGTCACAAAAAATTTAGTTTGAAAGGAATATTCGGGAGCAATAAGGATAGGAGTAAAGAATCTAAAAAGGGGGAAGATAAACAGGAAGATAGTAATTTGGACACAGATCAAGCTCCTACAGAAACCCCGGAGAATAATGATGGTGGGTTGGAAGACTTTTAACAGACACTGCTAAATCACGATTTTTGTAACATCCTTATAACTATGTTGTCCTTGTGTTTTAATTCGGTTTATTTTGCCGGAAATATTGAGTGAAATGAGTATGGAGGAGAACAAACCCACACTGAATTTTATAGAACAGATTATAGAAGATGACCTTGCCTCCGGCAAGCATAAATCTATCCAGACCCGTTTTCCACCAGAACCGAATGGCTATTTGCATATTGGTCATGCCAAATCAATTGTGCTGAATTTTGAACTAGCAAAAAAATACAATGGCAAGTGTAATTTACGCTTTGACGATACCAATCCTGAAAAGGAAAATGAGGATTACGTAAATGGTATAATCAATGATATTCACTGGTTAGGTTATGATTGGGGCGATACACTGTTCACTTCCGACTATTTTGATCAATTGTACGAGTGGGCGATAAAGCTTATTAAATCAGGTAAGGCGTATGTTGATGATCAATCGGCAGACCAAATTAGCGCAACCAGAGGTACTCCTTCAGAACCCGCTAAGGAAAGCCCTTTCAGAAATCGTACTGTGGACGAAAACCTTGCGTTGTTTGAAGAAATGAAGGAGGGCAAGTATCCTGAAGGCAGCAAAGTACTTAGAGCAAAAATAGATTTGGCTTCGCCAAATATGCATATGCGCGACCCGGCTATGTACAGGATTAAGCGCATGCCTCATCATCGTACGGGTAGCAAATGGAATATCTACCCCATGTACGATTTTGCCCATGGGCAATCTGATTCTATGGAAAAAGTGACGCATTCTATATGTACATTGGAGTTTGAAAACCATCGCCCATTGTATGAGTGGTTTATCAAAGAACTGGATATCTACCCATCGCGTCAAATTGAATTCGCTCGTCTGAACCTAAGCTATACTATTACAAGTAAGCGTAAATTGTTGCAACTGGTAGAAGAAGGCTATGTGACCGGATGGGATGATCCCAGAATGCCAACGCTTACCGCCATGCGAAGGAGAGGGTTCCCCGCTGCGGCTATTCGTCATTTTGCGACAAGGGTAGGTGTAGCCAAAAGAAATAATGTAATCGATGTGGCTTTGCTGGAGCACTCTGTACGAGAAGATCTCAATAAAACAGCGAATCGTGTGATGGGGGTTTTGGATCCTGTAAAAGTAGTAATCGAAAATTACCCGGAAGGTAAGATAGAATGGGTAAATGCAGTAAATAATCCGGAAGACGAAACAGCCGGTACTCGTGAAATTCCCTTTAGTCGGGAGGTTTATATCGATCGGTCCGACTTTATGGAGGACCCTCCGTCACCACGCAAGTTTTTCCGTTTAGGCCCTGATAGGGAGGTGCGTTTGAAATACGGATACATTGTGCGTTGCACAGGATATGAAAAAGATGACAATGGCAATGTATCACTAATTAAATGTGAATACTTCCCGGATACAAAGAGCGGTCAGGATACATCAGGTAAAAAAGTAAAGGGTACATTAAGTTGGGTAAGTGTCAGTGAAGCCGTTGATTCAGAGGTAAGACTTTACGATAGACTATTTCTGGATGAAAACCCTGCTGCTGCAGGCGATGATTTCACTAAGCTGTTGAACCCGGATTCTTTGAATATTATAAAACATGCACAACTTGAACCTTCTGTTAAAACCTTAAAGCAAGGCGATACTGTGCAATTTGAGCGCCAGGGGTATTTTTCTGTTGATTTGGATAGCACAGAAAAGAATATTGTGTTTAACAGAACTATTGGCTTACGCGACAATTGGGCCAAAGCCCAAAATAAGTAATGAGCTTTAAGCCCGAATTATATCAAATGTGTCACCATTTGCTGGACGAGCGTATTGCTCGCTCCGAGCAACTTATAAAGGAAGCACAAAAGGCCGCCAACCAGGAATCCAAAAGTAGTGTAGGAGACAAGTATGAAACAGGCAGGGCCATGATGATGCTTGAGCGTGAAAAAGGGGAAACGCAACTGCTTGAGTTACTTAAGTTAAAAAAGGTTCTTAACCAGATCAATCCTGAAAAAATAAGTGAAGTATGTGAACTTGGGAGCCTGATTCATACAACAACGGGTTATTTTTATTTGGCAATTAGCCTGGGAAAGCTTAAGATTAATAACAAGGATATTTTTGTGTTGTCACCAGTTTCTCCACTTGGTAGACTTCTTACAGGAAAGAAAAAGGGAGATACTTTTAGTTTCAATTCACAGTCTGTTGAAATAAAATTGGTAGAATAAAAAAAGGCGCTCATAATGAGCGCCTTTACCAGTTCAATTTTTGGGAGGGATAAATTAAACTCCTAATGAAAGAAGGCCTTTACTAACTTGTAAGCCAGAAGCAGTACAAGCAGATTCGTTGATTTTAAATTTCAACTTAGAGTTTTCAAGAACAAAAGCAATAGCTGCTCCGTTGTTCAATTGACCTCTTTCAGAAACTACCAAAGTATTTTTAAGGTTGGCACTTTCTTGCATTTTCTTAACGTTAGAACCATTAGAAGCACTTACGTAAACTATATGGCATTCTGAAGCCTCAGTAGGGCTTGATATTTTCTTTATTTCAAAAGATTTGCCATTGAATTGACGGATGCCTAATACTTCCTGAATTTCTTTTACAGTTGCATCATTTGCATAAACACCAATCACATATTTGTCACCTACGTTTTGCCACTGAATATTTTTAACAAAATTGTAGATATACAAAGATTGAACTTTAGTGATTGACTCCTGAGCAAACACTGTTGAAGTGAAAGCCAAGGTTGCGATAATAATTGAAGCGAATAACTTTTTCATAGCCGAATTAGTTTCTAGTTTGTTAAATGATTTTGTTGTTGTGTTTAAATTACAATGCAAAAGTGGGGCAGGTTTGTAACCTAAATTATCCTGATATGCACCTAATCCGCCTACGTATTTTGTCCTAGAATGTCCTATTTTGAGTAGGTAATATGCCTAACAGTCAGTTAAATACCTATGAAAAAGGAGTCTCAGATCTCGTAGTCAACCACAGCTCTGGTGGTAGTTACATCAGCAATGTATTCTTTTGCTTCAATATGCTCTGGATGGTTTTGATAGGTTTCAAGGTCCTTCTTAGAATCGAATGTGGAATATAACGCAGCATCATAGGAAGCAGGAGAACTATTGAAATTAATACCGAATTCAAGATGTTTTAACTCTTTGATACTGTGGTTTAGGTTCAAAAGTCGTTTTTTCAAACTATTTAGTACCTCTTCTTTATTGAGTTCGGGCTTTATATTAAAAAATACAATATGTGTTATCATGTTATTATGGATAATAAACTACTTCATTTACTCGCCCCAACGCGTTAAATCGAATAGTTAGGTTGGCTGTTTTATTTTTATTATAGTCCGCGCAACTGCTCCCTGGGTCAATTGAGTACACAAGAAAATACTGATTCCTTTTATAGAGCTCATACTTATCTGCTTTTCCAAGCAAATTGGTTATTTGCTTTTGTTCGGCACCCATCAGTTTGCTTTTTTGCTCAACTATAGTTTCAATTATAGTTTTCCTTGTTCCACCACACCCGTTCTTATCTTGCTCCCAGGTTGTTTTATTAAATTCCCGTAATTCTATTGCTGACTTGCTACAGCCTAGAAAAAATATTGAGGCAAGAAAAACAAATATATACTTAGTCATTAATAACTGATCTCCTTGCCACAAGTAACCAAATTAGCGATAGGATAAAATAGAATGTAGTTACTAAAGGTATCAACTGGCTCCCTATATTCATATACCAAAGATACCCTCCCGTGAGTGCTACTAAAGCGAGCCTGCCTGTTTCAGCTCGCCAGACCCACTTTTTCAATTCGAATAAACCTCCGCTGGTAATGGTAGTAACCAATATTAGAGTTGCTGCCGCTGCTTTAGGTCCCAGTTCTAAATCTCCCTGGTTAAATAAAAACCAGGTCGTAAAACCAAGCGTAGCAAGAAACTGGTATAGTACATATCCGTTTAAAGATTTTGATACCTTGGTATCATACTTTTTGTACGTAGCCTTATCAATTGCTGGAGCTGGCTGATACCCTCCTAGCTCTTCAGGATACCACCCTGGTTTAAAAAACAAATACCTGATCTTGTCAGCAAACCGTGGAATTTGTTTCAATTCATGACCCATAATCTCAAAGTTGGCAAAATTGGCCCAGACAGGATTCCAACTGTTTACCGGTTTGGTGACCCCATAAGTTGGCTGCTCTTCCTCTTTTTGATAGGTGCCAAATAGCATATCCCACCAAATAAAAGTACCTCCATGGTTTTTGTCAATATACTTGGGATTACGACCATGATGAACACGATGGTGGGAGGGAGTAACCAATATGTACTCCAGAATACCAAGTTTGCCAATAAGCTCCGTATGAATCCAGAATTGATAGAGGGTAGTTAGTGCAGCCATCAATGCAAAATCAATGGTGTTGAACCCAATTACTGCCAAAGGCAGATAGAAAGCGAATGTCCAGACTACCTGGAAGGAACTTTGACGCAAGGCTACAGAAAGATTGTAATCTTCGCTTTGGTGATGTACTACATGGCCGCTCCAAAACAAGTTAATCTCATGGCTCATACGGTGTGCCCAGTAGTAGGCAAAATCCGTGGCTACAAATAGTATAACCAGCGTGTACCAATTGGTCGGAATCTGCCAGATGGCAAAGTGTTCAAAAACCAATTGATAAACACCTATACCAAACAGTTTTAGAAATATGCCCGATACCTGCTGGGTAATGCCACAACTAATATTGGTCACTGCATCATTCAATCTATAAAGTTTGCGATTATTAATCCATTGAATAATTACCTCCAGTATTATAAGCACCGCAAAAATGGGTATTGAAAGGACAATTGGGTTGGCATTCATGGCGTCTATGTTTGAATTTGTCAAAAGTATTTAATTCCAATTAAATAGAAACAGCTGCAGTATTTTTTAGCTAAACTTGTGCTCCCAAATTAATATCGAATGACTTTTAAAATAGTAAATACGGTTCGCATATTGTCAATAATAGCATTGGTAATAGTGTTTTTTATTTCGTATGCAGGATTGCCGGAGCAAGTACTTATCTTACTTGATGAAATAGGGGCTCCAGTTCAGTATGTTACCCGCGATTTATTCTTTTATGGTTCGTTATCCTTTATCGTTTTGAGCAATGCACTTTTATATGTTTTGTCGGCAATCTTAGCTGCTTCACCTAAAAAGACTTTCCAACTTATAGCCAACTATCTGGTAGTGCTTACCGCAATTATAAATTTCTTTTTTTCAGTGTCATTAACCTTTGTAGAAATTCTTAATGGTCGCGAAAACTTTAACTATTCCAATTTTGCTCCTTTCTTCTATTTAAGTGAAGGATTATTTGCTATATGGCTCATGGCGTTCACTTACTCGCTTGCGACTACAAAAAAAGACGTTTAAAGTAATTTTTTTTCTAAATCGGACAATTCGCAGATTTTTAATTAGTTACGCACATATGACTAAAAATTGCTTGAGAAATGGTGTTTGTGCAAGTCACTAAAAAGAGCTTAATTAACGTTTATTTCCAAATAATTGAGTCAGGATTGGCGTTGAAAAGACAGAATTAAAATTGACCATTTCTTATAATTCATAAATAGTAATCATTAGTGGAGTTTAATGGCAGAGGTAAGTAATTATACAGAAGATAGTATTCGATCGCTGGATTGGAAGGAGCACATTCGCATGCGCCCCGGAATGTATATTGGAAAGCTGGGAGATGGGTCAGCGCAGGACGATGGTATTTATGTGTTGGTGAAAGAGGTAATTGACAATGCGATTGACGAGCACATGATGGGCTTTGGGAAAACCATAGATGTGAAGATATCAGACCATCGTGTTGAAATAAGAGATTACGGGCGCGGCATACCATTAGGTAAAGTTGTGGACTGTGTTTCCAAAATAAATACAGGGGGTAAGTACGATTCGGGAG